>CAZYYB010000008.1:0-54886 GCA_964651515.1 uncultured Fibrobacteraceae bacterium
GCTGGTCCGGACTATCATCCAAAGGTACGCGGGGTGAGTAAGTGGTCCAGTCAGGCAGGAAAATCAGGGGTACCGGTTCATTGCCAGGACCAGGACTGCCATAGCGCGGTGGCGGAAAAGGTTTGACTCGGTAAGTCGCGCAGCGTAATTTATAGCCTTCGGAGACTTTGTCGGTTTCAACTAAAAACGGGACATTTCCGGACGACGTTGTGCTGGCCGCCAGGCATATCCACTTCAGATGCTGGTTTTGTAGGCACAGGGTTTTCACTACAATTAAATTCAGAGGAATTAGGCCCACATGAAAAACTTTATAGTTAAGCTTATTGCCGGTATGGGGTTGCTGGGTTTATTGGCACAGACGGCAAATGCTCAATGGGTGCCTACCGGTTCACGGGGAGATGCTAAGATTGACGTCCTTGTAGCGAATGGCAACGATATTTATGCAGTGGCTGATAGCGGTAAAATTTATCGTAGCACTAATAATTATCAATATTGGAGTATGCTCCAGAAAATTCCCACAAATTCAACTATGTTTGGCATTGCAGTGCTTGACAGCACGATCTTTGCGGCGACTGGCGGTGGCATTTTCCGTTCCACCAATAGCGGCGCAAGCTGGACTGCGGTCGATTCCGGACTCGTAAATCTTAATGTTCAATCTTTAGCGATTAACGGTGGTAATATTTTTGCCGGAACACCTATCGGTGTCTTTTTATCCACTAATAACGGTACAAGCTGGTCTGCGGTCGCTACGGTAGATTCCGGCCTTATAAATATTGTTAGTATTGCGGTAAGCGGCAGCAATATCTTTGCCGGAACTTTTAGTAACGGCATATATTTATCCACTAATAACGGTGCAAGCTGGATCGCGGTCAATTCGGGCCTCTCAAATCTTTCTATTACCCGACTTATAGTGAATGGCAGCACTCTCTTTGCTGGAACTAGAAATGGCGGTATTTTCCGTTCAACAAATAACGGGACAAGCTGGACTGCGGTTGATTCCGGATTTGTAGGCAATAGCTTTTTTATTTTCTCCTTTGCAGTCAGTGGTGGCAATATCTATGTCGCGACCGATAGTGGCGTCTATTTATCTGCAAATAACGGTACTATCTGGTCCGCGATAAATGGTATCGGTCAGCCCTACACTATTGCGGCAAGCGGCAAAACCATCTACGCCTCACCTTACCAGCAAGGTGTCTTTATGTCAACAAATAACGGTGCAAGCTGGACTGCGGACAATGTTGGACTGCCTTCAGTTGTTAACCTTTACAATATTGTCGGCAACATCACGGCCATGGTTGCAACCGGGGGGAATATCTTTGCCGGAACTCACAGCGGAGTTTTCTTATCCGCCGATAACGGAAGGGACTGGACTTCAGTCCTCTCAGCCGATGTTGCGTCTCTTGTTGCGGGTGGCAGCAATATCTTTGCAGGGACGTCAAGTGGAGTTTATCTTTCATCCAATAACGGTACAAGCTGGATTCCTGTTGATTCCGGCATTACGGATTCATCAATCTCCTGTCTTGCAGTGAAGGGGAACAATATCTTTGCCGGGACGCACTCCGGAGAAGTTTTTCTTTCCACCAATAATGGCACAAACTGGAAAAATTTCAATACCGGCATTCAAGGCGCATATATCAACTGTCTTGCGGCGAGTGGCAGCAATATGGTTGCAGGCTCCGGAAACAACATCTATTTATCCACCAACAACGGTGCAAACTGGACTGTTTTTAGCGATGATAATGAAGGGGCCAGAGCTTTTGTCGTCAGCAGTACAAATATCTTTGCAGGTGGCTTTGGCGGCGAAGTATTCCTATCCACCAATAGCGGTGCAAGCTGGACTCTTTGCAATGCATCAGAGCCTCTTTATAATCTTCTATCCCTTGCAGAAGAAGGCAGCTATCTGTTCGCGGGAACGTATAATGGCGTCTTTCATTCAATCAATAATGGTGCAAGTTGGGCTGCCGATTCGGGCCTTCCGAATGATGAAATTACATGTTTTTCGGTAAACGGAACAGATCTCTTTGCAGGGACTTATGGTAACGGTATATGGTACAGGCCTCTTCCGCAAATAGGTGTTCTCCATCAAGAATCTCCGCGAGCAGTACAATCTAATTTTAAAGTACTCTCTCAGGGTTTTTTCAGCCCCATCACCACTATTGAATTTACTCTCCCTCATTCGGACAAGGTAACCATTACCGTTTTTAATCTCTATGGCCATAAAGTTGCATCTCTGTTTAATCAGAATATTGGCCAGGGAACGCACAGCCTTTCGTGGAATACCAGTAATTTAGCAGCCGGCTGTTATACGGTAAAGTTGCAAGAAGGTGCAAATAGTTATGCGAAGAGTGTGCCGATTTTCCGATAAAGGTTCTGAGGACGATCCGGGGAACCACCGGTTCCTGACACCGTTTCCATCCATTTAAAAGTAAGCCCCCTGCCAACGGTGTATTGCCAGCCTGCTATGCGGAAATAATTTTATAGGTGGGGCACGATCGAGGTTAACCCGGTTTCCAGTTCCATGGCAGCAGGTCATCGATGTCGCGGTTCATCCGTGTGGGGAGTTCGGCGAGGACGTGCACCAGGTACTGGAACGAGTTCACACCGAGGAGTCTGCACGTCAGGATACGATCGTATTTTCGGATTCAACCCGCGTTAAAAACCTCGGGAAAATCGGGAAAATTACCGATTTGAAGGCGGGAACCTCGATCGTCGTTTTTTATAAGGTGAAAGACGGGAAGAAGGTGGCCAGGAAAATCACGGTCAGGTTGGAGATAAAACCGAGAAAACCGAATTCGCCGGCTCCGGCGGCTGCGAGCGGAACCAGATAGAATGGTTTATGGTGAATTTACAAACGCTGTTAGTGGTGAGTTAGTAAACACGTTCGTGGTGAGCTTCAATGTCCCCGTTCGTGGTGAGCCTGTCGAACCATGAACGGGACATCGCTTAACTTGAAGAGTGCGGCGGAATACGATCCGGTGCAGGGCTGATCAAGGTCATGGTCACGTTTCAAGAGCGTCTTTCAGAAGTGCAAATTCATTATCCTACGGCGCTACGGTGATCCTCGCCCTGCCTTCGCGCTTCGAGGTGTAGAGCGCATCGTCCGCCCGGCGAATGAGCGGCTGATTCTCCTCGTCGGGCAGCGCCTGGGCGATGCCGATGGAGAGGCTGGTCGTGCCGAACTTGAAGGCCCCGAACTGTTTCTGGATGCGGTCCATGACGATCCTCGCCTGCTCCTTATCGGTATCGGGCAGGATCAGGATGAACTCGTCGCCGCCGTACCGGTAGGCGGTATCGACATCCTTGCGGATGCACACCTTGATGACGTTGGCCAGCGATTTGAGCGTATGGTCGCCCATCTGGTGGCCCTCCGTGTCGTTCAACTGTTTGAAATGGTCGACATCGATCATGACCAGCGTCAGCTTGCGTCCGGGATTGCGCTTGAGACGGGTAAGCTCGCGTTTGATCTGCTCGTAAAAGTATCGCGAGTTGTAGAGCCCGGTGAGGTTATCGGTGACGGCCAGCTTGCTGAGGAGCTCGTTCTTTTTCAGGAGCTCCATCTCCAGCCGCTTCCGCTCGGTGATGTCCTTGGCGGTCACCACCAGGCCGATGATCTGGTTCTTGTCGTTCTTCATCTCGGACATGCTCAGGTTGACCAGGATGATGCCGCCCGATTTGGTCTTGAGCGGAATCTCCTCGTTGACCGTTTTCCCGGTAAGGAGCACGCCGTCCAGCACCTTCCGCTTGTCCGATTCGTTGACAAAAATATGTGTCAGCGGCTTACCGACGATCTCCTCCTGGGTGAAGCCGAAATGCACTTCGGCTCCCTTGTTGAACTTGAGGATGAACCCTTCGGTATCGACCGTGAAAATGATATCCGTTGAATCCTGGAGAATGCTTTCGAAATACTTGGCGATATTCTGGAACCGTCCGGCGATCGTCCGGCTCCTGGAAACCTTTTCTCCGTAATCGCCGACCTGTTTCCGCAGCCATCGCACGAACAGGACGATCCAGCCGATATAGAGGGCGAGCGCCAGCGCAATCGCCGGAAATCCCCTGAAGATGCAGGCCGGAACGAACAGGAGGACCGGGGCGACGAAGAGTGCGCAGCCGATCCGAATGCTCAGGGTTCGGGAAAAAACGGCTGCATCGGAATCTCTTTTTAAAGCCGGTTTCAAGGCCATCGTGAACTCTGGTTTGAATGTAATACATTCTTGGCCGGTCGCGTCTCCGGCAGAGCGTCGCCGCTTGCCGATGGAGTCGCAATCCCTTCGTTGCCGGCCTTCCCTTTACCCCTACCCCGATAATTATATAAAAGCCGCATGAAAAAGGAAAGAATTCTTTTCACCCGCTCTCTTCCGAACCGCCCCTTTTTCCCAATTTCGCGAAAATGAGCGGGGTGCAATTGCGGTCGCCCGCCTCGCCGACGGTCCGGATCGCGGAATGCGAAGCCGGGCTTCCCCCTTTCGAACGCCGGCAGTCCATGATTATGGCCGGCCAATGGTGCCCGGTTCAACCCATGCCTTCAAATATAGCACCGTTTATCCTCTCCGGACGCTCCCGGTCAGATTTCCCTTGCCCGGCGGAGCGAACGATTATTATCTTCTATAGGCTATGGGGTCGGCCCGGTATGGGAAGGCGGGCCGGGACATCCCCGGGATCTCTATAATATTGAAGGAGCGGAAACAGTTCTGGGAGCGGGTGAAGCGACATCGGAAAATCGGATCCGCGTAAGGCCAAAGAGGCCGTCAAGGCACCCTCTGGTCTTTTTTTTTGTCGGGATTGCAATCCGCTTACGTTGTATCGACGGCGCTGCCGCGGTTTCGCCGACGGGGCGCACCAACAATAGTTGCGATTTGAAAGGAGCGTATGATTTCTCATAAAAAATTACAGCAGTGGGTCGATGAAACGGCTGCGCTATGCCGGCCGGATTCGGTGTACTGGTGCGATGGATCGCAGGCGGAGTACGACCGGCTGTGCGCGGAGATGGTCGCGGCGGGTATGGCAACCGCCCTCAATCCCGCGAAGAAACCGGGAAGCTACCTGTTCCGCAGTCACCCTTCCGATGTCGCGCGCGTCGAAGACCGGACGTTTATTGCCGCAAAGAGTAAGGACGATGCCGGGCCCACCAACCACTGGATGGATCCGGCGGAGTTGAAAACCACAATGACGGGGCTGTACCGCGGCTGCATGAAGGGTCGCGTCATGTACGTCATTCCGTTTTCAATGGGACCGATAGGCTCCCCGATTTCGAAAATCGGCGTGGAGATCTCGGATTCGCCGTACGTGGTCGTCAATATGCGCATCATGACGCGCATCGGCTCCAGGGTGCTCGAAACGCTGGGCAGCGACGGCGAATTTGTGCCGTGTCTCCATTCGGTCGGCGCGCCTCTGGCCGAGGGTCAGAAAGACAGCCCGTGGCCGTGCACGCCGCTCATCGAAAATAAATATATCAGCCATTTTCCCGAGGAACGGACCATATGGTCGTTCGGCTCCGGCTATGGCGGCAATGCGCTGCTGGGCAAGAAATGCTTTGCGCTGCGCATCGCGTCGGTTCAGGCGCGTGATGAAGGGTGGCTTGCCGAGCATATGCTTATTCTCGGGATCACCCCGCCCGGCGGCGAGAAAAAGTACATTGCCGCCGCATTTCCCAGCGCCTGCGGAAAAACCAATCTCGCCATGATGGTACCCACGCTTCCCGGGTGGAAGGTCGAGTGCGTCGGGGACGATATCGCCTGGATGAAATTCGGTGCCGACGGCCGTCTCTACGCCATTAATCCGGAGGCGGGATTCTTCGGTGTAGCACCGGGAACGTCCATGCAGTCTAATCCCAATGCGATGCTCTCCGTGCAGAAGAACGCCGTTTTCACCAATGTCGTCCTCACCGAAGACAACGATGTCTGGTGGGAGGGCATCGGGTACGAACCGCCGGCCGGGCGAAAGATCGACTGGACCGGCAACGTCTGGGAGGCTTCGAGCGGGAAAAACGGCGCCCACCCGAACGCGCGGTTCACCGCCCCGGCAACCCAGTGCCCGGTCATCGATCCGGCCTGGGAAGATCCCCGGGGGGTGCCGATCAGCGCCTTTCTCGTCGGCGGGAGGCGGCCGACCACTATTCCGCTCGTGCATGAGGCATTTTCATGGAATCACGGCGTGTTCCTCGGATCCATCGTCGGCTCGGAGACCACCAGCGCGAACATCGGGGCCGTCGGTCTCGTGCGGCGCGATCCCTTCGCCATGCTGCCCTTCTGCGGCTACCATATGGGGGATTACCTCGCGCACTGGCTCTCGATCGGCGCCAGGACCCGGGCGGATAAACTGCCGAAATTCTTTTATGTGAACTGGTTCCGGAAATCCGATGACGGGAAATGGCTCTGGCCGGGGTACGGCGACAACAGCCGGGTCCTCAAATGGATCTATGAACGGGTTTCCGGCACCGGTGAGGCGCAGGAGACGCCGATCGGCTATCTGCCGACGCCCGGGGCGCTCGATCTGTCCGGTCTTTCGCTGAGTGCGCAGAACCTGAATGAGCTGCTGCGCGTCGACCCGAAGGAGTGGCTGCACGAAATGGAAGGCATCCGGCGCCACTATGAGGGTTTCGGGGCGAAACTGCCGGGTGCACTCAGGGAAGAAGCGGCGGCGCTCGAATCCCGTCTCAAACAATGCCTCTCTCACTAGAAGGAGGTACCCGATGGCATGGTTTAATAAATCTGAAGTTAAGCGCGAAACACGGAAGATGTCGACCGAGGAGATCTGGATACGGTGCCTCGGCTGCCGTGCGCATGTGTTCAAACAGGACTACTATACCAATCTGCATGTCTGCCCCAAGTGCTCCTGGCACGGGAAGCTGACCGCCTCCGAGCGGATCGCCCTCACGATCGACGCGGGTACGTGGAAGGAGATGGACTCCCTCATTACCCCGGCCGATCCGCTGGAGTTCGTGGACGGCAAAGGCCCGTATCACCAGAAGGTCGAGCAGTCACGGGCAAAAACCGGTCTCAATGAAGCGGTCGTTACCGGTACGGGCACCATCGGCGGTGTGCCGGTGGTCATGGGAGTCATGGATTTCCGTTTCCTGGGCGGCAGTCTGGGCTCGGGGACCGGTGAAAAGATCCTGCGGGCCGCAAATCATGCCTACGAAAACTCCATACCCTATATTCTCTTTTCCGCCTCCGGAGGGGCGCGCATGCATGAGGGAATCCTGTCGCTCATGCAGATGGCCAAAACCTGCGCCGGCATCGCCCGGCTCAACGACAAGCAGGTGCCGTATATCTCTGTCATGACCGATCCGACCACGGGCGGCGTTTCCGCCTCCTATGCCATGGTCGGCGATGTCAATCTTGCCGAACCCGGCGCACTCGTCGGGTTCGCCGGCCGCCGCGTCATCGAGGTGACGATCAAGCAGAAGCTGCCGGACAACTTCCAGACCGCCGAGTTCTTCCTCGAACACGGCTTTATCGACCGGATCGTGCCGCGTAAGGAGATGAAGGAAACGCTTCATACCATTATCTCTTATTACAACCGGTAGCACGGCTATCCGGCGGATCTCTCGCTTGTGCCGGAGACATTACCAGTATCGTTTAAGGAGGCAGTGGAATGGAACGGGAACTCGATTTTGAAAAGACCATGACGGATATAGAAAAAACTCTCGAAAAACTCCGCTATCGCGACAGCATCGGAAAAAAAGGACATAGGGAGCAGATTGAAACGTTCGAGCGCAAGCTCGATGAGGTGCGCAGGGAGGTGTACCGGAACCTGACCCCCTGGCAGACCGTGCAGGTCGCGCGCCATCCGAAACGGTCGGTGCTGCGGGATTATATCGACATGATATTTAGCGAGTTCGTGGAGCTGCACGGCGACCGGGCATTCGGCGACGACCGGGCGCTTATCGGCGGTTTTGCGCGGCTTGGCGATGTCAAGGTCATGCTCATCGGGCATAATAAGGGAAAAAACATCGATGAGAATATCCACCGGAACTTCGGCATGTCGCGGCCCGAGGGGTATCGCAAGGCTTTGCGGCTTATGCGGCTGGCGGAGAAGTACAACCTGCCGGTCATCACCTTCATCGATACGGTCGGCGCCTTCCCGGGACTCGACGCCGAGGAGCGGGGGCAGCACGAGGCAATCGCCCGCAACCTTACCGAAATGGCACGGCTCGAAGTCCCTATCGTCGCCGTGGTCACCGGGGAGGGCGGCAGCGGCGGTGCTCTCGGCATCGGGGTCGGCGATGCGGTGCTCATGCTTCAGAACGCAATCTATTCGGTGATATCGCCGGAAGGGTGCGCCGGAATCCTCTGGCGCGACGGCTCGTTTTCCGCCCAGGCGGCGGAGGCGATGAAGATTACGGCCAAATCGCTTCTCGAACTGGGCGTCATCGATGAGATCATTCCGGAACCGCCGGGCGGCGCGCATCGCTTTCCGGCCGAAACCGGCGAGCGCATCAAGGTGACGGTGCTCGGTTATCTGGCCACACTCTCCTCACTCACCGCCGAGGCGCTTCTCGATCGGCGTTTCAAAAAATTCTCCGCAATGGGCAAATTCGACGAACAGGAATAGAGGGATTGCTTCTATGAAGAAAGAACCGAACCGGACCGAAGACCAGTTGCACAAAATTCCGCTCCGGGTGACCGATACCACCCTCCGGGATGCGCACCAGTCGCTCTGGGCCACGCGCATGCGTACCGACGACATCCTGCGGATCATCGATGTCATCGATAATGTCGGCTACTACTCGCTCGAATGCTGGGGCGGAGCGACCTTCGATGTCTGCCTGCGCTTCCTGCGGGAAAACCCGTGGGATCGGCTGCGCGCCATTAAGTCGAAGGCACGGAACACGCCGCTGCAGATGCTCCTGCGCGGCCAGAACCTGGTCGGGTACCGGAATTATGCCGACGATGTGGTCGACCGCTTCGTGGGGCTCGCCTGCGAAAACGGCATCGATATCTTCCGGGTATTCGATGCCCTGAACGACACGCGCAACCTCGAAGCGGCCGTCCGGGCTGTCAAGAAGCACGGCGGCCATGTCCAGGGTACCCTCTGCTATACCATTTCGCCGGTGCATACGGTGGAGAAGTTCATCCGGTATGCGCGGGAACAGGTCGCGATCGGCGTCGATTCGCTCTGTATCAAGGATATGGCCGGCATCCTGTCGCCGATTGCCGCCGAGCGGCTCGTGCGGGCGCTGATCGGCGAACTCGACGATATTCCCATCCAGCTTCACTGCCACCTTTCAAGCGGCATGGCCATTGCCACCTATGTGGAGGGGGTTCGTGCCGGGGCGGGCGCCATCGATTGCGCCGTGTCGTCCATGGCCGGTTTCTCATCGCAACCGCCGGTGGAGACCCTTGCCACCATTTTCGAAGAAACGAACTATTCGGCCAACCTCGATATCGCGGCGATCGAACGGGTGGCGAAATATTTTACCGAACTCTCGCCCCGGCGCAAGCAGGGGAGCTCCTCGCTGCCGTACATCGACCCCGAAATCCTTATCCATCAGATTCCCGGGGGCATGATCTCGAACTTCCGATCGCAGCTGGAAATGCAGAATGCCCTTGATAAAATGCCGCTCGTGCTCACCGAGGTCGCCGCGGTGAGGGAGGATCTCGGGTTTCCGCCGCTCGTGACGCCCACCAGTCAGATCGTCGGCACCCAGGCGGTCATGAACGTGCTTGCCGGACAGCGCTACAAGATCGTTCCCAACGAGGTCAAGGACTATGTCCGCGGTCTTTACGGAAGGTCGCCGGCACCCATCGGCGCCGCGATGATCAGGACCATTCTGGGCGATGAACAGCCGATCACCGGCCGCCCGGCGGACCGTTTGACCGCGATGCTTCCCACGGCGACCGACAATGTCGATCCGAAGTTGATCGAGCGTGAGGAGGATATTCTCTCCTACCTGCTCCTGCCGGAACCGGCGGTCGAGTATTTCAAGTGGCGGGCGCTTCCCGAAGAGCAGCGTCCCGAAACGCCGGCCGACCTGGAGGTAAAATCCATGAAGACCGTCGCTTCGGCGGCCCCGGCGAAGAGTGCTCCGGCGACGCCCTTTGCGGTGGCGATCGAGTCGCTGGTCAGCGGCGCGCCGGCCATGGTGCAGGAGCTGCTCCAGAAGATCGACGGCCTTTCGCTCGATGAGGTGGTGTTCCGCAAGGGCGATCAGCAGATAGCGGTACGCGCCGCCGGTGCGCATTCGCCGGCATCCGCGCCGCCGATCGAGCGCCCGGCAACCGTAAATTCCGCTTTACCGGCAGGAGCGAAAGAGGCTCCCCACGGCGTTCCCGCGGCGGCACCCGTCTATTCCCGGACGATCGACGCTCCGCTGGTCGGAAAGTTTTACCTTTCTCCCGGCCCGGGCAAATCCGCTTTCATCAAAGAGGGCGACACCGTGGCGGCGGGGGCAAAGGTATGCATCGTGGAGGCCATGAAGCTGTTCAACGAGATCACGGCGCCCGTCAAATGCCGGATCGTCAAGATACTCGCCGACGACGGCGCCGCGGTGCAGAAGAATACGCCGCTGGTGGCTATTGAAGAGGTCGGCTGAAATCGGGAAGTATACAGAACGCGACGACCGGATAGTTACTAAGGGGATAGTTCCCCGCGGCGTGCTGCGGAGCGTCGCTTTCCCGCATGCCGAACAGGGCGTGATGCCGGGATTTCACCGTACGATTTCCTTCGGTCGGAACGATTTCGCCCTTTACTTTTCCGCGGTAAAGGATCCGGACATTCTCCCTCCTGCTTAAAGCCTTCGGTACTTCGCGCATGTTATACCGCAGGTCCACGATCGATGCGTCCATGGCGCCCCCTGAGATAATGTCCATAATAAGTATACCTATCCCGTAGCTCATCCTCCGCCTTCATACCGCGATCGTATCTCCCTTCCGTTGCCCCTCTTGCGGCCGGGGCCCTTAAATTACCGATGCACGAATCCGGAAAAAAATTCCCCATGAAAAGGATAGGCAAAAATTGCCTATTGCAAAACATCGGCAATAGGGGTACAATGCTAATGTGGGGAAGTGCAATCAAAAATAACGGCATTCGAAGAGACGGGGGAGCGCCCGTGATGAGCGCGCCGCCGTCGCGGCCGGAGAAAGGTCTCTTCCGGAATGCCGCAACACAGGGGAAAGGGGAACGGGCATGCGCAACTCGATGCGAAATCTGGGGTTATTCGCTTTTATGACACTGCTGGTTCACGCGGGATATGCGGACCATTTCCCGATGCCGGATACCGCCACCGGGAATACCATGTCGGTGATCATCCGCACCGCCATCGCGCCGACCCTTGACGGAGTCCCGCTGAACAAAAACGATGAAATCGCCCTTTGCGATTCGGCGGGAAATTGCTTCGGGTACGGAACCTGGGACAGCGTGCATAATATCAATGTTATCACGTACGGGGACGATCCCATGCTGGCCGGCAAGCAGGGATTTTATGGCGGGGATGCCGTCAAGGTCATCATCTGGGACACGGTCGCGCAGCGGGAAGTCGTCGCATCCGCCGGGGCCGGTAAAAACGGCCTGGTCTATAACCGGGACGCGATTTATATCCTCACTTCATTGACCGCGATAAGTCCCGCCGCACCCCTGCCTCTTTCTCCGGCGGACGGCGGGGTCGGGCAATCCGCGGCAACGGCGTTTACCTGGGAAACGGTAAGCGGGGCGTCATCCTATTCGCTGCAGGTTGCGGCGGATTCGGCCTTCTCGTCGATCCTTTTCAGCCGGTCCGGCATTACCGGTACCGCCGAAGCGAGCGGTTCGCTCGCGGTCGCAAAGGCCTACTACTGGCATGTCTCGGCGAACACGGCGGGCGGAACGGGCCTGTGGTCGGATGTCCGGAGCTTTTCGGTCCCCCAGTCGCTTACCATTCCGCTCGTTGCGGGCTGGAACCTGGTGTCGCTTAATGTAAACCCTCTCGATTCGGGCGTCGGCGCGGTGTTCGGCACTTCCGGGAGTACTTCGCCGCAGAACGCTTCGCAGGAATTCATTCTGGTAAAGGACCTTGCCGGGGACATCTACTGGCCCCTTTATAATAACGACGGTATCGACACGCTCCATGCCGGCCAGGGCTACCTGGTCTACAGTGATTCGGCCGACACGGTTCGTGCGCAGGGGACACCGGTCGACGTCGCCGCCGCATCGATTCAACTGGCCGCGGGGTGGAATATGATCGGGTACCTTCCGCAGACCGGCGCGCCGGTAAGCACGGCGCTGGCGGGCATAGAATCGCAGATTTATATTGTAAAAAACAATTCCGGCCGGATTTATTGGCCCGAATTCGGGATCGACGATATCGACACCCTGTACCCGGGCTCCGGCTACCTGGTCGATATGCGCGTCGCCGCCGTGCTTACCTATCCGCAGGGGGTGAGCAAGGCTTCGGCCGGCTCCCGTCCGCTGCTTGCCCTTCCGGTGCCTCGCCACTTTCCCCTGCATGCGAACACGGGCAACAATGCAACCGTTCTGGCGCATGGCGTCACGGTCAACGGCGGCACCGTTGCGGACGGGAGCGAGCTGGGCGCCTTCGACGGCCGGGGAAACTGCGTGGGCAGCGGCACCGTGGTGCACGGGACGAGCGCATTTGCCGTATGGGGCGACGATCCCATGACAAAGCAGCGAGACGGCTGCGCCGACGGGGAGGTCCTGGTCTTCAGGCTCTGGGAGGGCGGCAGCGAGTATCCGCTCGCCTGCCGGCCCGACGGCGCGGCCGCGGCCCGGTATGCCGCCAACGGGATCATTGCGGGGGTGTTCAGCGCCACGGCGACGGTCGGCGCCGCCGGGTTCGACCTCCCGAAAGCCTACCCGAACCCGTTCCACGGTGCCGTGAACATAGCGTTCGATGTGCCGTCCTCAGGGAGTCAAGCACTCCCGCTCGAAATCGGCGTTTACGATGTGAAGGGGTGTCTCGTGCAACAACTGGCCCGGGGGGCGTACAAGGGGGGGCATTACAGCCTGTCGTGGAGCCCGTCTTCGGAAATCAGGAGCGTTGCCGGATCGGAAGTATACTTCATCCGGATGAAAACGCAGAACTTTGATAAGCAGGTGAAGCTCGTAAGGGTCAGGTAGAAGCGGCGCGACTTGCCACGGAGGGAAAGAAACGCCCGTCGCTTATGCGCGGCCGGGGCCCTTGCAAAGGCCCCGGCCTTTTTTTTGGTGCGCCCGGCAGGGCGCACTTGTTTGGAGGTGTAAGTCCTCTACTACCTGTATGGAAGGCATGGAAGTATATGCGGCAGGCATAAGCGTGAAGGCAAGTGCGCATTACCCGGGGAGATCTGTTAATCTGCCGAAGGGCTATTTTTGCCGAGAGGCGGGGAGATGGATTGATAGAAGTCAGCAGAGGCCATAGTAAGGCACATCGACCGTGCCGAAGGGCCGAACGTGAAGTAGAGACAGGAGCCTTGAATTTCGATGGCGAAAGAGACGTGGAGTAGAAGGGCCGGGATGCCCGATCCCATACCGGGAGGTAGCGGCCGGAAGCTGCGAGATAGCGGTGTTGGTGCACCAAACGTCACGGCAAGGAGAGCCAGCGACTGTCGGGATAGCGAAAAGTTGATGGAAGCGGTGGTCGGACGCGAGAACATGATAGCGGCCCTTAAGCGAGTTACAGGGAACAAAGGGAAACCGGGCGTAGACGAGATGACCGTCGATGAACTGGAACCCTACCTCAACGACCACTGGGAGCGCATCAAGGCGGAGCTGATCGAAGATCGGTATATGCCGGAACCCGTCAGGCAAGCAGAGATGTGGAATGCCGGGGCGTCTCACATGAACGAAGCTTTCAAGAAATCCGACTTCGATAAAATGGGTCTCGTGTCACTGCGGGACTCAATAATGGCTATCCGTAATAAATCACGAACCGTCGTATACGGAACCGTACGTACGGTGGTGGAGAGGTCGGAGGGCTCACGCCCTCCTCCTACTCGGTAGAGCAATTCTCCCGGCGTGCCGCTTGCGCCATTCAGCCGCAGGAAGCCATTTTATAAATGCATGGCATATGTCGGCTTGAAACATATCCTGATTCTCCTGCCATTATCACCAAGGACACCCCGTTAATGAAAGATCAGTTGAATCGGCTTCCGGACAGGTTCCGCATCGAGCTCCCGACCGGGAAAACACCGGCAGAGCTGTTCACCATGTTGCAGCGGTTATATGGTGAGGAACGCCAAGTCAATCCTGAAGATCCCTATCTGGCATTTCATGGGACTTTCTCGTCGCTGCTTCTTAAAATTTACACTTTCGACTGGTACCTGCCCTTCCTTCCCGTGCAGGGCCGGATCCTCGACTGGGGCTGTAATCACGCCCCCGATTCCTTTCTGCTACGGTCGGCTTTCGGCGACCGGTTCCAGGTGCATGCCGCCGATTTCAGGGATCCCGGGGACTATCCGATATTCTTTAAGGCAAGCGGGGCGGATTACCGGAAACTCACCGACACGTTCAAATTACCATATGAAAACGAATCCTTCGATTGCATCATCGCTTCCGGGGCGATCGAGCATGCGGCGTTCGATTATGCGTCGCTGCAGGAATTGTATCGCGTGCTCAAGCCGGAATGCAGAATAATCATTACCGATCTGCCCAATCAGTTTTCCTACCACGAGTGGATCCAGGAAAAAATAAAACATCGGGAATTCCATATGCGGAAGTACCGTTTCTCCACGGCGGAAAGACTTTTAAAAAGCAATGGTTTTTTTCCTGATATCATGGGATACCAGACGTTCTTCTGGGAACGGCGGGTCATACAGGCGGGCCTGAAAAACCCTCAAACCATTGCAAAGCTTCTGTATTGTTTGTTTCCGATACACCTGATCTGCGGATCCCTTAAAATTATTGCCACCAAGAAGCTGTCTATGTAGGCCCTCCCCTCCGCGCGCCCTCTGCTCCGGGCGCGACCAAAGCAGCCGCTCATTCGATCGAAACGAAAAGGGGGCCTCCCGTCACCATGAGGGAAAGGCCCCTTTTCAGCACTCCATGAATATAAGGCGCCGGTTTATTTTCCAACAGGCAGTTCGTGGATACCCTGGTCGCTGCCGGCCCAGATGTTGCCGCTGCTGTCGACCGCAATTGAAAAGATGTTTGATGAAGCCAACCCCGGATAGAAGGATTTCTGGTTTGTTGGAGGTTCGAATTTTAAAACGCCGGAATCTCCAGAGGTCGCCACCCAGACGTTGCCGGATTTATCGCTAACCGATTGATAGGCGTACGGACCCCAATAAACGACCGACGGTGTTCCCGCAGCCGTAATCTCTCCGACGGCGATGTCGGTACATAGCCATTTGTTGTTTTCCCGATCGACGGTGATCCAGTTGCATCCGAACGCGTTAAATTGGCCGATATTGTTCCATAAGGTATCATTTCCCGGTGCGATAGAATCGAAGAAAACAACGGTATCGCTGCCCGGCTTGGTCGTACCGTAGAAAACGCCCACGTCATTGCCTATCCAGAGTACACCGTTGGAATCGAACGTAATGCAATGCACATTATTGGAGTTAAAATCGCTCCATTTGTCAGGTGAGCCCACAAAATTAAAATAATTGATCCATGTGCCGGAGACGGTCCGCTCGGAGAATCCGGCTGATGTTCCAAGCCACTGATTGCCCTTTTTATCGATGGTGATGGATTGCACCACATTATTCGGATCGACCAGACCGTCATTTGCGGTATAGGTCGTCCAGGTGGTTCCGTTGAACATCGATACGCCCCCTCCCTGAAAGCCGACCCATTTGTTTCCCTGGGAGTCGATCGCCATCGAGAGTATGTCGCTGTTCGGCAATCCGTTCGTGGTGTTGTAGCCGGTGAATACCTTGCCGGTCGAGGTGCTCAAAAAGCTGAAAACATTTTCACTTCTCGGGTCCGATGATCCAAACCATTTTAATCCTGCCTTGTCGACGACAATAGCATCCACATCATCGGGGATGGTATCCACGTAACCTTTGACGGTGTCCTTCGGCAATGAGTGCAGAAAATTTGTCCACTTGGTGGACGAATCGGGACCGGTCGGACTTTTTTTGGAAATGCATGCCACTAAAAGGACTCCGGAACAGACGCACAAAAACATCACTGCTTTCTTCATATCATTCTCTCCCTCATGACAGGAAAACTATGATAAAGAACGTTATCAGTCATTAAATTTTAATATAATTATCATCTGATTAGCAATATTAAAATATATCCGGGATGGGCAGCCGGCAAAAAAAATAGAGTCTGAAAATCAGCCTCCGACCCGCTGAATCGTAGCGGCCGGCGTCCCGTCGGTATTCCATTTTTCCGGCTGGGAATATATATTAAATTGTGTTCATCGGTACGCATCGGGTCGTCCGGCCGTTCGCCGGAGGCGTCGGAGAGAGGGAATAACCGTATTATCTGAATCGGAGCCGATATGCATCTCAGGGGAAGAGCAGGGTTGTGGTGGATACCGTTTTTTATGCTTCTCGTCGGAACGTCGGCTTTTTCCGCATGGAATACTCCGGGAAGCATGAACCCGATCGTTCCCGGTTATTTTGCCGACCCCTTCCTGGTGTACGACTCCGCGACCAGTACCTTTTACCTCTATTCCACCACCGACGGCGTCTGGATCACCTACAGTACCCAGCCGCACGTCGTGTATACGAAAGACTTCGTTCACTGGACCTATCAGGCGCTCTCGCTGCCGTCCTTCTGGCCGACAACCTCGATGTGGGCGCCGTCCATGGTCCGCAATCCGAAGAGCGGCAAATATTACCTCATTTATACCATCGGCAGTTCGACGGTCGGCAACGCGACCTATATTGCCTACTCCTCGTCTCCGCTCGGGCCGTGGACCAATGCGGTCGCCGGCAATAACCCCCTCTATAAGGCGGGCCAGCTCTCCGGGACGAGCGACTACATCGATGCGCAGTTCTTTACCGATACCAATACGATTTATTTTACCTTCGGGCAGAGCGCTCAGATCGGGATTGCGAAACTCGCCTTCGATTCGACGACCTTCTACGCGTCGATCGACAATACCGATGCACTCATGACCAGCGGGACGACCTATAAGTACAAGCTGCTTACCGGCCTGACCAACGCTCTCGAAGGCACCTGCATGTTTCGGAAGGACAGCCTGTACTACATCACCTATTCGAACAGCGCCTGCGAGAACTACAACGTGCAGTATGCGGTCGCCCATTCTCCTGTCGGCCCCTTCACCTATATAAACGAACGGGTCGTGACCAAGGATTCCGCCGTCGGCATTCTCGGTCCGGGCGGAAATTCGATCGTCCACTACGGCAATAACTGGTACATCTGCTACCACCGGCAGCACTTCCAGTATGCCGATGTGAAACGCCAGACCTGCCTCGACCAGATCACCTTCAAGGGCGACACCATCGGCGCAAACAGCGAGACCACCGCGGGAATAGCAACGGGGACGGGCGCCATCGAGTCGCTGTATGTCAAAGCACTCGCCGCGGCGCAGACCAACCTCGCCTATGGGAAGACCACGATCGCTTCGAGCGAGAGCGGGTATCAGGGAGGGACTTCGGGGAATCAGAAAATTAAATATCCGGCAATCACGAATTTTTATCAATCTTCCTACGCGGTCGACGACAATAACGGCACCTACTGGGCTCCCGACACCACGCCCGGCTGGCTGATCGTCGACCTCGGGCAGAATTACGCCGTCGGCAGGTGCGAAACGACGTTCGAATATGTGTTCCGGAACTACAAGTACCAGATACAGTACCTGTCCGCATCCGAGGCCGCCGATACCGGCGCGGCGAGAGTTTCCACGGCATGGCATATGTACGCCGACCGCTCGGCGAACGCGGACAGCGTATCGCCGGAGATCGATACCGGGACCGTTAACGCGCGCTTCATGAAGATCACGCTGCTCTCCGCAAACCTTCCCACCGTCGCCGCCCAGATCTCCACCATCATCCAGACCGATTATGCCGACCGGCTCGGCATCTGGGAGTTCCGGGTATTTGCCCCGACGGCGACGCCGGTCCTGGAGCAGGGAGCCCGGTCGGGCCGCCCGCAGGGCGACCTCACCTATGCGCTGAACGTTCCGGGTCGGGTGACCATCCGGATGGTCGATGCCGCCGGCAGGACGGTGTACCGCAGCGGCGGGTTTGCCGCTTCGGGATCGTACGTCGTTCACCCGGCGGGATTCCCGCTGGTCCATGGGGTCTATCTCTGCATGGTGACGGTGCCGGGAAGCCAGGAACGGTGTATAGGGAGATTTGTCAAATAAAAGTACCCATGGCTACTCAGGTGGGTTTTTTAAAAAAGTCAAATTCTTTTATGGATGGCCGAGCCGGGTCACCCCCGCGGTGGAGGAGTGCCTCATAAGAAGCCTCTGCGGGGGGGACCCGCGGGCCCTCTGCGAAAAGCAAACGATTAGATCTTCAGTTGCTGTTTTGGGTGCTGCCTGATGGAGGGATATCTTGACGCGAGATCTTCCCCCCTGATTTTGCTGCCGAAGGATGGCGTTGCGCCGGGGCAACATTTTATCATTGTAGTGCCTCCATTGCCTTTTTCGCTTGTTCCACCGTAATTCCCGCGACCTTCGCCATCTTCTCCACTTCCGCCTCCTTCACCCGCTTCACCGACCCGAACGCCTTTAATAATAGCTTCGCTCTTTTCGGCCCGATCCCGGGCAGGTCTTCGAGGCCGGAGCGCGAAAACTGCCTGTCGCGTTTTTTCCGATGATACGTGATCGCGAAGCGGTGCACCTCGTCGCGGACGCGCTCGACTAATTTACGAGCCGGATGGGCAGGCGGGAGCCGGACCGGCTCATCGATGCAGGGGGAGAAGAGGATCTCCTCCTTTTTGGCAAGCGAGGCGACCGGCGGCGGGTTTGCAAAGGCGGAAATCGCCTCCATGGCGGCGTGCAGCTGGCCCTTGCCGCCGTCGATCAGGATGAGGTCGGGAAACGGTGTGTTTTCGTCCTGCAACCGGGTGAGCCGGCGGGAGACCACCTCCATCATCATGGCGAAGTCATTCTGCCCCTCGACCGATTTGATCTTGTAGCGCCGGTAGCCGGACTTGTTCGGCACGCCGGACTTGAATTGCACCATGGCCGCCACGCAGAAGGACTCCCCGAGATTCGAGATGTCGAACGCCTCGATGGTCAGCGGGTTTTTCGGCAGTTTCAGGGCCTTCTGCAGGTCGAGGCAGTCGTCTTCCGAAGCGGGCGGCGCCTTCTGGAGGAGGTAGAGCTGGGCATTCTTCTCGGCCATGGCCACGAGGCGGCGCTTGGTGCCCTTCTGCGGGATCGTGATGACCGTGCGTCCCCTGAAGAGTTTTTCCAGCCCCGGTTCGAGCGTGGTGCCGTCGAATCCCCCGTTTTCCGGCAGGAGGATTTCGGTGGGAATCTCACGCCCGTCTTTCATATAAAACTGGAGGACCAGGTTGTCGTGGCTCTCCGCGGGCATGGTCCAGAGCTCTCTCTTGAAAACGAACTGACGGCTCGCCATGAGGAGCCCTTCGCGGAAGAGGAGGACGGCCAGGCAGCCGTGGCGCTCCGTCGCGGCGAATCCGAACACATCGCAATCCACGCCCGGCAGCGCGAGGTCGACCTTCTGCATGCGCGAGGCATCGCGTATCAGGGTCATCTGGTCGCGCAGCAGCGCGGCCTCCTCGAACCGCAGCTCGGCGCTTGCCCGATGCATCCGCCCGGTCAGTTCGGCGAGGAGGCCGTTCCGCTTTCCGGACAGGAATTGCAGCAGATAGCCGGTCTGTTCCCGGTAGGCCTCCGGGGTGATCATCCCGGCGCAGGCTCCGCTGCAGCGGTGCATCGCATAGTTGAGGCAGGGACGGACATTTTTCGGGGTAATGTGCCCGCCCGTGCAGTCGCACAGCCTGAAGATTCGCCGGGCGAACTCCGCCAGGCGGCGCATGGCGGCGACGTCGGTATACGGCCCGAAATACCGTGCGCCGTCCTCCTCGACCCGGCGCGTGATGATGAGCCGGGGGAAGGACTCCTGCACCGTGACCTTGAGATAGGGGAAGTGTTTGTCGTCGCGCAGATCGATGTTGTAACGGGGAACGTGGGTACGGATCAGGTTGGCTTCGAGGATGAGCGCCTCGGATTCGGTAGTGGTCGCGATCCATTCGATAGCGTCGAGCTGCTGGAGCATGAGGGGAATCTGGGCGCGGTCCTCATGCCGGTCGGAGAAATAGGAACGTACCCGGCTCCGCAGGTTCACGGCCTTGCCTATGTAAATCGGCGTGCCGCCGGCGTTCTTCATGATATAAACGCCGGGGTTTTCCGGGAGCGTTTTCGCGACGTTCACCAGCCGTTCCCAGCGCGATGAAGGATCAGGGGGGGGAGTCATGAATAAAAAATAGGTTACTACGAAGCGGGCTTATTCCAAATTGTACCGTATTCTTATTTCCCGGGATCCGTGACATGCAACGCATCGCGGAGGTGCCACTGATAGAGGCGCCTCCGGGGCGGCGGCATGTCGGCGGCCGAGCCGAGCAGTCTCGACGCCGAGGCGCCGAGCGTCTTGATGTAACGCAGGCGTCGGGTCCGGTCGGCTTTATTGTCCGGGCCGCCGCTTTCCAACTCGTATTTTTCGCGCAGCGCCTGGAGAAATACCGGGTAGTAGGCGAAATCGTCCATTGATAGCGAGGTGTCCGGCGAGATGCCCGAGGCGGGAAAGGGATCGATCAGCAGGTATTGCCATTTCACCAGGTTTGCATACTGCCTTGCAATCGGCTCGTCGGGCTTGAACCGGGATATCTGGCGCTTCAACCGGCTCTTGTAGGAAAAATTGAAGACCGTCTGCTTGTGGAAACAGAGATTTTCATCGAGATCCAGAAAAACAAAATAGGGATTCTGCGGATAGCTCCGTTCGAGCGAATTGAAAATTTCCTGTTTCTCGGCGGCCTCATTTCCCCAGTAGGGGGAGAGGAACTCGACAAGGTAGAGCTTTGCGATATCCCCGGCATAGTCTCCGCGGCGGGCGCACAGGCCCAGATAGGTCAATCCCCGGGAGTACGATACATTTTTGCCGATGATGGTGAGGGCGCTGCGGACGTAAAACGGCGCCTTCGCCAGGATGCAGTTGAACATGCCCATGCCGAGGTAGGCATCGTAGAGCGCGCTGTCCAGGGCGATGGCCTTTTGCAGGTGCTTGAGCGCCGAAAAACCGCTCAGCGCGGCGCTGATCGGGCTGTTTTCAATATCGAGCGTCGCGATGAACCCGTTGATGCCTCCGATGATAAACTGGTCGGTTGCCCGGCATGAATCCGGATTTTTATCCGGATCGGCGAGTTCGATTCCCCTGGCGGCCATTTTTTTTATCTCGTCGAGCAGGTCTCTCTTCTCGCGCGGGGACCCGTACTCGCCGTTCTGGATGCGGAGCACCCGCATGCCCATGAGCAGGAGATACCCGAGCGGGGGCAGGTGCTTCTTTTTTTCAAGTCGGAGAAGTTTTTTTCCCGTACGGTCCGCGCCGTTCCAATCGAAATTATAGAAGCAGGCCAGCATCTGGGTCGCCAGGGCGTGCTGTTCCAGCGAAAGCCCGGGGTAGAGCCAGGACGGCCGGGCCGGCGGCGTCTCGCCGGTGATCTTCGGCGCCGGCCGGGGGAGCGTGGTGTCGGCCGGGAGGACGGAGGCGGCGGTATCGACATGCGGCGGCAGCGTGTCTTCCGGAGGGTTCTCGGTTGAGTCGACGTGTCGCGCTCCGCGCGATGAGTCGGTTAACCCCGTATCCCCGGTTGCCGAGTCTTTCAGGAACGGCGTGGCGCCCGCCGTGTCGGCTGCGCCGGAGGGATCGGAATCGGCGGCGGCGCCTGCAAAGCCGCCCGGCGGCGAAATATCGGTCGGTGGTGCGTTCACCGATGCGGTGAAAACCGGGGGGGCGAACAGCGCGATGCCGAGAGCCGTTCCAATTAAAATTATGCTTCTCATGAAGCCTAAAAATATATTCTCTGCTCTTTTCCGTCTCTCCCGAGTCCGACTCGTGCGGGCGCTATTTCAAGGGAGGGGAGCGGGTGAAATTCTTTTTTTAATTTTCAGGAACAGTTTATTGTATATTCAATTAATTTCTATGGGCATTCTGGCCGGCGAGCGTCCCGGATTCCGGGTATCGCCGCAAAGAACTAAATTCCATAATATCGGCATCATAATGCATATCCGAGCGCAGGGGAAGGAATCCCTGCCGATATCCATCCGTTTTTTTTGCGACCCATAATTTCGGAGGATCATTTATGAAGAGGCGAGGGATGAATCGTTTGGCCTGTAGAGGTTTACTTTTAATCGGGGCGCTTTCATGGGCTGCACTCGGAGACGAGACCTTTGATCGGCTGATGACCGCCGGAAATTATGCCGATGCCGTCAAATATGCCGAAAGCAATATTCCCGTGGCTACGCGCGACGCCGACATCTGGGCCAAGCTCGGAATCGCCTACGAAAAGCAGAACCTGAGTGAAAAGGCGATGGCATGCTACATGGTTTCGCTTCGCTCGGGTAAAAATTACGACGCCTACCTCGGCGCCGCCCGGTTGTACAACAACCTGAAACAGCCCGAAGCCGCCCTCGATCTGGCAAAAAAGGCCATGGAAATCAAGATGACCGGCGAAGCCAGCTGGGAGTTCGCCCGCGCCTCCATCGAGCTGGGAAAACCGGCGGAGGCGAAAGCGGCCCTCGAACAGGTGGTCAAGTCCGACCCGTCGAATACCGTTGCTAACCGCGAACTGGGCCAAATTTACTATAAAGAAGGAAATTACGCGGACGCGCTGCCGCTTTTAAAGACGCTCATGCGCACCCAGGGTTCCCCCGAAACCGCGGTGATGATCGCCGCCTGCTTCCGCTCCCAGAATCAGTTCGATTCAGCCATCGCCTACCTGAAAATCGCCTCGCAGGACGCGACGGTCGCTCGCGGGTCCGCCGGACTCGAACTCGCCCGGATCTATTTCGCCCAGGAGCAGTTCCAGGCATGCAGCGAGGCCTACGCCAAGGCCGATCCCACGCTCATGACCGCGATCGACCTTTATCACTATGCCATGAGCCAGGCAAAAAGCGGCGCCGAAGAAGCGATGGCCATGAAAACCTATGATGCCGCTATCGTAAAATTTGGAACGTCAACGCAGAAAGAGGCCCTCCTCGCCCGCGCAACCTACGGCCGTTACTGCCTGAAGAAAAAGAATTTCTCCGAGGCGCTGACGCAGCTTCAGCCGGTGTATGCCGCCGACCCGCAGGGGAAAGTGGTCGACGACATCAGTTTCCTCCTGGCCGACGCCCTCGTCGGCATGGGAAACCGGGAGAAGGCGATTCCCTACCTCGAAAACGTCATTGCGGCGAATCCGCAGAGTGTGGAAGCCTATGCGCGACTTTCGGAAATCTACGGGGCCATGGGTCGCGCGGACAAGGCCCAGGCCATCCAGGAAAAGCTCGTGGGCCTGCAGCCGAATAATCCGAAAATTCAACTCGCGCTCGGCCAGTACAACCTGAAAATCCATAAGAGCGCCGAAGCCCTTCGCTACTTCCAGAAGAGTTTCATGCTCGAACCCGCCGCCGCCGCCGCCGAAGGGATGACGCAGGCCGCATGGGAAACCAAGCAGTACGACCTTGCACGCGACGCCGCGGAATCGGCCCTGCACTACGATTCATCCCTCACCGGTCCCCAGCGGATACTCGCCCTTATTTACATCAGCGACAAAAACTATCCCGGCGCCCGCCAGCTTCTGGAGAAAATCGTCAAACAGTCTCCGGGGGACAAAGAGCTGTGGGTCGACCTTGCGCTCTGCTACGAGAAAACGAACGACCGGCAGATGCTGGCCGAAGCCGATAAGACCATTATGTCGCTCGATAAGAACGACGTCACGTCGCGGGCCCGTTATGCCCGCTATGCGTTGTCGACCGATAATCTCCGCGAGGCGCTGTCGACCTACAAGGAACTCATGGCGCTCGAACCCCGCGACCCGGCCATCGTGAAGAATCTTGCGGATATTTCAACCAAGCTCGGTAATTCGAGCGACGCGGTGCTCTATCTGACAAAGTATGTCGAACTGGTCCCCACCGATGCCGCCGCGCAGCGCGATCTTGGTAATTTGCTCTACGATCGCAAGGATTTCCCGGGCGCGCTCGCCGCCTACCGGGCCGCGCTCAAATCCGATCCCGCGATCAAGGGTTTCTTCAAGAAATATGCCGAGCTCATCATCACGCTCAAGGCGCCGGACCAGGATGTCGTTGCCGTGCTCTCCGCAGCCGTCAAGGCCGGAGAGGGGAACGAGATGATCTATTTCACCCTGGGCGGTCTCTACCAGAAGCAGGCGCTCTATCCGCAGGCCATCGACATGTACCAGCAGGCGCTGCTGATCAACCCGCAGAATTTCGAAGCGCTTTCGTCAATGGCATCGTGCCAGGCGAAGTCGGGTAAGATCTCCGAGGCGATCGTGTCCTACGAGCAGGCATCCGCCCTCAAACCGGCAAGCGCGCCCGAGCAGAAGGCGCTCGGCGACCTCTACCTGCAGCAGGGGAAGAAGGGGCCGGCGATTGCGGCCTACAAGCGCTATCTCGAGAAGGCGCCCGCGGATTCGAAGGTTGCCCGGATGGTGGGCGACTATGAGTTCGACCAGAAGAACTATCAGGATGCCGTCGTTTATCTCGGCAAGGTGACCGGCGATGATGCGGGGAAACCCGACTACCTCCTGCGCTACGGTACGGCCGCCTACCAGCTCGGTGATTTCAAGAAGACCGGGGAGCTGTTCAAACGGCTCATCGTGCTCTCCCCGAAGGACGCGGCACCGTTCCGGACGCTGTTCGAAATTGCGAAGAAGGACAACGACCTCCCTGCCGCCGCCGAGTACCTCAAGAAGTATACCGAACTGGAGCCGACCAACGATACGATGCTCCTTGCCCTCGGCGATCTTCTGTATACGCTGAAGGATTTGCCCGGCAGCCTGGCGGCCTATCGCAGCGCCCTCAAGGCGAACCCGGCTGCGCATGGATTTTACGAGCGGTATGTGTCGCTCGTTTCGACTCTCGGCACGACCCAGGAGCTCGTGGAGGCGATGAACGGGGCCATTGCGGCGAAGGAAGCGAATGTCGCCATGTATTCGAAGCTCGGCGCTATTTATAAGAATGCCAATAATTATCCCAAGGCGATCCAGATGTACACGCAGGCCTCGCAGCTCGACCCGCAGAACGGCGCATTGCTTTCAGCGCTTGCCGAGTGCCAGGCGAAGAACGGCAATGCCGAAGCGGCGGTCGTCAGCTATGAGCAGGCGCTCGTCATCAACCCGCAATCGACCAAAGACTACAAGGCGCTCGGCGATCTTTACATGCAGTTCAAGAAAACCGAGGCCGCGGTCAGGGCCTATAAAAAATATCTCGAAAAGAACCAGGACAACGCCATCGCCCGTTTCGTGGGCGAGCAGGCAATCGCCCAGAAGAACTATCCCGAAGCTGTCAAGTACCTCGGCATGGTTACCGGGCCCGACGCGCAGGCGCCGCAGTTCCTCCTGGAGTATGGCAATACCTGCTTCCAGGCGCGTGAGGACGCCAAGGCGCTGGAGATTTACAAAAAGCTGGCCGTGGCCATGCCGCAGAACGCCGAGGTCTTCAATACGCTGTACGAACTGACGCTCCGCAGCGGTACCAAGGATGAGGCGCTCACCTACCTGAAGAAATATGCGGAGCTGAAGCCGCAGGATGCCCTCGCGCAGCGCACGCTCGGCGACCTCCTGTACGAGCGGAAGGACCGCGCCGGTGCGCTGACCGCGTACCGTGCCCTTGTCAAGGCTGATTCCACCGCTAAGGGCTTCTACCGCCACTATGCGGACCTCGTGGTCCAGGAAGGCAATGAACCCGCCATCGTGACCGTGCTTTCGGCTGCCATCGCTGCGGGCGAAGCGGATGTGGGTATGTATACCCGCCTTGGGAAAATCTATCGGCAGCAGGGGCAGTATGCCAAGGCCGCCGCGATGTACGAACAGGCGTCGCAGCTCGACCCGAAAAACGCCGAGCTTCTCTCGGCGCTCGCCGATTGCCAGGTTAAAAACAACAATCCCTCCGCGGCCGAGTTAACTTACGAGCAGGCCATCGCCATGAATTCGTCGGCCGCCTCGGGCGATTACAAGTCGCTCGGGGATCTCTACCTCGCGCAGAAGAAAATCGATCTGGCGATAAGCTCCTATAAAAAGTACGTCGACAAGAACCCCCGGGAAGTCACGCTTGCCAAGTTCATCGGCGAGCAGGAGTACAAGGAAAAGAACTATGCCGAGGCGAAGAAGTACCTCAGCATGGTGACCGGCGACGAGGCGAAAACCGCCGCTTTCCTGCAGATCTACGGAAAAGCCTCCTATGCCGCCGGCGATCTTCCGACCGCGCTTTCGACCTTCAAGCAGCTCGCCGCATTGACGCCGACCGATGCCGATGTTTTCAAGACCATCTATGAGATCAGCGGCAAGCTGAATAAGTCGGATGAGGGTATCAGCTATCTCAAGCAGTATGTCGCGTTGCAGCCGACCGATGCGGACGCCCAGAAGCTTCTCGGCGACCAGCTCTACGATAAGAAGGATTCGCTCGGCGCGCTCGCCGCGTATCAGGCGGCCCTCAAGGCGAACCCGGCGCTCAAGGGTTTTTACAACAGGTATGTCGACCTTGTCCTGAAATCGGGCAAGACCGAAAATTACGTCCCGGCTTTGAAGGGCGCGATTGCGGCGGGTGAGGCGGATTCGAGGATGTATGCGGTACTCGCCGACCTTTACCGCAAGGGCGGGAACTGTGAACAGGCCATTGCACTGTACGGGAAGGCTCTCGATACCGATCCGAAGAATACCGCGCTGATCTTCAGCCAGGCCGATTGCCAGGCGAAAAGCGGCAAGGTTTCCGAAGCGACGCTTTCATATGAGCAGGCGCTGGCCATGAACTCATCCGAGGTAAAGCAGTACAAGACGCTCGGCGATCTCTACATGCAGCAGAAGAAATCCGAAGACGCGCTGAGCGCTTACAAGAAATACCTCGTTAAATATCCCGACGACGCGGCCATCGCCAAGATCGTCGGCAAGGCGGCTTTTGCCGTGAAGAAGTACGACGAGGCGTTCAAGTATTATGGCCTTGTAAAGAACGACGACACCCCGGACTATCTCGCCGAATACGGTCTCTCCGCAATCCAGACGAACAATCTCCCGACCGCCGTCGATGCGCTGGAAAAGTTGCGTTCGGCGAAGGGCGAAATCGGTCCGTTGCGCGCCACGGCCTACAAGGCGCTCGCCGATGCCTATGAGAAGAGCGGCGATTCGAAGAAAGCGGCCGACGTGCTCAACAGTTACGTCAGGTTGCCGGGTGTGAAAGATCCCGATGCGGCGTACCGTCGTGCCGTTGTCTACGAAAGCATCAATCCGGCCATGGCGACCACGATGTACGAGGAGAATATCCGGGAATACCCGACCGATTACCGGAATTTCTTCAAACTCGGCAATACCTATGCGAAGGATCCGACGACCGCGGCAAAGGGTATCAAGTACCTCGAGCAGTGCGCCGCACTGGCCGACAGCGTCCCGCAGGTCTGGTTCGATCTCGGGCAGCTCTATGCGACGATGAACAGCGGTACCGAAATGCTCAAGGCATTCCGCAAATACATCAGCCTCGACAAAACCAACTCCGAGGCCATCCTGAAAATCGGCGAGACCCTGCTCTCCAAGCAGATGCCCGACCAGGCGCTCGTATTCCTTGAAATGGCGAATACGCTGAAAGCCGACGATCCAAAGACCATGACGCTCCTGGCGCGTGCGTACCTCCTGAATAAGCGCCGCGACGATGCCGCGAAGATGATCGAAAAAATCAGCAAAGTCACGCACGGCAATATCGATGACGACCTGCGCGCGGTCCTCGTGGATGTCTATCTTGAAAGCGGCAATTACGACCAGGCGATCACCGAAATCAACAACCTCCTTGCCAAGAAACAGACCAACCCGCTTCTGCTGAAACTGGCGAAGGCACAGTATGAGGTCGGCAAATATTCCGATGCGGCAAAGGCAATCGAGACGATCAAGGCATCCGAACCGGAGAATCTCGATGCGATCATGATTCTCGGCAAGATCCAGGTGGCGCAGAAAAAGTACGATGAAGCCATCGAAACGTACAAAGAAGCCCTGTATATCAATCAGAATTATGCCCAGGCCATGGTGGAGCGTGCCAATGTTTATATGCTGCAATCGAAACTGCCGTGGGCGAAGCAGTTCTACGAGAGGGCGCTCAAGGTCGATCCGAAACTGGCGATGGCGCATCTCGGCCTTGCCCGGGTGGCAAAAGCCTCAAACGATGCCGTCACCTACAAAGCGGAACTGGATCAGGCCAGGGAGCTCGATCCGCAGAACGCTGAAATAGCAAAAGAAGCCTCATTGCAGAAATAACCCTCTTAATTAACGGGTTCTAAGGGCGATAGAAATAGTTATCGCCCTTTTGTTTCATCTCAGGGACCGTCGAACATCGACCTAATCCAATTCCACAGGGAGGTTTTATGGAGAGCAAACTTCTATCGAGGAGTATTATCATGGCAGCGATTGCGACAACTGGTTTGGGATTGGGGGCATCGGCGCTTACCATTGAGAAGGGACCCTTCGGTACCGTTGACGGTAAATCCATCGAGATCTATACGCTCAAGAACGGGCACGGCATGACGGTGAAGGTGACCAACTACGGCGGCACGGTCACCTCCGTTATCGTTCCCGATACGAAAGGCGTCGGGAGCGATATCGTGCTGGGATTCGATACGGTCGACGGGTATACTTCGGATGCTTTCCGGAAGGCGAATCCTTACTTCGGCGCGCTCATCGGCCGGTACGGCAACCGCATCGGCGGGGCAAAATTCACGCTCGAAGGCAAGGAATACGCGCTTGCAAAGAATAACGGCCCGAACAACCTGCATGGCGGAGCCGAGGGGTTCGATAAGAAGATCTGGGATGCCAGGCAGGTCAAAGGCAAGAACGCGGTCGGCGTGGAATTAACCTATGTCAGCAAGGCCGGGGAAGAGGGATTTCCGGGCGACCTGACGGCGAAAGTCACCTACTGGCTGACCGATAAGAACGAACTCAAGATCGACTATACCGCCACGACCGATACGGCGACCATCTGCAACCTGACCAATCACTCCTATTTCAACCTTTCCGGCGAAGGTTCGGGCGATATCCTCGGCACGCATATCACGTTGAACGCCTCGAAGTTCACCCCCGTCGACTCGACGCTCATCACCACCGGTGAAATAAAAGACGTGGAAAAGACGCCGTTTGATTTCCGTAAATCGACGACGATCGGCGCACGGATCAACGATGACGACGAACAGCTGAAATTCGGCAAGGGCTACGATCATAACTGGGTCATCGACCGTAAGGGCGCAACCGGGCTCGTGCTTGCCGCCACGGCCTGGGATTCGGTTTCGGGCCGCGCCCTGGATGTCCTGACGACCGAGCCGGGGATTCAGCTGTACGCCGGTAATTTCCTCGATGGGACGCTTACCGGCAAGTCCGGGAAGCCGTATATCCATCGCGGCGGTTTCTGCCTCGAAACCCAGCACTATCCCGATTCGCCGAACAAGCCGGAATGGCCGACCACGGAGCTCAAGCCCGGGCAGACCTATAAGACCACCACGGTGTACAAGTTCTATACCAGGGGCGGGAAATAAGGACTGCGGGCTGCATTCGACGTTTGGAAGGCCCTGCAGTGCAGGGCCTTTTTTATTATAGCAATTAACAGAGGAACCCATGAGCTTCACTAAAATCCGTCCCATTCCCTCGGTCGAGGAGATCCTGTCCGCCGACCCGCTGACCCCGGATCTCGCGCGCATCAAGGCCGAACGCGACCTTCTTACGAGGGCCATCCTGACGCACGCCGATCACCGTTTTCTGCTCATCGTCGGACCCTGTTCCGCCCACGACGAGGAGGCCGTCTGCGACTTCGCGTGCCGGCTCGCCAAGGTACAGGAGGCGGTGAAGGATCGCCTCGTCATCATCACCCGGATCTACACGACCAAGCCGCGCACCACCGGCACCGGCTATAAGGGCATGGTGCACCAGCCGGATCCGCACGGCGCGGCGAACATGGCGGAGGGCATCCGCGCCATCAGGCGGCTGCACCTGCGCGCGCTGCGCGAAACCCACCTTACCGCCGCCGAGGAGATGCTCTATCCGGATAACCATGCCTTCCTGGACGATGTCTTGGGCTACGTCGCGATCGGCGCCCGGTCGGTCGAAAACCAGCAGCACCGCATGACCGCAAGCGGCCTCGCCATCCCGGTCGGCATGAAGAATCCGCGCAGCGGCGACCTCGGCGTGGCGTTTAACGCCATCCGCGCCGCCCAGGTGGAGCATGAGTTCTCCTACCACGGATGGGACGTGTTGACCAGCGGGAACCCGCTCGCCCATCTCATCATGCGCGGCGGCGTCGATCTCAACGGCAGACCGCTGCCCAATTACTACTTCGAGCACCTCCTGAACGCCGCCGAAATGTACGACCAGTACTCCAGGGTCAATCAGGCGATCATCGTGGATATCAGCCACGACAATTCGGGGCGGCGCTTCAAGGAGCAGCCGAGGATAGCGTGTGAGATTTTAGCCTCCCGGAAGCACTCGCCGCTGCTGTGCAAAATGGTGCGGGGGATCATGATCGAAAGCTTCATCGAAGAGGGGAGCCAGAAGCCCGAGGAAAATGTGTATGGAAAGTCGATTACGGATCCCTGCCTCGGGTGGGAGGAGACGGAGAGACTTATCTACAAAATAGGGGAGCATTGCTGATAAAATAACGACAAAAAGGATAATGCCTCCGGAGGGCCGATCCGGGTCACCGCATTTTGCATAGTGGGTAAAAGGGGCGATCTCCCCTCCTGAAGCCGTCTTTAATAATATCCGCCCTTCGATATAGAGCACGGCGCAATATATTTTTTATCTTTCCTATCTATTTATTTCATCAGAGACGCACCGGTACATGTCACCATCTCCGTCGCTTTCCGCTCCGGGCCAGCATAAAAAAATCGGCTTTCCGACCGCCACCACGCTTGTCATAGCCAATATGATCGGCACCGGGGTCTTCACGAGCCTGGGCTTTCAGGCGTTCGATATCAAACAGCCGCTCGCCCTGCTGCTCCTGTGGGTCATCGGCGGGCTTTTAGCCCTGTGCGGCGGTTTCTGCTATGCCGAACTCGGTTCGTCGCTTCCCCGTTCGGGCGGGGAGTACCACTACCTCTCCCGTCTCCTGCACCCCCGGGTGGGCTTCCTGTCGGGATGGGTCTCGGCCACGATCGGGTTTTCCGCCCCCATCGCACTGGCCGGGATGGCGTTCGGCCTGTACGTTTACGGCGCTTTCCCGCTCCTTTCGCCCCGGATTCTGGCGACGATCATCGTCCTCGTCGTCACCGGCGTCCATCTTTTTGAACTCCGGATCGGCGGAAAATTCCAGTTTGCGGTCACCCTTACCGAAATCGTTCTCATCGGCGTGTTTATCATGTGCGGCATCTTCCTGACCCCGCATCCGGTCGCCCTCCAGCTGTTCCCGACCAAGGCACATCTCTCCCTGGTCCTGAGCCCTGCTTTTGCGGTCTCGCTCATTTACGTATCCTATGCCTATTCGGGGTGGAACTGTTCGACCTACCTCGCCGGCGAAATAAAAAATCCTTCGTCGAATATTCCCCGGTCGATCCTCACCGGGACCGGCGTCGTGCTGCTCCTCTATGTTTTGCTCAACTATGTTTTCCTGCGCAGCACGCCGATCTCCGGCCTTGCCGGCCAGGTGCAGGTGGGTCTCATCGCGGCGGTCAATATTTTCGGACCGGTCGGCGGCCGGGTCATGGGCCTTTTCATCGCGCTCTGCCTCGTCTCCTCGATAAGCTCCATGATCATTGCCGGCCCGCGGATCCTCAAGGTCATGGGCGAAGACTACCCGAAACTCTCGATATTTTCGCGCGAGAGTGCGCGCGGAATCCCGTGGATCGCCATCCTCACGCAGAGTGCGATTGCGCTGCTGCTGCTCTGGACCTCGACCTTCGAAAAGGTCCTGGTATTCGTCGGCTTTACCCTGGCGCTCTTCACCTGCCTGAGCGTCATCGGCGTCTTCGTCCTGCGGGTCCGGAAAATAGCCCCGGCAGGGGTCTATAAGACCACCGGGTTTCCATTGACGCCGGTCCTGTTCCTCGGTCTTAACATCTGGATGATTATCTATCTTCTCATGAAACGCGCCGGACCGTCGCTCGCGGGTCTGGGCATTCTTCTCATCGGTATCATTGTTTATCATCTCATACAAAGGAGTCCTGCGAAATGATGTCCTCGCTTTTGAAAGTGTGCTGCTCGCTCGCGATTTTTTCCCTGGCAGCATTCGGCGGAACCGGTGCCTCGGCGGCGCCCGATTTCGGTTCTGCACCCTTCGATTCCAGCCTCACCGATCAGGCCCGCATCTATGCCGGCATGCTGCCCCTCAATCCCCTGCACTACAGCGACCTGACCTCGACCAATGCCTGGCAGCAGCATCGCAGGATTTTCGAAGAAAACTGGGGAAAGCTGAGCAAACGGCTCCAGGCGATGTCGGTCTGGCGCGATTCCGCCCTCGCGGGCATCACCATGAAGGGCGCCACGCTCTTCTATCCGTTCAGCGGGCCCGACTTCCTGAATGCCGATATTTTCTTCCCGGATTGCGAAAAATCGATCTACCTGAGCCTCGAAGGCGCCGGCTCCATCCCCTCGACGGACATGACCGAGGCGCACCTGAACAGTTTCCTCGAAGATATCCGCAAGGCCATGAATGAAATCTTCGAGAGGAACTATTTCATCACCTCGTACATGGGCAGGGACTTTCATACCCCGTACCTGAAGGGGAACCTCGCCGCCTTCATGATCTTTCTCGCGAGGCGTAACTGCGCCATCGTTTCGATCGCCAAGGTGCATGTCGACTCGGCCGGGAACATGGTGAATGCGCCCGGCGACACGGGCATCGCCGGCAAAAAGGAGATCCCGGGAATCGAAATCCAGTACCTGAAGGCCGGGGGCGTCGGCGGGGTGCACTCCCTCTTTTACTTCCCGGTGGACATCCAGGACAAATCACTGAAGCAGAAACCGCAGTTCCTGGCCTATCTCAATTCGATGACCGACCTGATAACCTTTGCCAAGGCGGCGTCCTACTGCATGCACACTCCCGAATTTTCGATCATCCGCGGCGTCTGCCTCAGGGCCAAGGCGGTGCTGGAAGACGATACCGGCATCCCGTACCGCTACTTCAAGCAGGACGAGTGGAACGTGTCGCTGTACGGCAGGTATACCAAGCCGGTCAGGGATTTTCACTACGGGTTCCAACCCGACCTCGATTCCGCCTACCGGTCCGGGAAGAGTGTCAAGCCGCTGGCGTACAGCATCGGGTATCACTGGCGGGACGGGTATTCGAGCTTTATTCTGGCGATACGGAAATAACGGCAATTACAGCAGCCCTGAGAAGGAGAAATGCTCCTGGTGGCGGAACCGCAAAGCGTTTTCCCCTGGTCAAAGCCTCCGCGCCCGCCAAAGCGCGGGCGGGGGGGGTCTTTGACACACCCCCTCCCGCAATGCCATCATTTGGAAAGGGAAACGATCAAACCTTAAAGGCATCATCAACCGGACGAATTCCCCATGTTCACTCATGTAACATCGGATCCTCTCCTCAAAAAGCTATTAGCATCGCTCCGGCCGCAATGGCAATTTATTTTTGAAAACCCCGAACGCTACCGGTTGCAATTCATATACACCCGGATCGACCGCGACGCGGAAAACCGGCCCCACTTCTCTCACCACCCCTTCGGGGTCGACCGGCTGCGCTACTTTTACCCGGCGAGCCTTGTCAAGCTGCCCGTCGCCGCGCTCGCCCTCGAAAAGATCAACGACCTGTCCATCCCCGGCCTGGGCGCCGAAACTCCCCTGCGGGTTGTTGCGACGCCCGGCCGCGAGGTCCCCTACGACCGCGACGACGACGGGAACGAGATGGACCCGGTGGCCCCGGCCTCCTCGATAAAGAGGATGCTTGTCGCAAGCGACAACGGCGGATATAACCGGCTCTGGGAGTTCCTGACGCGCGACCGCGCGAACGGGCGGCTTGCGGCCTGCGGCTTCGGCGATATCCGCCTCCTGCACCGCCTCTGCGCCGGCTGTAGCCCGGCGGAGAACCGGGTGAGCAACCCGATTCGCTTCTGCGACGATGCGGGAAGGACCATTTACGAGCAGCCGGGTTCCGTTTCCTCGGGTCCCGACACCAATCCGCTCGCTCCGGTATCGTTCGGCAGGGCTTTCGTGGAGAAGGGCGAAATCCGGACGGCACCATTCAAGGCCGATTATCTCAATTACGCTCCGCTCGACGATCTGCACCGGTTTCTCATCGCGATCATATCTCCCGGAGGGGTCCCGCCCGAAAAGGCCCTGCATCTCACCGAAGAGGATTACCTGCTTCTGAGAACCTGGATGGGGCGCCTCCCCGGTGAATCGGGCATGGTGCGCTACGCGGGCTACCCGGATAACTTCAAGAAGTTTTTCCTGTTCGGGAGTTCAAACGCTCCCCTTTCTCCCACGCTTCGCGAATACAACGTGGCGGGCCGCGCCTATGGATTCCTGAGCGACCTCGCTTACCTGGCCGATACGGAGCGGGACATCGAGTTTTTCCTTTCGGCAACGATCTATGTCAACGCCAATGAAAGGGTCAACGACGATGTTTATGAATACGACACCATCGGAAGACCTTTTTTCGCGGCGCTGTGCGGGGCGGTTTACGACTATGAAGGAACCCGGGAACGGCGGTCCGGGCCGGATTGCGGGGAATGAAGACAAAATAAGCGTTACCGATTCCGGTGGGGGAACCGCCGCACGGTGGTGCCCCCACCGGCATAGTAATGATAAAAAATTTATCGCAGCCGTTTGCCCGGCATAAGCCACTGCATGATAAAAAGGCCGACCATCCACACGTTGGCCGCCACGATGACAAAGACGAAGAAAATCATGGGGCGATAGAGCGTCGCGGCGAGGATGATGAAGGAGATGTGCGTCGAGGGGCCGATGAGGTTCCAGAGTACCGCCCGAAGCGGGGTGACCTTCGCGGGCTCCTTCGCCGCAGCCGGAGAGGGTTTCCTGCCCTTCTGGATGCTGAGGTACCGGAGATAAATCGAAATCAGCACCCTGTCGAAAAGGTGTCCCTTCCCGGATCCGAGGCGTTGCAGCTCGTCGGAAAAAACCTGGAATTCGTCCTCCGGTGCGCCCTCCGCGTTTTCCTGACGGATGAAGGCGTTGCGACAGGCGTCGCTCGAAATGGAGTGGAGAATGGTGCTCAGTGCCGCAAGGACGACGAGGAGCCATGGGTTAAAGGGGAGCGCCATGCCGCCGTGCCGCACCGCGCCGGACATGCCTGCCGCCAGGCCGATATAGACCGCCCCGCTGGCGATGTAGTCGACGAGGCCGTCGACGATCCGGCCGGTTTTCGTGCCGTTCTTCTTGAGTCGCGCGATCATGCCGTCGCTGCAATCGAGGATATTCGAGCATCCGAACAGTATCGCTCCGAGCAGGAAGTTCGCCGCCGTTCCTCCGGCAAACGCGATGCCGGCGGCGATGCCGGCGATCATGGCGAGCAGGCTCACGAAATTGGGCGTCAAGGGGAGCGGTTCGGTGATCTTGACAAAAACAAAGGCGAGCGGCCGGTAGAAGACAAGGTCGAGCAGCTCCTCGGCATAGGGGTTTTTCAGGGAGTTTTTGTACTGGGCAATGAGTGAAATCCGGCCGGGCATTGGTGCTCCTCGTGAAAGGGACGGCCCCGGGGCCGGCGAGCGGCGGAAGGAGAATCGTACCCGGATGCGCGCCCCGGAAAAGGCATTTTGTATCGTTCAAATATATACCACGAACGGCAAAAACGGCCCGCTTGCCGATTGCAGTTGCCGGGGAGGCGGGCAATTACCGATTTTTCAGCCGTTGGAGGGTGATGGCGTTAACCGGGCGAGGAGAAACGGGCATGAATAAAAAGGCGGCGTCAAAGATCTGTATCATTTCCGGAGCGGTGCTGGTGCTGCTCCTGTGCGGCGGTATCGGGGGGGTCTCCATCATCTTTCCGCCCGAGAAGGTGGCTGCGCTCGTGATCCCGCTTGCCGAAAAGGCGTCGGGACGGAAGATAACCCTTGAGAAAGCCGGATTCAGTTTCCTGCCGCCGGGCCTCTCGCTCTCCGGACTCACGGTCCGGGACACCGGTCGCGAAGGCGCATCGGCCGCGCCCTTTCTCTCCATGGAGAACCTCACGGCGTATGTTTCGATAGGGTCGCTCTTCAGGGGATCGCCGGAGGTTACCCGGATAGCTCTGAAGAGGCCGCTCATCCGGATTGTGGTCGACGAGGACAGCGCGGCCGGTCGGGGCGATTCCTCCTCAAACGGCGGCTCCCGGGGCGGGAGGCACCCCCTGGCTCCGATGCTGCCCATCCCCGTTACCCTGGAGAAGCTGACGGTAGAGAGCGGAACGCTCATCTATGATAATCGACGGCTGGGAGTCGTGGCGACGGTGGGTACGATCGATCAGCAGGCGAGGATCTCGATCGACCCCGGCCTGCAGAATATCGCCACCGACGGCACCCTCCGCCTGGGCGACATTTCGCTCAAGACGGCCGGGTTCGATGCGCCGCTCACGGGTCTGGCCGTAACGGTGACGCACGATATCGGCGCCGACCTGCCGGAAGGAACCGTTACGGTCAGACGCCTCACCGCCTCGTGCGGGAAAATCTCCGGCACCGTAACCGGGACGGTGAAGGATGTCCTGACCGGCGCGCCGATGCTCGACCTGACGCTCGGCGCATCGACGATAAATATCCAGGACCTCGTCGCGATCCTGCCGCTGAGCCTCGTGCCGTTTGCACCGAAGCTCGCCGCCTCGGGGACGCTCACCACCGGGGCCCGGTTGCAGGGCCGCCTCCTTCCCGGCAAACCGCCGCTTCTCTCCGGCACGGCAAAATTTTCGCAGGTGGCGATCAACTATGCCGGATTGCCCCGGTCGATCGACAGCCTGAACGCGTCCGTTGAGTTTACCGACAAGAGCGTGACCGTCAATCCTCTGACCATGCGGCTGGGCACGAGCCCGATTTCGGTCACGGCCGTGGTCACCGATCTCAAAAAGCGGCTCTTCGACGCAAAAATCAAGGCCGACCTCAATCTCGACGAGATGAAGGATATCGTCGGGCTCCCCCCGGGCGCGGCCCTCGGCGGGAAGGTCGCGGCCGATATCCAGGCCGACGGCGTGATCGATCCGACCGATCCCGGAAAGCTGTACTGCACCGGCACGGTCGATTTCAGGGAGGTGCGGCTTCTCTGGCCGCCGCTTCGGAGCGCCGCGGCGATAAACGGCGGCGTCATCTTTGCAAAAGAGGCCGCCCGCGCGCACGTTACGGCGGCCGTCGAGCGGTCGACGCTTGTCGCCGACGCGACCGTGACCCATTACCTCTGGTTCGCCGCTCCGCCCCGTACAAAAAATGCGAAACGGCCGGTCATCGAGGCCAGGCTCACCTCGCCGTTTCTTGATATCGACAACATGCTGAACCTTTCCCGACCCGCGCCGGCGGGAGCGGGGAGCACCTCCGCGCCGGCTGCCGCGGGCAGCGCCTCGCCCGACCTCCTGTTCGCCCCGCCGCTCCCGGGAGCCGACCTGCATGCGACCGTATCGGCGAAACAGATCGTCTACAAGGGGTTTGCCATGAACGGCGTCGCGGCGAAAATCACTTCGGCCGACAACGGCGCGGCTATGAAATTTTCTTCCTCCTTCTCGACGGGGACCATCGACAACGAGTTCCATGCCGATGGCGGTCCGGGCAAAAAACTCTCCTTTTCCGACAAGTTCACGGTGAAAAACGTCGAACTGAACGATTTTTTCGCCCGGTTCGGCGATCTTGTGTCGCAGCCGACCCCTCTCGGCAGGCAATTGATGCAGCTCGACAGGGGGCTCTACGGGCGCATCAGCCTGGAGGGCGCGCTCGAGGGCGCGGGCGATACGCCCGCCCGCATGACGACCGGCGTTTCCGGCGGGTTTGCCCTGAACATGAAGGACGGAAGGCTTCAGAATACGCCGATCCAGAACACGGCCGCCGCCGCGATGCGCGCCTTCCTGAAATCGGATAACCTCGAAGGGATCGATCCTGTTTACTTTAAGGAGCTCGGCGCCTCGGTCCGGATTGCCGACGGCCGGGCGTTCATCGATGAGCTGAAAATCCGCTCCGATCTGGGCGACTGGAACGCGCGCGGCAGCGTTTCGTTCGATGCCGACATGGACATGGCGGTATCGACGCGGCTGAGCAAGGCTGCCTCGGCCGGGGTTCTCGCCGTGGAAGGGGCGGCGAAGGGGGCGGCGAAAAACCTGCTTGCCGGAACGCAGCTTGCGGCCGCCGCCGGGCTGCTCGATAACGTGAGCCTGATCCCGCACGACAACGAGGGACGGATATCGCTCACGTTCGTCCTCTCCGGGCCGGTCGCTTCGCCGCGGGCGGGTTCGCTTGCATTCGGGGAGGTCGGCCGCGCGAGTCCGGGCGGGCAGGCGGCCGCCGGCGGTGCGGCGAAAGGAAAGCAGGATGCACAGCGGGAGATGATAAGGAAGGCGGGGGAGCAGATACGGAATACGTTGCGGGGATTATTGCAATAGGTCCGCATGAATGAGAGGTATTAAAAGTCAGTTGCCGCACATTCCCGGCCCCATCCCCGCCGCCTGCCCGTTCCCGAGCTGCGCCGCTATCCGCAGGTCGGCGCACGCCGATGACGGATTATTGACGCGCTGCCAGGCCAGTCCCCGCCGGAAATAGGCGTCCGCATAGTTCGGGTCGAGCTTGACCACGGCGGAATAATCCTCGATCGCACCGGCCAGGTTGCCGCTTCCCTCCCGGAGGAGCGCCCGACCGAAGAAGCCGAGCTTGAACTGCGGGCAGAGCGCAATCGAGGAATCGAAATCGCTCATGGCCTCCCCGCCATGGCCGCTGCTCATCCGTGCGCTGCCGCGCAGGTAGTAGGCGTAAAAGTGCTTCGGATTGAGTTCGAGGCAGCGGGTGTTGTCCCTGATCGAGGCTTCGGTTTCGCCGAGGGTAAGCTCGGAGTTGGCACGGTTGTAATAGGCGTCGGCGAGCGTGGGTTCGAGCCTGATGGCCTGGGTTTCGTTGTAGATGGCGCCATGGTAATCCTTCGACTCGCACAGCACCTGGGCAAGGTTGTGATAGGCGATGGACGGCGTATGGTGGTTTGCTTTTATGCAGTCGTTCCAGAGCGTGATGCTGTCCTGCCAGACCGCGCAGCGCTGCGCCGCAAGGCCGGCAAAAATGAGCGACACGACGATCATGAGGCCGCGGGCGGCCCATCGATAGCCGTGCGGCGTTTTCTCCATGGCATACGCGGCGCAGAAGAAAAGACCGATCGAGGCGAGGTACATGTAACGGTCGGCCATCATCGCCCGCCCGACCGGCATGAGTTGCAGGAGTAAAACGATGCCGGCGGAAAAGAACCCCAGGCCCCAGAACAGGGCTTTTGATTTTTTCAGGCCCCAAACGAGCCCCGCGAGAACGAGCAGGGGAGGGATGACCGCGAGGTAATAGACCGCCGGGAGGCCGTGCGCGGCGTCGGGATAGCCGTAGAGCGTGGACAGACCGGTCGGGACAACGGTCTTGACGATGTAGAGCGAAAACGCGGCGGAGGCGAACAGAAGACGCGGGACAAGGCCGCCCTGCTCGTGCGGGATCGCGTTGCCGACCGCCTGCGCCTTGACGGCAATGAGACCAAAAACCAGCGCAAGCACGTAGAAGGGGATCTTCTCAACGATCGCTTTTTTCGAAGCGAGCGCCCTGCCGGCGGCGAAGTCGATGAAGGTCAGCACCGGCGCAAGGAAGACGGCTTGTCCCTTGGAAAGGAGCGAAAGGAGGAACAAGAAGAGGGCGGCGACGTACCAGGCGGCTTTTTTGATGCGGATATACCGGAGGTAGGCGATAAGCGACAGGAGAAAGAAAAAGGCGTACAGGACATCCTTGCGTTCCGAAACCCAGGCCACGGATTCGACATGGAGCGGGTGGATGCCGAAGAGCAGCGCCGTCGCCGCCGCAACCGCGATAGCGCTCCGCTTCGCCCCGGCTGCGTCGTTTTTTTTCATCCGGTCCCGCGGTTTGAAGAAATAGGCCGCCATAAGGAAGATGAAGGAAAAAACGAGCAGGGTATTTAAAATATGGAAAAGGAGGTTAACCGCGTGGAATACCGATGCGCCCACCGGCGGGATGGTTCCCGGCGAAGCGGGGCTCAGCGCGTAGTCGAGCGTCATGGACAGCATGGAGAGCGGGTGGAAATTACCCTTTATATAAGCGAAATCGACGCCGCCGTGGGCGCCCGGCACGAAGAAAAAGGAGGCGATGTTCCCGAAGGAGCTCTTCAGCTGCTGCAGCTGCTGGTAGGCGTAGAAGGTGTATTCGTTGTCGTCCCAGTTTGTAAATCCGCACGAGAGCGCGCGCGAATACACGATAATAGTCAGGAAGACGATCCCGGCGAGGAGGGTGGCGATGAGGCCGCGGGAGGACGGGGATGGCGATTCGGGCGGCTTCGGCGGCGCGGGGTGACCTCTTTTTTTGCCCATTTAATTTGATTTTGTTAATTTGTTGATCGCATCGCGCAGCCTGGCCGCATCTTCGTACCGCTCCTCCTGGATCGCCTTCGCCAGCTTCGCCTTCAGGGCGTCGAGCGTCGGCGGTTCCGTTTCATCGCCGGCCTGTTCGACGCCGGGGCCCGGTGCGGCCTGCCCGGACAGCTCATCGGGAAGGATGATGCCCGATTTCTCCAGGATCGCCTCTTCCACGAAAATCGGCGCGGCGAAACGTACCGCAAGGGCGATCGCATCGCTCGGGCGGGAATCCATCTCGACGGTCTCCCCCTCCTTCTCGATGAAAAGACGCGCATAAAAGGTATTATCGACGATATCGCTGATCACTACCTTGACTACCTTGCAGCCGAAACGTTCGAGAACGGATTTAAATAAATCGTGGGTCAGCGGGCGCGGGAAGGAGTAGTGGTAGAGCTGGATGAAGATCGACTGCGCTTCGAGCTGCCCGATCGAGATCGGCAGGGTTCGCTTGTCCTGCGAGCCGCGGAGAAGTATGACGAATTCGTCGCCCTTGGTCGTAAGGAAAATATTGACGATATCGACTGGCAGCATAGGACTCTCCGATGGCACGCCGCCGTCGGCGTGTGCAGGGTATACGGTTACAAGGCTTCCACCTCGATGGTTTGTTTCCGGTCGGGACCGGTGGAGACCACGAGCAGCGGGACGTTGCAGCACAGGGTTCGCAGCCGTTCGATATAGGCGATGGTCCTGGCCGGAAGGTCGGCATAGCGCGTACAGCCGGCGAGATCCGTTTTCCAGCCCTCCATGGTTTCGTACACCGGTTTCGCCTTGTCGAGCAGGGCGCTGCGGGAGGGAAACTGCTCGACCTTCCGTCCGTCGATTTCATAGTGCGTGCAGATGCCGATCTGGTCGAGGCCGTTCAGGACGTCGATTTTGGTCAGGGCGAAGCGCGTCAGTCCGCTCAGCTGGACCGCTTTCCGGACCATGACGCTGTCGAACCAGCCGCATCGCCGCGGCCGGCCGGTGGTGGCGCCGAACTCTCCTCCCACGCGACGGAGCTCTTCACCGACGGCATCGGTGAGTTCGGTCGGGAAGGGGCCGTTGCCGACGCGGGTGGTGTAGGCCTTGACAATACCGACGACATGATCGATTGCCGTCGGGCCGATGCCGCTCCCCGTGCATGCCGCGCCCGCGATGGTGTTGGACGAAGTGACATACGGGTAGGTGCCGTGGTCCACATCGAGAAATGTTCCCTGGGCTCCCTCGAAGAGCAGGCGCTTCCCCGCCCGCGCCGCCTCAAAAAGACGGGCCGCCGTATCGGTAACGAAGGGAAGGAGCGCGGCGCGCACGCCGCGGTATTCTTCGAGAACCGCGCCGGCGTCGCAATCGAAAGGCAAACCGTACCGTCCGGTAATGAGGGCGCGCTTGGCGTCAAACGCCCGGTTGAATTTCGCGGTGAAGAGCTCCCAGTCGAGGAGATCGCCAACCCTGATGCCGGTGCGGGCGACCTTGTCCTCGTATGCCGGGCCGATCCCCCTGCCCGTGGTGCCGATCTTCCGACCGTCGCGGCACGATTCGGCCGATGCATCTTCGATCCGGTGGAACGGGAGCACCAGATGCGCAAGGTCGGAGACGAAAAGCCTCCCGTCGACCGAGATGCCCAGGCCGCGCAGTTCATTGACTTCCTGGAGAAACTGCCGGGCGTCGAAGACGACGCCGTTGCCGACGAGACAAACCTTTTCCGGATTGATGATCCCGGACGGGACCAGATGGAAAACGAATTTTTTACCCTCGGCGATGACGGTGTGACCGGCATTCGCGCCGCCCTGGAAGCGCACGATGACATCGGCATTTCCGGTCAGGTAATCGATGACCTTGGCTTTTCCCTCGTCACCCCACTGGGTGCCGACGACGATCGTATTCGGCATGATCTATCTACTCTCTGAGCTTTGCATTGAATTTAATTTCAACGCGCTTGATAATGGAGGCTGCCACGACCTGGGCTTCCGCTGCGGTCAAGGTTTTTTCCGGCGATCGGAAAACGACGCTGAAAGCGACACTCTTCTTGCCGCCGCCGATTTTTTCATTCTGGAACAGGTCGGTCGGCAGGACCTCCTCGATGAGCGGCGAAACACCGGCCATTTCATGGACGATCGCCGCGGAGCTTATCGTATCGTCCATGACGAAACATAAACCCCATTCGACCGCCGGAAAGCGGGGGAGCGGCCTGAAGGTCGCCGCCCGTGAAGGAGCGTCGAGAAAATCGGTGATCTCCATTTCCGCATAGTATACCGGGGTTTTGATGCCGAAATAATCGAGCACCGTTGGCGAGATGCCGCCCGCGCTGCCATGGATCGAGTCGCCGATGGTAAAAGAAACCGCCTCGCGGCCGAACAGGACCGTTTCGCCGCCGGCCGGAGCGGTCCGCAGGTCGGCTGCGGCGGTACGGTTCCCGATATGCGCCGCAAAGCCTGCAAGGGCTCCCTTGAGCGTGAAAAAATCGCAGGGCAGCGCGGCGGCGTGCCAGGTGGCCGGCATCCAGTCCCCCTCCATGAGGATGGCCAGGACCTCGACCTCCCGGCGCTTGTCGCCGGGAAGGGCTTCGTAAATCCGGCCGAGTTCAAAAAATTTGTTGTTCCGGTTTTTCCGGTTGAGGTTGTAGGCAAGGACATCGAGCAGGGAACCGGCCATGGTCGTGCGCATCTGGGCCATATCCGGACTCAGCGGATTGAGCAGCACGACAGGGTGGCGCTCGGGTGTGCAGCGGAGGCGTTTCTGCTCCGACGTGAAGCTGTTGGTCACCGTCTCGTTGAAGCCGGCATAGGCCAGGGAGTGCCGGATCAGGTCGGCCGCCTCCTCGTGCGCGGGAAGCTCTTTGCGGAGCGGAATGTGCGCGTCGGTCGCGGCCACGATCGCATCGTAACCGTGCAGCCTGCCGACCTCCTCGATCAGATCCTCCTCGGCAAGGAGGTCGTGCCGGAAGAGCGGGATCGTGCAGGCCATGGTATCGTCGTCCCGGACCTCGCAGAGCAGGCCGATCGAGGTGAGGAATCCGGCTATTTTTTCCCGCGAAAAGGCGTGGCCGAGCACTTTTTTGACCCTGCTCGTGCGGACCCGGACGACGCGGCGTTCGAACCGTTGCGGGTAGCAATCGATCCTGCCGCAGGCGGTCGTACCGTTACCGAGTTCGGCGATGAGTGCGGCCGCGGTGTCGAGCGCATCGATGAGTCCGTCGCCGGGATCCACCCCGCGTTCGAACCGGTAGGAGGCGTCGGTGGATAGCCCGAGGCGCTTCGCGGTTCTCCTGATGCCGTTCTGGCTGAAGAAGGCGCATTCGATAAACACCTCGGTCGTCGCATCGGTTATTGCCGATCCCGCTCCGCCCATGATTCCGGCGAGCGCCACCGGCCGCTCGGCATCGCAGATCAAGAGATCGTCGGCAACCAGGGTACGCTTCGTTCCGTCCAGCGTGGTGAATTCGGTCGGATGCAGGGCCTTCCGGACCGTTATATGCTTTCCCCCGATGAGACGATAGTCGAAGGCGTGCAGGGGCTGTCCGAACTGGAGGAGGATGTAGTTGGTTACATCGACCACGTTATTGATCGGCCGCAAACCCGCAAGCAGAAGCCGGCGCTTCATCCAGTCGGGAGAGGGGCGGATGGTCACTCCCCGTACCAGCCGTCCGGCGTAGCGCGGACAGGCGTCCACCGCCTCCACGTCGACGGAGATGGCCGCCGCAACCGGGTCATCGGCCCGCTCCTGAGGGAGCCGCGCCGCCGATTTAAGGGGAAGCCCGTACCGGGCCGCCACTTCACGGGCGACGCCGATGATGCTCAGGCAGTCCCCGCGCGATGGTACAATTTCGATTTCGATGACCGCGTCGTCGGGGTAGAGGGTCGAAAGCGGTTCGCCCGGTTTGCACTCCGCGGGGAGCGCCAGGAGGCCGCCGTCGTCGTCCGAGAGGCCGAGCTCCTTGCCCGAACAGAGCATGCCGAAGGAGGCGACGCCGCGGATTTTCGACTGCCTGACCGTAAAATCGGGGCCGAGAACCGCACCTTCGAGCGCGAGGGGCGCAAGCATAGCGGCCGCTACGTTTGGAGCCCCGCAGACGATGGTAAGCGGGGCGGGCATGCCCGCATCGACCGTGCAGACGGACAGCCGGTCGGCGTTCGGGTGCTTTGCCACGGTGAGCACTTTCCCGACCACGACCCGTTCCGGGAGGCGGATGTTTCGCAGCGAAGCGACTTCGAGTCCCGCGCCGGTGAGTGCATCGGCGAGCTCTTCCGCCGGCACATGGATATCAACGACCTCTTTGAGCCAACCGCAGACGATTTTCATAGTGATGTTTTACGAAAATTGACGGAGGAAACGTACATCGTTTTCGAAAAAGAGACGGATATCGTCGATGCCGTACTTGAGCAGCGCAATTCGTTCGATACCCATGCCGAACGCAAAACCGGTAAACTTTTCGCCGTCGATGCCGCCGCTTCGCAGCACGTTCGGATGGATCATGCCGGCGCCCAGGATTTCCAGCCAGCCGCTCTGTTTGCAGATGCTGCAACCCGCTCCCTTGCACAGAAAACACTCGACGTCGATTTCGACACTCGGTTCGGTAAAGGGGAAGTAGCTCGGGCGGATCTTCAGGCGGGTCTTGTCGTCGAAAAAAGTGCGGGCAAAGGCCAGGAGCGTTCCCTTGAGATCGGCAAAGCTCACCTCTTCGTCGATGTAGAGCCCCTCAACCTGATGAAACAGGCAGTAGCTCCTCGCCGAGATCTCCTCGTTCCGGTAGACGCGTCCCGGCATGATGGAACGGATCGGCGGCTTCAGGGTCTCCATGACGCGGATCTGGACCGGCGACGTATGCGTTCGCAGGAGTATCTTTTCGGCGATATGGAAGGTATCCTGCATGTCGCGGGCGGGATGATCGGGCTGGAAATTGAGCGCCTCGAAGTTGTAGTAGTCGCTCTCGATGTCCGGCCCATAGGCGATCGAAAATCCCATGCCCATGAAGATGTCGCGGATACGATTCCTGATGGTCATGAGCGGGTGCAGGGAGCCGCGCGGAAAGGGGAGTCCCGGCATCGTGCAATCGATCGACGGCTCGACGGCCTGCCCGCCCTTGTCGATCGAAGCCAGGCGGGCTTCAAGACCGGATTCGGCTAACTCGCGGAGCTCATTGGCCTCCCTGCCCCGGTCTTTCCGCTCGGCGGGAGGAGCCTCGCTGACGCTCCTGAACAGCTCCCGGACGATTCCCTTCTTGCCCAGCCAGTCGATGCGGAATTTTTCCGCATCTTCCGGAGTACCGATTTCAGCAAGTTCGACCGCGACCTTCCGGCGTAACTCCTCGATGGATCCCGGCAAATAGGGTGTAATACCGGTAGTCATGCATAACCCTACGATTTCACCAGCTCAACCACTTTTTTGAAGCTTTCCGGCTCGTGCAGCGCAAGGTAGGCGAGGCTCTTGCGATCGAGTTCGATATTTTTTGCCTTCAGACCCGCGATAAAATCGCTGTAGGCGAGATCGAAAGGCCGGACCGCGGCATTGATGCGGACGATCCAGAGCGACCGGAACTGGCGTTTGCGCTGTGCCCGGTCGCGGTAGGCGAATTTGCCCGCCCGGAAAAAGGCATCCTTCGCGAGAGTGATGTTGTTCTTCCTGCGTCCGAAGTATCCCTTGGCACGGGAAACGATCTTTTTTCTCCGCGCGCGCGATGCGACGCGGTTTTTAGCTCTGGGCATAATCCTGCTCCTTTATCGTTGAATATTTTTTAGCAATAGAGCGTCAGGCCTCGATCATGGATCGGACTTTTTTCTCGAATCCCGAAAAGATCAGGGCCGATTTACGGAGGCCGCGCTTCCGCTTCCGGTCTTTCTTATTGAGGATGTGGCTCTTATAGGCTTTTTTATGCTTGATATGCCCATTAGCGGTGATGCTGAAGCGCTTTTTTGCTGCACTGTGATTCTTCATTTTCGGCATGGCATCGGCTCCCTTGATTATAGATATAAATTAAGTTTTCGGTGTCGTCGCTGCATCCGGCGCTGCATCGGCCGGTTTTTCCGTCGTTACCGCATCCGGCGCGACTGCCGCCGTTTTTTCACTCTTTTTGCGCTCGGTCTCCTGCTTGCGCACGTAATCCCGGATTTTTATCTTGTCGGGAACGAAAATGGAAATAAGGTTGCGCCCCTCCATTTTCGCGTTCATTTCCGGCGTCGCGAGGTCGGTGATGATTTTCGATGCGCGGTCCAGCATACGCGTACCGAATTCGATATGCGTGATTTCCCGGCCCCGGAAGACGACGGTTATCTTGACCCGGTCTCCCTTGATCAGGAAGTTCCGGGCATGGTCCATTTTGAAATCGAAGTCGTGATCGTCGGTTTTCGGATGCAGCTTGATCTCCTTGAGGTGCATCACATGCTGCTTTTTCTTCGCCTCTTTCGCCTTCTTCGATTTTTCGTACTTGAATTTTCCGTAATCCATGATCCGGCACACCGGCGGATCGGCATTCGGTGCAATTTCCACCAGATCGAGTGCGACTGCCGCCGCCCGGGTAAGGGCCTCGGATACATGCATGATGCCGAGCGCTTCACCTTCGCTGCTTATGACCCGGACCCGCGGTACCCTGATCTCATTGTTGATACGGGTATCATCGTCTCTTCTCGGGGGCAATCGAAAACGATTGATAACGACCTCCAGTTTGAATGGTGTTAATGCGCCGCAGCAGCGGGAGACATCTCCCGATGCAGCAGAGCAAGAAAATCGTCGACCTGCAGGGATCCCTGGTCGCCCTTGCCGTGGCGACGCACGGAGACGGAGTCGCTCTGGATCTCCTTCTCCCCGATAATGGCCATAAAGGTGATTTTCTTGACTTCAGCGTCCCTTATCTTGTAGCCGATTTTTTCGTTGCGCTCGTCGAGTTCGGCACGGATGCCGCCGTCGCGCAATTTTTGGACAACCGACCTGCCATGGTCGATGAATTTTTCGGAAATGGGCAGCACCTTGACCTGTACCGGTGCCAGCCAGAGCGGGAATGCGCCCGCATAGTGCTCGATGAGTACGCCCATGAACCGTTCCAGCGACCCGAGCAGGGCGCGGTGAATCATGTACGGCCTGATTTTTTCGTTGTTCGGCCCGACGTAGGTGAGGTCGAATCGTTCCGATTCGTTAAAGTCGAACTGGATGGTGGAACACTGCCACTCCCGGTTCAGGGCATCCTTGATCTTGATGTCGATTTTCGGACCGTAAAAGGCCCCGCCGCCTTCATCGAGCTCCCATTCGAGCCCTTCGGCCTCAACCGCGGCGCGAAGCGCGGCGGTCGCATCGAGCCACTGTTGCTCTTCGCCGACCGACTTTTCCTTCGGACGCGTGGCGAGATAGAGTTTGAACTTGTCGAAGCCGAACGACCGCAACATGAAGATGCAGAAACGCAGCACCCGCCGGATCTCTTCGGGCATCTGGTCGGGACGGCAGTACAGATGGGCGTCGTCCTGGGTGAATCCGCGCACGCGCAGAAGCCCGTGAAGCACCCCGCTCTTCTCGTACCGGTAAACCGTGCCCAGTTCGGCCCACCGAAGCGGCAGATCGCGGTAGGAGCGGACATCGTGCTTATAGATCATTATATGGAACGGGCAGTTCATCGGCTTGACAAAGTATTCCTGCTCGTCGATTTCCATGGATGAATACATGTTCTCGCGGTAGAAGCCCAGGTGGCCGCTGGTCTCCCAGAGCTGCCCCCGGCCGATGTGCGGCGAATAGACGAGCTCGTAGCCGTTCTTATAGTGCTCCCGGCGCCAGAAATCCTCGATGATCGTGCGCAGGCGGCCTCCCATGGGGTGCCAGAGCACGAGACCCGGCCCGACCGCATCGCTCATGGAGAAGAGGTCGAGCTCGTTGCCCAGGCGCCGGTGATCCCGTTTCGCCGCTTCTTCGAGCATGAGCAGGTGCTCCTTGAGCATCGACTCCTTGGGGAATGAAATGGCGTAGATGCGTTGCAGCATCTTGTTTTTTTCGCTGCCGCGCCAGTAGGCTCCCGCCGTCGAAAGAATTTTAAATGCCTTTACCACGCCGGTGTTCGGCACGTGCGGACCGCGACACAGGTCCTGCCAGGCGCCCTGCCGGTACATGCGGGGCGCACCCTGGATATCGTCAAGCAGTTCCAGCTTGTAGGGTTCGTTCCGCGAGGCGAAATAGTCGCGCACCTCTTCGACCGCGGGTTCGAATCGCTCGATGGGAAGCTTGCGACCGGCAATTTCGCGGGCGCGTGCCTCGATGGCGACGAGATCCTCGGACGAAAAGTTTTTTTCGGCATCGAAGTCGTAATAGAAGCCGTTTTCGATGGACGGACCGATGGCAACCTTTGCCGAAGGAAACAGCTCCTGGACCGCCTGGGCCAGGATATGCGACGAGGAGTGCCAGAAGATCGACTTGCCTTCCGCGGAATCGAACGTGAGCAGTTCGAGTCGGTCGCCCTCGTGAAGCACGCCCGAAAGATCCGCCGGCACGCCGTTGATTTTTGCGGCAATCGCCGCGGCCGCCAGGCTCCGGCTTATGGCGGCTGCGCCGTCGAACGCCGTGGCTCCGGAAGCGAGATCGAGTATTTTACCGTCTGGTAATGAAATATTCATAAGTTTTATTCATCCGGCGCCTGCCGTGCCGCACAACGACCACTCCCCGCACCGGCCGGCGTCGACGAGACGCCCCACCCGTTTCCTGGGATTTCATGCCGCTGAAGGGCGGGGGAGTAGAAAAAAATGGGTGATACAGGGCTCGAACCTGTGACCCCTACCATGTCAAGGTAGTACTCTAACCAACTGAGCTAATCACCCGAAAATCCGGTATGGTAATGACGCGTCTCCGGTCTTGCGAAGGCCGATGGCCCTTCGAAGAGACGCGCCTCCGCGGAATCGGCAGGCAACAGAATCTCCTCCCCTCCTGAACCGAGAGAGGGGACCGCTACCCGCATGGCCCGCTTTTTCCGGAAAGAGATTCCAAGCCTAATCTTCCAAAAATACCAAAAAGGCGCCGGCAGAGTCAACCATATGATGGAAAAAAACCATCGCTATCCCCGGACCAGGCATTTTTCATAGACCTGAACAAGCTTTTTTACCTGTTTGCGGATATCGTGCCGGTTTGCGGCGCGATCGGCGGCGGCCGCGCCGAGGCGGTTGCGAAGGTCGGGATTGTCGCACAGTTTATCGAGTGCCGAGGTCAGCGCCGAAACATCGTGCTCGGCGACGAGCAGTCCGGTCGTTCCATGCTCCACGACCATCGGAATGTCGCAGTGCCGGGTACCGCAAACGGCAATGCCGGCCGCCTGCGCCTCGATGACCGCTACCGGCGCACCGCCTTCGTCGTCGCCGTCCGCCGCCCGGACACTCGGCGCAAGCAGGATGTCGCTTCGTCCGAGGAGTTCCCGGTAACGGGCTACCGGGAGATAGCTGTGAAAAATGCATCGATCGGCGAGTCCGGCCTCCCGGATGCGCTTTTCAAGGGGCGGCCGGAACGGACCGTCGCCGACAAGGTCGAGACGGATATGCCGGTTATGCGCCGCCGCGGCGATAAAGGCATTCACCGCGTCGATGGACCCTTTTTTCTCGCGTCCGAGTCCGACGTGCAGGATGCGCAGGGGGCGCGGATCCGCTTCGCGATGCCGCCGGAGTTCACGCAGCGCTTGTGTGTCAACGCCGAGCGGGATGCAGTTTATTTTCCAGGTCGGGCAACCGAGATCGGCGAGCCGCGTCGCCATGAAATCGCCTTCCACGATGAAGGCGGTGCCTGCCGTGAAAAGCTCGGCGTACCGCTTCCGCCAGACGGGACGAAGCGGCAGTTTGCTGATGTCGACCCCGTAAAAGGTGGTAATGAGAGGAATCCCGCACTGCCGGGTTGCCGCGAGATAGCGGAAAGACTCGGTGCCGAAATGGCCGTGTATGATATCCGGCCGCCCCGATTTTATGATGCGCAGGGGTAGCGCCGAAGGGTAGGAGGCCGTTACCCGTGCACAGAAGAGGCCGATATGGGCACGGAGGGTGTGATCCCGGTAGGCGGCATGAACGGCGTCGTGCGGAAATTGTTCCTCATTGGCGCGGTAGCGGCAGAGAACCGTCGACCGGCACTCCTCGTTGAAGACGATCTGGCTGTAGACCCAGTTCTCGGTTACCGGCAGGAAGGAGTAGCAGAGATGGAGGATGTGCATGGGGTCGACTCTTCTATAATTTAATAACATTATCGCGGATGCTTTAAAAAATAGCTGATGGAGATAGGGGTCGGGCGGGAGGCATAAGAGTGGGGATTTCAGCTTTTGATTACCCGGCGCTCTCTACCGGCAGGCATTCCACAGCAACTATGGCTTTGCGCAGACCTCTTCCCCCTCCCTCCGGCATTTATCATTTCAGGCAACGCCTTTTCGTCATTCCATCGCCGGAGGAGACCGTATCGACCAGAAATAGCCATAGTCTTCATTAAAAACATATAGTCGCATTCTTTTACTTGGTACTGCGCCGAAAACGGGAAATTTTGAGACGTATAGAACGAGTAGAAGGCATGCCCCATAAGGGGCGGACGTCTTTCGTCTTGTACGTCGGGCATTTCAGTACCTCAGGGCAGGGCGGATGATTGGTGCGCCCTTTTTATTACGACAGCCTTCAGACCTCAGGCGTCAGGAAGGTGGGTGCATCGGGAAAAAACACTAAAGTTTTCCCGAAACGAGCCGATACCTTAAGTAGGGCGTGAGGCGCACCATCCTCATGGCCCCACTGTCACCGGGCAGGACCGGGAAGCTCTGGCCGCGTGACAAGGATGTCAAACACCACACAAGGGAGGCGGTATGATTAATACCAACACATCCATTGCATCAATGCTGTCCGGATTGTATTCGACCAATGGGTCGCAGCAGACCCAGCTCGAGAGCCAGATCGCCTCGGGAAAACGCGTCGTGAATCCGAGCGACGATTTCGGGGCGTATGTGAAGTCATCCGCTCTGAACGCCGACATTTCCGCCAATCAGGTCGCCAACCAGGATCTTCAGAACGCGGCCGGCATGGTCTCCTACGCCACGCAGGTCGGGAACGATATCGCCGCCGACTTTACGCAGTTGCAGAATCTCGCCACCACCTATGGAGCGACCACCGATGCAACGCAGCAGGGGGCGCTTGCGACGCAATATAACGCCCTCATAACCCAGATCGGGAATACGATCAGCGATGCCATGTACAATGGGACCGCGGTCTACAATAAGACGACCCTGGAAACGGCAAGTTCCAACTCCGGCGGCGGTACCATCGCCGTCGCAGCAACCGCAGTCGGTTCCACCGCCGCCATCAACAATATCACCACGGCTACTGCCACCGATATCCAGAACGAAATCAACAATTGCCAGACCTATGTCGCGGACATGGGTTCGTATGCAAATGAAATCAACACCGCAATTTCCCTCAACAATACCGCAGTTTCCAGCGACCAGGCCACGATTTCGGCGCTTACCGACGACAATCAGGCCGAAGACATGACCAATCTCACCAGCCTGCAGGTGCAGCAGGAAGCCATCGTGTCAATGATGTCGCAGGCCAACAGCTCGCAGGCCGCCATAGCGAAACTCTTTGCGTAAAAGGTTTTAACGTAAGTACCCTCCTCCGTTATGCCGCACGCCTGTTTGCAATGCGGCGCGCAGGCGGGGAGAAGCGGGTCGTGATCGCGATCACGGCGGTTTTTTGTCGCGCCGATTTTAAAATGAACGTCAACGGGAGAATTCAAATGTAAATCATCGGGTCGGTGTTGCCTCCGTTTGCGGCTTGGGGAAGCTCGGCAGACGTACCGGCACAGGGATGTGATTACATAACACAGGGGAGGTGCGTATGTCGGCTAATGTTTCATTAGAGGCCGCGGCATTAAATATTGCCCGATTCTATCAGTCCAATCAGAGTGCGATGAACGGCACCATGGCGTCCATCGCCTCCGGAGACCGGATCAGCGGACCCAACGATGATTCGGCCGCCTATGCCCAGATCAATACCCTGCAGGCCCAGGTCGGCGGATTAACCCAGATTCAGAATTACCTGGTGGACGGCTCATCGCTCCTGCAGGTTGCCCAGGCGGCCGGGACCGCGGTGTACGGCGACCTGAACTCCATGCAGAATCTGCTCACGTCGTACTACGCGGCCGGCACGACCAGCCAGCAGCAGTCGGTTGACGCCGACCAGTTCCAGGCCCTTCAGAATGAGGTGGCGGCCACCATCAATACGACCGATTATGACGGGCAGCAGGTGATCACCGATAACGGCGGAACGCCGCTCTGGGGCGCGATGCTGGATCCGAACGACCCTTCCGACCAGTTTAACATTACCTACGATGCATCCGATATCGCCGATGTTTCCGGCCTGACGCTCGGCGTTTCGGGACAGGCGGCCGAAACCGCCGCGCTGAACGCCCAGATGGAAAGCGCTACGTCGTACCTGGCGAAAACGTCGAACTATACCGCCATCCTGAACGACCAGAGCACGCTCGTCGCCGGGAACATCTCGACGAATGACCAGGCAATCGCCAATATACAGGACGTCAATGAGGGCGCCGCCATGACGACCCTGAATGCGCAGAGTATCTGCCAGCAGTCGGCGCTTTCGCTGCTTGCGCAGACGAATACGGATCGTCTTTCCATGACGACCATGCTGCTGCAGAACATATAGGTAGGAGCGGTCAGGCCGCGACGAATTTCTCGATTCGGGCGGCGAGGGATGCCGGGTCGAGCGCAAGCTCGGAGAGAAGGTGGTCGAGGTCGCCGTGCTGGATGAACCGGTCGGGAAGCCCCAGTCGCAGGAACCGGGGGAGCTGCTTTGCGCCGCTGTCCGCGGCGAGCGACAGGAGGGCCGATCCGAACCCGCCTTCGATCGTGTTGTTTTCAAGCGTAACGATGCAGGGAAAATTCCTCCACAAGTCGGCATAGCGACCGCCGTCCAGCGGTTTTATGAACCTCGGGTCGATAATTGCCGGGCGAATGCCCTTTTCTGCGAGCAGATCCCGGGTAAGGAGCGCGAGCCGGACAAAATCTCCCACCGCGACGATGGCGACACCCTCACCCCCGGCCACAATCTCGGAGCCGCCGATCGCCAGCAGCCGGAGGGGGGTATCGAGCGGCGCGCCCGTCCCGCTGCCGCGCGGGTAGCGGATAAAGCACGGCCCCTTATCGTAGGAGAGGGCGGTATTGAGCATGTGACGGAGCTGCTCTTCGTCCCGGGGTGCCATGATGACCGCACCGGGGATGATCCGGAGAAAGGAGAGATCGAAGGCGCCATGGTGGGTCGGACCGTCGTCGCCCACCAGCCCGGCCCGGTCGATGCAGAACACGACCGGAAGAGCGTCGAGCGCCACGTCGTGGATTATCTGGTCGAACGAGCGCTGGAGAAAGGTTGAATAGAGCGCCACCACCGGACGCAGCCCCTTGAGTGCAAGTCCGGCGGCAAAGGTCACCGCATGCGATTCGGCGATGCCGACGTCGAAGAAACGGTCGGGGAACTCCCTGCTGAATTTTGCCAGGCCGGTTCCGTCACGCATCGCCGCGGTGATGGCCACGACCTCGGGCCGCGAAGCGGCTATTTCGCACAGGGTCGTGCCGAAAACCTCCGAGTAGGAGGGCGTCTTGCCGGGAGCCGTAATGATTTCACCGGTCGACTTCGAGAAGCGGCCCACGCCGTGAAACTTGGTGGCATTCTCCTCGGCAAAGCTGTACCCCTTGCCCTTCCGGGTAATGATATGCACGAGCACCGGTTCGCTGGAAAATTTCTGGATCGAATTGAAGACCTCGAGCATGGCGTTGATGTCGTGCCCGTCGATCGGTCCGAGGTACCGGATGCCGAGGTCCTGGAAGAGTTTTCCCGGAATGAGCAGGTGCTTGAGGGAATCATCGATGCCGTGTACCACGCTGCGAATGCTTTTGCCGACATTGGGAAGCTTACCCAGCATGTCCCAGATTTCGGATTTAATCTTATAGTAGCGCTTGTCGGTTATGACCCGGGTCAGGTAGCCGGAGAGCGCCCCGACATTGCGGGAGATCGACATCTCGTTGTCGTTGAGCACGACGGTCAGGTTTGTGCCGCCGGATCCGAGGTTATTGAGCCCCTCGAAGGAGAGGCCGCCGCTCATGGCGCCGTCGCCGATGACCGCTACGACGGCGTGGCGCTGCTTCAGGAGATCGCGTCCCCGCGCGAGACCGAGTGCAACGCTGATCGATGTTGACGCGTGACCGGCCGACACCGCATCGTAGTCGCTCTCCGAAATCCGGGGAAACCCGCTGATGCCGCCATACCGGCGAAGCGTCGCGAACCGGTCCCGGCGGCCGGTCAGGATTTTGTGGGTATAGGCCTGGTGACCGACATCCCATACTATTTTATCGACGGG
>CAZYYB010000009.1:0-54023 GCA_964651515.1 uncultured Fibrobacteraceae bacterium
GCGAGGATTGATTTGCATACCGGAATTACGGTACCCTGCCGGGCCAGTCTTTTTGCTTCTTCGAGCGATGGAAATATCACATGCTGTCCTTACGATGAGGGATGGTATTCAAAAAATATATCGTGACCTTTTCGAGACAAGAGGAATCGGGACGGCGGGTCCGTTCACGGGTCTTTTTTATATTTCGCATCGGGATTTGCACAAAAATGTCCTTAAATGGCGTCACGGATACATTCATGGGGCGGATTTCCCCGTATTTGACCCGTTGGCGCCGAAAGATCCTCATGGCACACCTCTTGCAAAAGATAGACTGATGCAACCCGTACCGTCCCGGGATTTCCGCGTAATATCGCGCAGGACGTGCAGGGCGGTCGCCCGGACCCGACGGAGAGATACCCATGATACGACACCTCACGAAAACACCCCGAACCGGGGGTTCGTTTCGTCAGCATCTCTCGATTGATCCTTTGCAACAGCCGTCACTGCTCGATACGACCCTGCGGGACGGGGAACAGAGTCCGGGGCTTTACTTTACCAATAACGAAAAGGTGATCATTGCGAGGGCGCTGGATGAGCTGGGAGTCGGCATCATCGAGGCCGGAATTCCCGGTATGGGTAAAGAAGAAAAAAATGTCTTTCGGAAACTCGTCGGGCTCAACCTTAAAGCCGAAATCCTCGCCTGGAACCGCCTCGCCATGGATGATGTCCGTTCCAGCCTGGAAGCGGGAGTACGTTCCATCCATGTCTCCGTTCCAACAAGCCCCCAGCAGCTCTCCCGAAAGATCGGCAGGGAGCCTTCCTGGATTTTCCGGCGGATGGAAGAGGTCGTCGGATTTGCCGTTAGTGAAGGCCTCTCGGTCTCCCTGGGCGCCGAGGATGCATCCCGGACCGAAACGAATTTCCTGAAATCCATCTTCCTTCATGCCGTTCAATTGGGAGTTACCCGTGTTCGCTATGCCGATACGCTGGGCATTCTGACTCCGGAAAAAACATCGCGGACGATACGCGCCCTCACGCATTCGCTCGGCATTCCCCTCGATTTTCACGCCCATAACGACTTCGGTCTCGCAACCGCCAATGCATTGTCCGCCTGGAAGGCGGGGGCTTCGGTCATCTCCTGTTCCCTCCTGGGCCTTGGCGAACGGGCGGGCAATACGGCACTGGAAGAGTTCGTCGGCAATGCGCACTTCCTGGAGGGGAGGTTCCCGGATTTTGATTTCCCCCGGTTGCGGAAGCTTTGCGAGACGGTTTCGATTTTCTGCGGCCGGCCGATTGCTTCCCAGAAGCCGCTTTTCGGAAGCGAAGTATTCAACCATGAGTCGGGTATCCACGTCGACGGGCTCATAAAAGACCGTTTGAATTACGAGCTTTTCCCGCCCGAACGAGTGGGCGGGAAAAGCTCGATCATCGTCGGGAAACATTCCGGACGCTCGGCCCTTAAATACCTGGCATCGCTGCAGCATCATACGTTAACCGATCCTGAAGCGCAGGGATTTCTGAATGCCCTTCGCACACGGATGGCAAGTCAAAAAGGAGTGAACGCCGACGGCCTTTTTGAAGCGTTTCTCCTGGAAAAATATTGAGCCGATTCAACCGGTCCCTTAAAAATAAAATGACTATTCCGCGATTACATGACGGTGGCGATTCGACGGGCAGGACCGGGGTCCTGCCGCTCCTTTTCGAGATGGGGAGGACTATTACAGAATGCAAAGACCTTCGTCAAACCATGGAGGTCCTTTTGAAGATCATGAAGGATCATATGGGCGTCGTCCGGGGCATGCTTACCCTGTATCATCGCACGACCGGAAAAATTTTCGTTCATAAAAGCCTCGGGCTCACCGGTGAGGAAGAGGCCAGGGGGATCTACGATCTCGGTGAAGGCATTACGGGAAAGGTCGTCGAATCCGGCAAGCCCATCGTGGTTCCTAAAATCCGGGACGACCCCAATTTCCTCGGCAGGACGCATACCCGCGACGAGGAGGGGCTGGACTACTCGTTCCTCTGCATACCGATTTTGCGGGGACGGAATGTCCTGGGCACCATCAGCATCGAAAAACCCTATACCGATTCCCGCGGCCTCGGCGAGGATGTCGAGTTTTTGACCTTTATCACCGCGATCATCGCGCAGGCGGTTGAACTGTACCTGCTCGAAAACGAGGAAAAGGTTTTCTGGGAAAACGAAAACCGACGACTCCAGGAGGCCCTGAAGGAAAAATTCCATCCTTCAAACATCATCGGGAACTCTCCGCCCATGCGTGAAGTTTATTCCCTGATTGAAAAAATCGCCAAAACCCGCGTGACCGCTCTCATTCTGGGCGAAAGCGGGGTAGGCAAGGAACTGGTTGCCAATGCCCTGCATTACAACAGCGCCTGCGCCGAAGGCCCTTTCATTAAATTCAACTGCGCGGCGCTTCCCGAAAGCATTATCGAAAGCGAGCTCTTCGGCCACGAAAAAGGTTCATTTACCGGCGCCGATTCCCTGCGCAAAGGACGATTCGAAGAGGCCGACGGGGGAAGCATCCTGCTCGACGAAGTCGGCGAACTTTCGCCTGCCATGCAGGCCAAGCTCCTGCGGGTTCTCCAGGAACGGACCTTTGAAAGGGTCGGGGGGAACAAACCCATCGGCGTCAACATTCGCATCATCGCGGCGACCAACCGCGATCTCATGAAAATGGTTGCCGACGGACGATTCCGCGAGGACCTTTACTACCGCCTCAATGTATTTCCCGTCACCCTTCCGCCCTTGCGCGACCGGGGGAGCGACATTATCATGCTTTCCGATTATTTCGTCCTCAAGTTTGCAAAAGAGAACAACAAGCGGGTCAAAAGAATTTCCACGCCCGCACTCCAGATGCTGATGAATTATTCGTGGCCGGGAAACGTCCGGGAGCTCCGGAATGTCATGGAACGCGCCATTATCCTCTGCGAAGACGAGGTTATTCACGGGTATAACCTGCCTCCTTCCCTGCAGGACGCCACCATTTCGGGTACCGGCGAACGGTCCAAACTCGAACAGAAGGTCGAGGCCGTCGAATACGAATATATCGTCGAAGCGCTTAAAAATTCCGGGGGCAGCGTTACCGATGCGGCGAAGGACCTCGGCATGACGAGGCGGATGCTGAGCCTGAGATTAACCAAATACAAAATAACGTACAAAAAATTCAGGGGATTGCAACCACGAACGCCCGACGGGGCGGCGGCTTCGTAACGGGGCACCGGCACGCGGCTTTCCTTACGGCAAATAATTGCCGGATTCGCTTTCAGGGGAGCGGCAGAACGATTATTGTTACCCCGCCGCCGGGGTGACCGGGAGTACCGGTTTCGGCGCGCATGTTAAGGCGTGCCAGCTCGCCGGGAAGCCAGCGGGGAGGATGATCGCAGAGAATTTCAAGTTTTTGGAACGCCGTTGTCGCCAGAAACGGGATCAGAACCTGCCGGGAAGTCAGGCCGGGGTCGCTGCCCAGGACCTCGGTAAGATTGATATGGTAAAGGCCGTCGCGGATATCGCCCACCGGGAGCGGCGTCGGTTTCGGCCTGCCGGCGGCTTCGGCGGCCTCCCGTTCTTTCTGCGCCACGAAATCGAGCCGTTCGATAACCGAGCCTTCCGCTTTCCAGATATTGAAGCCCATTCCCTCCAGAATGGTGTAGGGAATGCCCTTGACCTCTCCCGCCAGGAAGACCTTGCACTCTTCCAGGTGCGCCGCCATCGCCTTGAGCCGCATGCGCACTTCGGCGAGATGCATCCCGACCCGCAGTGCAAGCGCCAGTTCCTTGCGCCGCACCCAGGTCCCCGCGGCCCGTTCGTAAAGGCAAACGCACCCGGGTTCGTAAAAATTGGCCACCTTCCCGCCATCATCGACATAGCTTGCTATTTTCATAGCGCTCCTTTTCCGCCCGGTTGGGCGAATTGTTCCCCTGCAATCTTCCGGGATCGGAATGAGGCCTCCCAATCGTTCCCGATCACCTCTAACAGGTTCAACAGGCCATCATAGCCGAAATAGGCCCGGTCGATATAGCGATCCCGGTTTGTCGGCGAAAGGGCATCAAAGGACAGTTTAATCCCCTGTTCTTCGGCGATATATTTCTCCCACGACGACCCGAACACGGCATCCACCGCGACGGTTTTTAAAGCGGACGTGATCTTCCACCCGTCGGCGGCAAATACCACCCTGGGGTGAATCCCGAGCTCCGCCAGCTCGCTTTCGAGAATTTTCCTCGCCTGCGGAGAATCGCTTCGGAAAAGAAGCAGTTCAGGAATCATTTCCAGCTCCTGAAAGAGCGTCCGCACCAGCGGAATGCCGATCGTGCAGTCGGCCGATAGCGCTACCCGGCAATTGCGGTAGCGGGGAATGATCATGAGGCCGCGTTTCCGCAGAATATCCTGCACGCGGGCTTCGCCCGCCGCGACGATCTCCCCGGCCTTGTTTTCCGCGTGGAAGACCGAACCCAGGGCCCGCAGCCACCGGCCGGTATTTTCGATACCGACCGGAAGCGGTAAATCGCCCAGAATCAGCGGGACCCCGGCTCCCTCCAGCTTTTTTGCAAAGGAGAATCCGGCATCGTGACTCAGGAGGATGTCGGCATCCGCTCCGGTTGCCCGGGATAGCTCTTCGAGGGAAACATCCTTCGGCACCAGGGCGCCCACGGACACTCCCAGGTGCATTAACACCGTCTTCACCCATTCGGCATCCGCCCACCAGGTGGGATTAAGATTTGCCTGGGGCAGCAACAGGTTTACCGTCGGTCGCCTCGTTTTCACCGCTACCCTATGTTCCGGCAATACCCGGATTGTATCGGGGGCACCCTTTTCCTGACGGTCAACCGGATCCCGGCCGGGTTCCTGCGCCATAACTTCCGGGAATACCTCCGGCGACAGGAACGGCAGGAGGATGGAAAGCCCGAGGTTCATCCCGTCGTAGGAATCCCCATGGAACCCGCCCGCCATGACCGGAATGAGCCGGGCTTTCACCCGACCGTGCAGACTGCGGCACACGGCGGACAGATCTTCCCCGATTATATCGGCGGCACAGGTCCCCACCACAAAAAGGACCTTCGTCTGAAAGGCGGCGTCGGCCTGGAGAATAAGGTCCTGCAGCTTCTGCGTCGCTCCCATGATGATATCCGTCTCGAACAGGCGGCTGCAGGCAATCCTTCGTTTGGTAAAATCAATCTCATGGGCATCGTAAGCGCCGGCCACGGTAGCCGAACAGCCTTGCGGCGAATGGATGACCACCGCCGCATCCCTGATCCCGGCGATAATATTCGCCACCCCTTCCAAAGCGCACGAGGTCAAAGGATCCTTTGAATTCCCGCAGTGCTCGAAGCTCAGTTCATGCAGCATTGCGAGCCCCTTTTCCGTCCGGGAGCATACATCGTGCAATCAGGCATGTTCGATGCGAGTTTCGGCGTCAGCGACCGGGCGGAATTCAACCCCGCATTATCGGGGAAAACGACTTTTTTCATCAGGCGGCTTCGGGGCCGGAAAGCGTAGTCCAGGGCGGTTTTAATGCATTGAGCGACCTTGAGCGCTCCCCGGTAACCGAATCGGGGCCGGTTTAAAATCGCGTTTAAATCGACCAGCGGCAGATGCGGAAAACTCAACGAAGAGCCGAAATACACGGTACCGAGCGGATCGAGGTCCCCTAAAAAGGCAAGCAGCTCATCCTCCGTCTGTTGCATCGACTCGTATTTCCCGAACGCCAGGGTTCCCCCGGTTATCAGGATTTCCGGATCGAGCCCCGTTTCGAGAAGGTAATCGATACTTGTCTCGCGCGCTTCCGTGCTCCAGGGATGGAAGTTATAGATAATGGCGCGCATGCCGAAATCCCGTTCGAGCATATGGGCCACGGAGAGCGATTTAATCGCGTCGTGCCCCTCGATAATCGCCGTTTTACCGGTAAGATGGGAACGGACCTCTTCAAATTCCTCTTTTATGGCACCGTATTCTCGTTCCATCAATGCCCCGGCTTCGGCTTCCATGCCGAGCGGTTTCGCCGTTTCCGAAAGCCATTTCACGGTTGCGGCAATACCGTAGGGAAGGATGGTGGAGTTCAGCGGGGTCCCGAACTCCTCCAGCATGGCCATGCCGACCGCGTATCCCACATCGAGGCAGAGGGTACAATTGACCGCAACGCCGGGCGCCCTTTTCAGCTCCTCCATGGAGCAATTTCCCGCAATGACGGCATTGACCCGGGCGCCCATCGCCTCGATAAGCCGCACGAGCTCCTTCACGTCGGTGTCGACCTCGGTTCGCTCCGGTCCCATCTTCCCGCCGATGATGTTGACCGATTGTGCAAGGGCCGCCTTCGTCTCGCTGGTCGGCGGATCCATGAGCTTCACCAGTTCTTTAAACACCAGGTCGAACCCGCTCCTGAACTCTCCGGCAAAACCTTCGCAATGTATCGGAAGCATCCTGGCGTTGATTTCGCCGTTCATCTTTTCGACGACGGCATCGACATTGTCGCCGATGATTCCGGCCGCGCAACTGGTGGCGACGAAGATCACCTCGGGACGGTATTTCGCTTCCACTTCCCGTAAGGCGCTCCGCAACTCCTTTTCGCCGCCGTAAATAACACGGGTCTGGTCGATCCCGGTGCTGATCACCGGTTCGTACGGGGAACCGCTGTTACGGCTGTTGGTCAGCTTGTATGCCTGCTTTACCCCAAAGGCGCAGCCTGCCGGACCATGCGCGATGACGACCGAATTGCGGATACCGCTTAAAATCTTCATTGCGGTCCAGAATTTACAGGGTCGCGTGTGGCTGCCCTGCAGGGTGGTCTTGATTGTGCCTTCCTTGGCCAGCCGATACAGTTCGCCCAGCCGGCCATGGAACACGACACGGTCGGCAATCGGGGAGACCTGTGTAACGGGAACTTCTGGGAGCATAACAAACCTCCGGTCGTATGGAAACGGCACTATTCGTGCCCGGATCTGCGGATCCCGCATCGGGCTACACTAAAACGCACGAAACGCCTCCCACGACGGCACCCGTGAAGGCGGCAAAGGCATATTTCCAGAGAACCGGCCGCATGGATTTATTATTATCGGCGATAATCCTGCCGACAAGCCGACAAACGACAAAAAAGATGACCCCCACGCCAAGGGTCATGACCGGTCGTTGGACGCCTGCCGGAATCGGCAGAAGAGCACCCAGCGGGATAAGGAGCGCAACACCGGCGGCGATAAGGAACCTCGTTCTGTCCCGGTACCCCTCAAGAAGCGAGAACGAGACCATCCCTTCGGGCACTTTATGCAGGAGAAAGCCGATAACAAGGATCGGCGACAGCGCGCTCATACCCGCAATGATCACGCCTTCCCCGAAATTATGGAAGCCTATTCCCGCCGTTGCCGCAAGATTTCCCCAGCGCTTCCCGAGATGCTCGATGCAGAACGCCAAGGCGGCACCCGCCAGGCAGCATGCGATACCCATGGGCAAGCGCTTCGGGCAGTACAGGTCGACGTCGGGAAGGATATCCATGATGATAACCATGATGATAAAGCCGAGCCCCAGGCAGGACAGGAATAAACGCGTCGAGCTTTTTGCGGTCTTAAAAAAAACAATCGCTCCCAGTAATTCTGCAACCGTCGCCATCGCTACGGTCATACCGTGGATCCCCATAAAACCCTCCTCAAGTAAAGATTGGTAAGTTCAGTTGTCCACTATCGGTCTTACCAGACATTAAGCAGCCAGTCCTTATTTTTCCTGTATTCCATATCCGCAAAAAAAGTGTTGGCAATCATCTCGCCAAGCCACAGGGCTCCGGCATACCCGATGACCGGATGTCGGTACAGGCCGGCCCGGTCAAAGGTTGGAAAGCCGACGCGCACCATCGGGATGTTGTTGTCAATAGCTACCCACCTGCCCTTGGAATGGCCCATGATCAAATCGAGCTCGATCTTCCCGCTCTTGATCCGGTTCTCCAGCTCCCACAAATCTGCATTGGTCACCACCTTGATCTCATAATCGACCGCATCCTGGAGCTCCCCGATGCGGGGATCCTTTATATACTGCGCGTTATCGTCGCCGATCAGGAGGAACACCGGCCGCAGTTCCACCTCAATGCAGAACCGGGCCATGGCCAGGACCATATCGGCACTGCCGTAAATTGCAACTTTCTTGTCTGCGAAAAACATGTGGGCAAGATCGGCAAGGCCGTCCAGTACCACTCCCCGTTCCCTGACCAGCGATTCGGGAATTTCCTTACCGGTCAGCCTGGACAGCTGTTCGAGGAAAAGGTCGGTGTTCCTGATGCCGACGGGCATGGGGGTCGTCACATGCGGCACATCGAACTCCTCTTTCAGGTAAGCCCCCGTACTTGCCCCCTCGTAACGCGCCAGGGTGATGGTGGCACGGGCGTTTGCGCTATCCTGTATGTCCTCCACCGTGGTATTACCGTGGGCGAAAGACGATTTATCGGGCATCATGGGGGAGTCGAAGGTTTCGGTATCGAAGAAAACCGTCGCTTCAGCATTCATTTCCCGGAGATAATGCTTGATCTCCTTTACATCGCCGGGGTTGACCCACCCGGTAAAGATATTGATCTTGTCGGACGGGGTCCCTTTCTTCGCCATGGCGGCGACGATGGCCTGTACGGCCACGTTGTACCCGCTGATCTGGCTCCCGACGAAACTCGGGGAGTGAATGGGAACCAGGTGTATCTTCCGGTCCGGGTAGGCGATCTTGAGCTTCCGGTTAATCTTGGTAACCGCGCCGTCGATGTCGTCGCCGATGACCTCGGTCGAGCATGTCGTAATTATTGGAATCACCCGGAGATGCGGATAGCGCTGCGCGAGAGCGTCGACCGCCTCCTCGACCCGCTTTATGGCGCCGAACACCGCCGCATCCTCGTGAACGGACGACGAAGCGATATCGAAATTCTCCTTGAAATGCTGCGCGAATAAAAGGCGCACGAACATGCTGCACCCCTGGCCGCCATGCACCAATGGAATGCAGTCCTTGATCCCGATGCCGGCGAACTGCGCTCCCGCCGGCTGGCAGGTAAAAATCGGGTTGATGACGCCGACCCTCTCTTTTTCCTTCACGGTACAGGTCATTTTTTATCCTTTCTCACTGGTCCCGGTCATGGTCAGTAATTCTTTACCCGAAGCTCTTCATTCCGCGATTTTTCAACGGTAATTTCCTTCATACGACCTTTAACCTCGGCGATTATGCCGGTTATTTCCTCCCTCGTGGCGGCGGCAATCCAGGGCATGCGGGCCTTGAATTCGGCCACCAGTATCCCGGCCTCCGCCTGCCAGCATTTATCGGCCTGCGTTTCCATTACGAAAGGTTCGCCGGTCAGAAGTTCCCCGGCCCTTGTCAGGATACCCTCAATATTTTCGTCCCGGTCCCAGCTCCGGGAAAAAAATTGCCACAGGCAGTGTTCCTGGATATAGGTTACCAGTTCTTCGGCTCGTTCACTCATGCGGCTGCCTCCATTCCGGGCTTCGATTCCAAACCGGTAAGAACGCCCTTCCCGCGAATATCCCCGGCGGCAAGCTTCCACAAGGGCGAGGAAACGGCATTATACGTGTCGCGCGCCAGGTTGACGAAACCTTCGAACCCCATGTAGGGGCCGTTGTGGTAGGCATGGCCATTGATATAGGGAATATGCAACTTCTTCACGAGTTCGCCCACGCGGGGGCCCGTAAAGATGACGTCGGGTTTCATCATGTCGATCACCTCAAAAAACTCGAGTTCGTTGGCGTCGTCGATGTAAATGGTTCCCACGCGGCCGCGGGCGATGACTTTCTCAAAGTCTTCCTGGTGGCCGAATTTACTGGACATGGCGACGACTTCGATGCCCAGGTCGTCTTCGACGGCGCGGGTCCAGTGCCATAAACGGGGTCCACCCGTCCAGATGCACATTTTTTTGCCGGTCAACTTTGCCTTGTACCAATCAAGTTTCGGCTTCCACAGCGCATACTCATCGGCGATAACCGCTTCGGCTTCCTTTTCCAGGCCGAAGAACCCGCCGATCTTGCGGAGCCCCTCGGCCATGTATCCGAAACCCCACGAATCGATATCGAGGCGGGGGATCCCGTACTGTTTCTTCAGTTCATTGGCGATGTAGCCCGCCGAACGTGCGCAATTGACAACGTTGAGCTGCGCGCGGTGCATCGTGCGGAGTTCATCGTAGGTTGCGTTCCCGGTAAAGTGCGACATGATCTGGATGCCCATCCTCGTGATGTACTTTTCCACCAGGTAGGTATCGCCCTGGATATTGTAATCGCCGATGAAGTTAATGGTATACTTACCGGTGATTTTCGGTTCGAGCGTCCCGACCTTCTGGTTGATCCACCCGATATTGAGGACATGGTGGCCTTTCGACTGGCTGACGCCGGCGAATCCGGGACACTGGACAACGAAGATATCGACCTCCGGCCGTTCCTTCATCACCGTTTCGGCAACGGCCTTCGGGTCATCGCCGATGAGGGCGGTGGTGCAGGTCGTATAAATTATCATCCGTTTAATGCCGGGCATGGCGTCGAATGCCTCCAGGACGCATTTCTTAAGTTGCTTTTCGGCGCCGAAGACGACGTGCTTTTCCTTGATGCCGGTCGACCATACATACTTGAGCTGGAAGTTGTCGTTATCGCTCGGGTAACGTTTCGTATGCCAGGTGTCGTAGGCGCACCCGACGGGCCCGTGGATCATCTGGATGGTATCTTTCAGCACGCCGCCGATTACCAGTTTGGCCCCGCAGTAACTGCACCCGCGTTCCGACAACGTGCCGGGAATGGTGGCGACATTCGAAGCCGGAAGGAATTGCGTGGTGTCTTCGCCCGGCGCCTTGATATAGCAATGCTTTTCACGTTCCGGTATGATCGTGTCGCATTTAAATAAGGTCATTGGCATGATGGTTCTCCTCGATCCGATGCGTTTATTATTCCCGCAATGGCCCCCGCGCTGCTGGAAGTCCGCTTAATTCAGTGCGGGGTTCCCGCTTTCGCCGGTACGGACTCTTACCGCGTCATCGATGGGACAGATAAATATTTTTCCGTCTCCCACCTGGGCCGTCTGGTTGATTTTGACTATTGCGTTTACGATTTTTTCGACCTGTTCATTTTCAACGATGACCGAGAGAAAACGCTTGGGAACGAACTTCATTCCCCCGCTCCTGCCCTTCGAGAGCAGCTCCGGCTCAATGGCGAAGGAAACCTCCGCCGCTATCCCCCGCTGTTTTCCCCGCCCCAATACCGCCGCCGCCGTTATTCCGGGAAAACCCAGGAGTTCCAGCGCTTCCTTTGTCGCCGAAACCTTTTTCGGCCTTACGATGGCTATTACCTCTTTCACGAAAGGCTCCTTTTGAAACGATTGGACGGCAACCCGCCTTACAACCCATGCTCCCCGGTACGGACCGTGACGGCGTCTTCCACCGGGCTGACGAATATTTTTCCGTCCCCGAAATTGCCCGTGTAGGCCTTATATTTCACGATCTTGATTACCTCATCGACACTCTTGTCGTCGACAACGGCAAGTATCATTGTTTTAGGAAGCTCGTCATAGTGAACGCTCCCCAGGGTGATTCCCTTCTGCTTCCCGCGTCCGAAGACGTTTATTTTCGTCAGTGAAAAAAAACCCGCCTCCTCCAGCCCTTCGGTCACGGCATCGGAGGCCTCCGGCCTTACTATCGCTCGAATCATTTTCATAAATCGGACCCTCTTTCATTGAATGCGTTATCGTCTTCAGTCGTTAAGCCCGTATTTGACCACCATCGACTCCAGTTCGTCCATGCTCATGGGCTTCGGGATGACGAACTTTTTATTTTCGATGATTTTCCTGGCCAGTTCCCCGTATTCCTTTGCCTGGGCGCAGGTTTCGTCGTATTCGATGACCGTTTTTTTATTGAACTCGGCCTTCTGGACAATATTGTCGCGCGGCACGAAGTGAATCATCTGCGTGCCGATAGCCGCCGTGAATTCTTCCAGGAATTCTATCTCCCGGTCCACTTTACGGCTGTTGCAAATAACGCCGCCCAGGCGAACGCCGCTCTGTTCGGCATACTTGAGGAGACCCTTCGAAATATTGTTCGCCGCGTAAATGGCCATCATTTCGCCCGAAGCGACTATGTACACTTCCTGCGCTTTCCCATCGCGAATGGGCATGGCAAAGCCGCCGCAGACGACGTCGCCCAGGACATCGAAGTAGGCGAAGTCAAGATCCGGGGTATACGCCCCGAGCTCTTCCATCAGGTTGATGGCCGTGATGACACCGCGGCCGGCGCACCCCACTCCCGGCTCGGGACCTCCCGATTCAACGCAGCGGATGCCCTCATACCCCGTCTTGAGGACCTTTTCCAGCGTCACCCCGTCTTCACCGTCATTTCTCAGGGTATCCATCAGGGTATCCTGCGTTTTACCCCCGAGAATGAGCCGTGTGGAATCCGCCTTGGGATCACACCCGTGGATGAACACTTTCTTTCCATAGAAATGGGCCATGGCGGCGGCGGTATTTTGCTGGGTCGTGGATTTTCCAATGCCGCCTTTGCCGTAAAACGCAATCTTTCTTGTCATGTAACCCTCCTGTCGTGGTACCGGTTCGAAAAACCCTGAGCCGTCGATTCGTTCGTTGAACGTACTACGCATGTTGCGTGCCATACGCCGAAACGAGGCCGGAACGGACGCCGGTGCCCTTTATACGGCGATCACGGCACACGGGGTGTACCACTATGTTCATGTAAGTACGCTGCGCGAACCCCTTCGTTCTTTTGTGTACGATCTCCCCCGCGTTTTTTTGTTCCTCAATGAACAATTACTTCCCGATTTGTTCCTTTTCGAACGTTTCCGGCACACCGGGTATTCGCACGGGTCCCGTATCGCCGCCATAACCGGGCGGGACAGCGTCCGCAATGACCGCATTGATCTATGGCACCGGGATTGCTCAGTAAGGAACCAGCCATACTCATTACTACTCCGGCGGAAGCGACTACAAGTAGTAGCAGTAAGAACCGGCACATCGGAGAAAAGGCTGCCGCATATGGAACGGAACACCTTGACCGCAACATCCGCCCTCACCGCCCCGATGCTCGGTATTATTGTCGCATGTATGTTTTGCCCCGGGTCGCCGCACGCCGCGACGGACATGGATTCCGTCGGAAGGGCCTCTGTCCGGGACACCGTCCAGCCGGTCTACTCCATTGTCGTCACCGCGAGGCGCATGACCGCACTCGCGGATACGGTGAACGAGGAAATCGTCCCTAGCCTCGGCGCGACAAAGCGCACGATGACCAGTGCGCAGATCGATGTGCAATCGCAGGGAGACAATGCATCGTTCGATCAAACGCTGTACCGGTTTCCCGGCGTCGTACAGGATGAACTTGATAAGCGCTTGCATGTCCGCGGCGAGGAGGCCAACCTGCAATACCGCATCAATGACGTGCTGCTTCCCGACGGACTATCCGGCTTCGGCCAGGAATTAAGCACGAAGTTCGTCGACCGCCTATCGCTTATCGTGGGCACCCTTCCGGCCGAGTACGGCGGCCGCACGGCGGGCATCATTGATATCCGCACCAAAAGCGGAGCCGCCATGGACGGCGGCGACCTGTCGTTTTACGGCGGCAGCTACGCAACCGACAATCCATCATTCGAATACGGCAATACCTTCGGGAAGTGGGCTTGCTATGTAACCGGGAGTTTTCTGCACAGCGATATCGGCATGGCCGGCCCGACCGCGGGCGTTCCGCCTCTCCACGATGCCGCCGATCAATATAAAGGGTTAACCTATCTGTCGTGCGTGCCCGACACCGTGAGCCGCCTCAGCCTTATCGTGAGCGGCGCCCGCAGTATGTTTCAACTGCCCGATATTCCGGGACAGGCAACCGCATTCCAGGTCGACACGGTCTCCTCGTTTGCATCTTCCCGTCTGAACGAAAACCAGAATGAGCAGAGTTACTATGAGGTTCTGGCGTACCAGGAAAATACCGGTTCGCTTAAATTTCAAGTGGCCCAGACGGCACGGTACAGCGATGTCCTGTTTTTGCCGGACACGACGGGCGACCTCATTTTTAACGGGGTTGCGGCCCGCGCCGAGCATTCGCTCGCGGCCGGCGACCTTGCCGGTGATGCAAGCTATACGGTGAATGACCGGCATACCGTTCGCGGCGGCGTCGGCGCGACCGTGGAAAGAGCCGTGGTCACTACCGCCGACCGGGTGTTGCCGGCAGCATGGAACGGCACGTCCTGGACACAGACCGGCACCCTGCCGTTCACCATTATCGACGACAACAGTAAGGTTGCCTATCTCTACAGTTGTTATCTGCAGGACCAATGGACTGCCCGGAAAAACGTCACCGTCAACTACGGCCTGCGCTTCGACGGACTCAACGCCTACCTCAACGAGTATCAGCTCAGCCCCAGGATCAACGCGGTATACCAGTCCTCCCGGCAAACCGCTTTTCACCTCGGGTACGGCCGCTACTTCACTCCGCCGCCCATTGAATTTGTCCCGACCGCGAGTATTGCCAAATTCAACAACACCACCTACGGCGCCGACCCGGACAATGATCTTAGTTCGCCGGTCAGGTCGGAGCGGTACCATTACTTTGATGCGGGCTTGACGCAACTGTTGTTCGGGAATGTGCAGGTCGGCCTCGATGGCTACTATAAAATCAAACGGTATGTTCTTGATGAAGGTCAATTCGGGCCCGCCATGATCTTTTCTCCGAACAACGCCGACCATGGTTTCGTCCGCGGCGTCGAAATAACGGCCGATTATGAACGGGGCGGTTTTGCCGTCTATGGCAACCTTGCCTTCAGCCGCGCCATGGCCTACGGCCTCATTTCCGGCCAATTTCAGTTCGACGCCGGAGAACTCGATTCCATGCAGAATCACTGGTATCACCTCGATCACGACCAGGACATCACCTCTTCCGTCGGCGCTTCGTACCGGCTCTCTGCAATAAAAGTCTACGCGGACGCGCTTTACGGAAGCGGACTGTACAGCGGCCCGGCCAATGATAAGGAGCTTCCCGGCTACGTAACGGTCAATCCCGGCATCGACTATACCATAAAGGCTTTCGGCGGGAAAAACCTGAAAGCCCGCTTCGATGTCGTCAACGTGTTCGACCTGGTGTATGAGATTCGGAACGGGCAGGGAATCGGCGTGTTTGCACCCCAATATCTCCCCCGCCGGGGCTTTTATGGAGGTTTGTCCTGGGAATTCTGAAACCGGCCTCCGGGAGAGGGTTGATTATGGACGTAAAAGACCTTTTTAAAAGCCCGAACGACGCAATTGTACCGGCAGGCGGTCACGTGAGCCCCTATTCGAAATGGTACGGGTTTTGCACTTTACGATTACCGTTGTATCGCTTTTAATTTAAACCGGGCGGAATAATCCGTCTTACCGGTATAGAGAGGGAGGGGTTCACCATGACCGACAGCCGCAAAAACCTCGCCGACCATCCCTGTTTTTCCGCCCATGCCGCCCAAACGCATACGCGGGTGCATCTTCCGATAGCGCCGGCCTGCACCATACAGTGCCGTTACTGCAACCGGAAATTCGATTGTGTCAACGAATCGCGCCCCGGCGTCACCTCGGCGGTGCTCTCGCCGCACCAGGCGCTGCGCTACCTTGACATGGTCGTCGGTGAAACGGGGGTGCCGTCGGTCGTCGGCATCGCCGGCCCCGGCGATGCCTTCGCCGACCCCGCGGCGACGCTTGCCACGCTCGTCCTTGTCGCAAAAAGCTACCCGGACACGATTCTCTGCGTCGCTACCAACGGGCTCGACGCGGCCGACTATATCGAGGAACTTGCCGCCATCGGCGTATCGCACCTCACCGTGACCGTCAATACGATCGATCCGGTCGTCGGCGCGAAGCTCTACTCTTGGGTTCGTTTCCGGAAACGCGTCCTGTACGGCATCGACGCCGCCGCCTGCCTCATCGAACGGCAGCGGGAAACAATCCGGCGATGCAAGCTGCTCGGGCTTGCCGTGAAAATAAACACGATCGTGGTTCCCGGTGTAAATGATGCGTCGATCGGAGAGACCGCCGCCGCGATGGCCGCCCTCGGCGCCGACACCATCAACTGCATGCCGCTCCTGCCGGTCGAGGGGAGCGAGTTCGGCGCCCTCGCAAGACCCGATCACGAACTGATGCAGATGGTACGCTGGCTCGCGGGCAGGCATATGCCTACCGTCAACCATTGCGGCCGCTGCCGCGCCGATGCTTCCGGGATTATCGGCAAGGATGACCCGGCCCACACCGCAGCGCTTCTGGCCGGGGCGATTGCGACGACGACGACGGTCGGGTCGGCCGGTCGTCCGAATATCGCCGTCGCCACCCGTGAAGGGACCCTCGTCAACCAGCATCTCGGTGCGGCCGAATCGTTTGACCTCTACTCCTGGAAGAACGGCGCACCGCTGTTCGAGGAGCGCCGCAATGCCCCGGCCGGAGGCTCCGGAGACCAAAGGTGGCGGGAGCTCGCCGGCACCCTCAATGACTGCAGTGCGCTCCTCGTCTACCGGGCCGGAAAGAGACCCTGCGAGGTGCTCCGCTCCGAAGGAATCAAGGTATTCGAAACGGAAGGGGTCATTGCCGACCTGCTGGCATGCGCATTTACCGGTAAAAATATCCCCGGCCACGCCCCCCTTCCCTGCGGCGACGGCTGCGGCGGAACCGGCGGCGAATGCGGTTGATCCAGTGAGAAGTCCCCGTTCCTCCCGCCCCGTGCGCATGCTGCGCGCCGATTGCAGGGTGGCTTCCCATCGGCGGGCCATCGCAACACTCCTCGCCGATTATATGCAGGACCCCATGGGCGGTGCCGCGCGGCCGCTCACCCCGCACCAACGGCGGGCGATGCTCGACGGACTTGCCGCCCTGCCGACATCGCTCGTGCTGCTCCTGTTTATCGCGGAGCGCCCGGTCGGCATGGCGGTGTGCTTCAGGGGATTCTCGACCTTCAATGCCGCGCCGCTCCTTAACATTCACGACCTCATCGTCGCCCGGGAGCACCGGGGCAACGGGTTGGGCCGATGCCTGGTACGGGAAGCCGAGCGAATAGCCGGGGAAATGCGGTGCTGCAAGGTGACGCTTGAAGTACGGCGGGATAACCGTATCGCCAGGAAGCTCTATCGTTCATGCGGTTTTTCCGAAGGTGAAAAACCCATGGGGTTCTGGACAAAACCGCTGCCGCGGAAGATCCTCAATCGGGAATAAAAAGGTTCCCGGATTCAAGGCAATCGGCTATCCTCCGATAAACGGCAAGAACCCTTTCCGGCGAAGGATCGTTGCCGAGCGCGTCGATGATTCTCGATGCCAGGGTGCCCCTGCCGAGAATCTCCCCCAGTACTTTTGAGTGGGGCGCAAGTACGGCCCGATCATATCGATCGACCCGTTCGAGGAGATGGCCCCATAATCCGCGTGCGGAAAGGGGACCGCCGGTGATCCCGAAGAGCGCGAGATAATCGGTATTCCGGATTATCGCGTCGCCCCCCTCCCGGATCGTATCGCGAAGAATGGCGGCAAGCGGTTCGACCCGCCAGGCCTTTTGACGGGCAATGCCGGCAAACCGCTCGTCGGTGAAGAGTTGTACCGCCCCGGCGACCGCCGCGGCGACGGCAACGTCGGCGGCGGGCGTTTCCTGCGCATCAATGAGGCGGATCTCGATGGCGCTGCGTTCGAATCGCGCGATGGCGCCGCGTGCGTTGACCCACTCCTCGCAAAGGATCCCTTCCGGATCGAGCGGTGCAAGGTCGCGATAGATACGGCCGAGAATTTTTTCCCGGTACTCATCCATGGTAAATAGTGCCTCCGGAATTACCTCGCCGGTAATGGACGGGACGCGCAGCGAGTTGGAACGGTAGGTTTCGAGCCGGGTATCCGCCCAGCCGGTGATGCGCCCGCCGACGATCGGCGACGCGGCGGCAAGCGCGGGAACAAGCGGCAGCACCAGGCGCACCGCCGCGTGCAGGCGGCCGAACTCCGCATCGTTTGCGAAGGGAAGATTCAGGTGGATGCTCTGCAGGTTGGCCCAGCCGTGACGGCGGCAATCGAACAGCCGGTCGAACGCTTCGTAGATCTCATGGTACCCATGGGGCCAGAGGCGCGTCTCGGTGCGGGGGTCCATGAAGGGGTGCATGCCGGTACCCAGGAGCCGCGCGCCCTCCTTTTCTAGCAAGGCATTTGCGGCGCGGATGCTTTCGCGAAAGTCCGCGCCGGGCGTTGCAAGCGACGCGACCGGACCGTTGGTCTTCATTTCGATGACATGCGCGGCCAGCTCGTTTGACCAGGCCAGGGGGCCGCGCGCGATTTCGTTGTCAAACGTCCCCGATGCGGCGCTCATGAGGCGGTCGGCGACGGGCATCACCCGGAGCGACACCCGGTCGACGATCATGTACTCGATTTCGATGCCGAACACGGTGAAGAGGCCCTGCGGCGCCGGTGATGCCATCAGAAGGCGACCCCGTTCTTGCTCGTCAATATCCGTTTGAGAAACACCTCCATGATGCGGTCGTACAGGGTCTCCTTCATGACCGCGTCCTCGATCCCGGCATCGACATTCGGGTTGTCGTTGATCTCCATGACGTAGCAGGAGCCGTCGATCTGCTTGATATCCACGCCGTAGAGGCCGTCGCCGATCAGGTTGGCGGCCTTGAGCGCGGTGCGTACCACCTGGCGCGGCGCAAGCTCGGCGGGAAGCGTTTCGAAACGCCCCTCCTTTTTCCTGCCCACCGAATCGCGCTTGATTACCTGCCAGTGGCTGGGCGCCATGTAATACTTACAGACGAAAAGCGGCTTGTTGTCGAAAACCGCGACGCGCCAGTCGAAGTCGGTCGGCATGTACTCCTGCGCGACCACGATATCCGATTTCTGGAGCATCCTGCCCGCTTCCCGGAAAAACTGGTCGGGGGTGTCGGTCCGGATGACCCCCTGCGAAAAGGCGCTGTCGGGCTGCTTGAGGACGCAGGGAACGCCGATCTCGGCGATGGCGTTTTCCAGGTTATCGCGGTGCGCAAGGCTCGTTTTCGGCGTTGGGATGTTGTGATGATCGAGGAGCTCGGCAAGGTAGACCTTGTTCGAGCACTTGAGGATGGCCTCCGGATCATCGACCACCACAAGCCCCTCGGCCGCGGCGCGGCGCGCGAACCGGTAGGTGTGATGATTGACACTCGTCGTTTCCCGTATGAAGAGCGCATCGAACTCGGCGAGGCTTCCGTAATCGTCCCGGGTAATGAGATCCGGATCGAGGCCGAGTCGCTGGCCCGCCGCGATAAACCGCTTGATCGCCCGTTCGTTCGACGGCCCCTCCTCTTCGAGAGGGTCCCAGAGGATTGCCAGATCGTAGCGCGCCGCGCGGGTTTTGGGTTTGCCGACGCGCCTTCCCGCAAAATGCTCGGTCGCGACGTCGACGAGAAACGGGTGGTGCTCCGCGGGAACTTCACCGGCGGAAACCGGGCCGATATCGTCGAGGTGCCAGGTCTCCCGGGTCCTGACGAATTCCGCCCGCAGGAGCGGTGCCGGGAACAGGTTGTACAAGTGGAGAGCCAGGCGATCGTAGCGCCTTGCGATGTTCTTGCCGAAGTAAATGCTCAGGGTAAAAGTGTCGGACAGGATGGGCGCCAGGCTTCGCTGGATGAGTTCATCGAGTTCGTCGTCCACGAACCGGACCAGGGTCTGGGATTTCAGGTCCTGGATGGTTGAAATATTGGGCAGCGGTTTGTGACCCCGCGCGGCGGCCAGAAGCGACACATAGTAGCCGATGCTCTGGTAGCGGTACGATTTGCACAGGTTGAATACCCGCGCCTGGCGCATCTGGCTGTAGGTTTCATTTGTCAGGTAGGACCGTGCCTCGACAAGATCAACGCCCGGGATCTGAAAAGTCCAGTCCTTCGGGTTATTCACGACAAGAAGATTGGGCATGGAGGACTCTCTGCTCCCGGATTGAAGTATGGCGGGCGCCGCACGAAGGGAAATGCGGAGGCGGTCGCCGGGAGGACGTCCCCGCGACCGCTTCGATCCCCAAAGCATCGCTTCCCGACGGATACGGAAAAAAATATGAAACTTCGCCTGGAAAGGCAAATCATTCGGAGCGAGGGTGTCCTATTCCGGTCGGCGCGCGTCGCAATGTGAAACAAAAACCCTCAAAGCATCGGTTAAATATGCTTAAAATCGAACTTTTCCGCTATTGGCACGGATGTTGCAATATTGCCGTGTGAACAGTGAGGAGGGGCGGTCGACCATGAATCTCGATACGTTTACCAGGAAATCGCAGGAAGCATTGAATACCGCAAGCGCCCTTGCGACCGAGGGCGGTAATCCGGAGCTGACGCCCATGCACCTGGTGCTTGCGCTCATTGCCGATCCCGGGGGTCTCGTCCCGTCGCTCTTTTTGAAATTGAATATCGAACCGGAGGCCGCGAAGGCGGCGGCGGAAGAGTCGTTGCGCCGGCTGCCCAGGGTTTCCGGGCAGGGTGTCCAGACCGCCATGTCGCGAAGCCTGCTGACGGTCCTCTCCGCGGCGCAAGCCAGGGCCGCGGAGATGAAGGACGACTTTATCAGCGTCGAACACCTCCTGCTGGCCGCACTGGACAAGGATGATGAAGCCCGCGATTTCGGCCGCCGGTTCGGCGTCGGCGCCGCCGATATCCTGCGCATCCTGAAGGAGGTCCGGGGGAATCAGCGCGTTACCAGCCAGGATCCGGAGGCAAGCTTCGGCGCACTTGAAAAGTATGCCCGCGACCTCACCGGAATGGCCCGCGCCGGTAAACTCGACCCGGTGATCGGCCGCGATGAGGAGATCCGACGGATTATCCAGATCCTCTCCCGGCGGACGAAAAACAATCCGGTGCTCATCGGCGATCCCGGCGTCGGCAAGACGGCGATCGTCGAGGGGCTGGCGCTGCGCATCATGCGGGGCGACGTTCCGGAGGGGCTGAAGAACCGCACGCTCGTGTCGCTTGACCTCGGCGCACTCGTGGCCGGAGCCAAATTCCGCGGTGAGTTTGAGGAGCGGCTCAAGGCGGTGCTCAAGGAGGTCGTCGAACGCGGCGATATCATCCTCTTCATCGATGAACTCCATACCGTCGTCGGCGCCGGCGCCGCGGAAGGATCGATGGATGCGGGCAATATGCTCAAGCCCATGCTCGCGCGCGGCGAACTGCACGCCATCGGCGCGACGACGCTCGACGAGTACCGCAAGTATATTGAAAAAGACAAGGCTCTCGAACGCCGGTTCCAAACCGTGCTCGTCGGCCAGCCCTCGGTTGAAGATACCATTTCGATATTGCGGGGCCTGCGGGAGCGCTATGAAGTCCATCACGGGGTAAAGTTCCGCGACAGTGCTCTGGTCGCGGCGGCCGTGCTCTCGGACCGTTACATCACCGACCGTTTCCTGCCCGACAAGGCGATCGACCTCATCGACGAAGCGGCGGCGGGACTGCGCACCGAAATGGATTCGAACCCGCGGGAGCTCGACGAAGCCCTGCGGCGGCAGATGCGGCTCGAAATTGAAATCGAGGGTCTCAAAAAGGAGAAGGATGCCGCCTCGCGCGAACGACTCGAAAAACTTTCCGCCGAATGTGCCGAAGTAAAGACCACCGCCGGAGCGCTCAAGGCCCGCTGGGAAGCCGAGAAGGCAAAGGTGCAGAAGCTTTCCCGGCTCCGCGAACAGATCGAGCAGGCGCGCCGCGAACTCGAACGGGCGGAGCGGGAGTACAATCTCAGTAAAGCGGCGGAACTGCGCCACGGGAAGATCCCGGAGCTCGAGCGCACCCTGGCCCAGGCCGAAAAGGCCCTGAAAGCGCAGGACGGGGGTAACCGCCTGCTCAAAGAGGAGGTGGACGAAGAGGATATCGCCGCCATCATCAGCCGGTGGACCCATATTCCGGTGAGCAAGCTCGTGGAGGGGGAGAAGGAAAAACTGCTCACCCTGGGCGCCCATCTGCACAAGCGGGTGGTCGGGCAGGATGAGGCGGTGGAGGCGGTCGCCGACGCGGTCCTGCGGGCCCGGGCCGGACTCAAGGATCCGAGCCGCCCCATCGGCAGTTTCATCTTTCTCGGACCGACCGGCGTGGGCAAGACCGAACTCGCGCGCGCCCTTGCCTTCAACCTGTTCGACGACGAGCGGGCGATCGTCCGCATCGACATGTCGGAATACATGGAAAAATTTGCGGTGTCGCGCCTGGTCGGCGCGCCGCCGGGCTACGTCGGCTATGAGGAGGGCGGGCAGCTTACCGAAGCGGTGCGGCGGCGCCCCTATGCCGTGGTGCTCTTTGACGAAATAGAAAAAGCCCACCCCGAGGTGTTCAATATCCTCCTCCAGATCCTCGACGACGGCCGGATTACCGATTCGCAGGGGCGGGTGGTGAACTTCAAGAACACGATCGTGATCATGACCTCGAACATCGGTTCGCACTATTTCTCCGACCGTCCGATCGACGAGAAGATCCGGGAGGCCGTCCTTACCGACCTGCGGAAGCATTTCAGGCCGGAGTTCCTTAACCGGGTCGACGAGATCGTCGTGTTCCACGCACTCTCCCGCGAGCACATCGGGGAGATCGTGTCGATCCAGCTCGCCCGATTTGCCGAACGCCTCGCCGCGCAGGGGATAACCTTTACCGCCGACGAGTCCGCGACAACGTTCATTGCCGACAAGGGGTACGATCCGGTGTACGGGGCGAGGCCGCTCAAGCGGGCGATCCAGCAGGAAATTGAGACGCCGCTGTCGAGAATGATCATTGCGGGCGAGGTGAAGGAGGGGAGTGCGGTGAAGGCGTCGGCGGAGGGGGAAAGGATGGCGTTTGAGGTAAAGTAGGCAGGGGAGCCTTCAAAATCAGGCTCTTCGGCGGGTCCACACGAGAGAGGAGGGGGCTTCCCAGGAGCCCCTTTTTTATTTTTCCTGCTTTCCCCTCGCCGGTGGGAGAGGGGCGGCGCGCTTCGCGACGGGGAGAGGTCAATTGTGTTTCATAAAATAACATGGGGGGGGGTACCACCGTTCCATCCAAATCCGGAATAATTTATTTTGTCTTGAAAGCCCCCTCACCGAGAGGCCCCCATGCCGGATACCAGCGAAATCAGATGGCAGCAACGCTTTGATAACTTCCAGTCCGCCTTTGACCAGCTTTCCAGGGCCTGTGAACAGGAAGCATATTCTCCGCTTGAGCTTTCCGGCCTGATCAAAATTTTCGAGCTCACCTTCGAGACCGCTTGGAAGACGCTCAAAGACCTGCTCTCGTACGAAGGCTTTGACGTCAACAGTCCCCGCTCGGCGATTCGGCAGGCATTCGCATCCGGCATTATCGTTGATCCCAAACCATGGCTTGAGGCCCTTGAGAGCCGTAACCTGCTGAGCCATACCTATGACCAATCAACCGCGGACGAGGCAGAGGCTTTGATTAAAGGAAGGTTTCTGCCAATGCTGCTGGAGGTCAGGGAAACCCTGAGAAAACGGAAGGATGTCCGGTGAATTACGGATTAACCGAACAGCAGCTCGCCGCGATACGGACCATACTGGGCAGAATACCCTCGATCGAATCCGCAAGCATCTTCGGATCGCGCGCGCTTGGAACCTTTTCGCCGGCCTCGGATGTAGATATTGCCCTGATGGGCGAAACGGTTTCGCTCAGGGAGCAGCTGCAACTATGCAGCATGCTCAATGAGATAGATGCGCTGCTGCAATTCGATGTGGTCCGCTGCGCGTCCATAACCAACAGGAAGCTTCTGGAACATATTCAAAAGTATGGCCGTGAGATATACCGGAAGGATTCCATCGAGGAGAAAGTTGCCTGAGGGCAACAATACTTGTCGGGAGAAATCGCCCTTCATTGCATTCATGCAGAGACGGATCGCGCTGCGTCTCTGCCTATCCCTGACCCAAACCCCTTTTATTCCGCCGGAAGTTTCCGGTACATACTCCACGTACTCGACAACAGCGTTTCGACATCGCTGATGCGCGCTTTCCAGCCAAGAATCCGCTGCGCCTCTTGTGCCGAGGCGACGAGTTTGGCCGGATCGCCCGCCCGGCGCCCGGCATAGACCGCCGGAATCGGCTTCCCGGTAATCGACCGCGCCTTTTCCACCATGGTGGTCACGCTGATGCCGGTTTCGCTGCCGAGGTTGACAGTCAGGCTTTTGCCGTTTGTGACAAGGTATTCGAGTGCGGCGACATGGGCGTCGGCGAGATCGCCCACATGGATATAATCGCGGATGCAGGTGCCGTCCGGGGTGTCGTAATCGTTGCCGTAGATATCGATCTTTTCCCGCATCCCCGCGGCAACCTCCATGACGATGGGAAGCAGGTTGGCGGGATTGCGTTCGAGCCCCTTGATCCGTCCGGCGGGATCGTACCCGGCGGCATTGAAATAGCGCAGCGCAGCGAAGCGCAGCCCCTTGAGCCTGTCGTACCAGCCGAGGATCCGCTCGATTTCGAGCTTGGTAAAGCCGTAGTAGTTCTCGGGCGAACAGGGATGGTTTTCATCGATCGGAAGGTATTGGGGTTCGCCGTACACCGCCGCGGAGGAGGAAAAAACGCACGGGGGCGCCCCATGCGCCGCGGCGGCATTGAGCAGATTGATCGTCCCGCTGATATTATTGACCGAGTACTTTTCCGGCGCTACCATCGATTCGCCCGCCGCCTTGTAAGCCGCGAGGTGGACGAAGCCGTCGAAGCCGCGCCGCATGACCGCATCGATGGCATCGGGGATGCGGATATCGCCCTGGACAAAGGCGGCGCCGTCGAAAAGATTTTCCTCGGTTCCGGTCGAGAGATTGTCGAAGACCGTCACATCGTTGTTCTTGTCAAGAAACGCCCGCACCACATGGCTGCCGATATAACCGGCCCCGCCGACAACGAGGATTTTCATGATGTCTCTTTCTCAGTTTTTTTTCTTTAACGCCTCAAGCAGTGCCGCACCGAATTCGGTCGACGACGCCGCGGCTTTGGCGGGCGCAGCGGCCTGCTTCGTCAGAAACTCATTCACGACCCTGGATTCCTGTAGCGCATCCTGCAAGCCGAACGACAGCGATATCCGGCGGTTTTCGATGTCGAGCGACTGTATATGCACCGCAATCTGCTGCCCCACGGAAATCGAGGTCTTCTTATCGGACGCAATATTTGCAAGGGGCAGAAGTCCGGTCAGGCCTTCGGCCAGGTCGACGAAATAGCCGAATTTCGCCTTGCGAACCACCGTTCCGGTCGCATCGGACCCGGCAGGAAACCGATAATCGATATCGCGCCACGGGTCGTTGGAAACATCCTTGAGCGTCAATGATACCGTTCGCTTCTTTTCGTCAATTGCCAGGACCGTGACCGCCACCGTTTGCCCGACCGCCACGACCTCGGAGGGGTGCTGTATCCGCTTGGTCCACGACATCTCGGAAATATGCACGAGCCCTTCGACGCCCGGCACGAGCTCGACGAAGGCGCCAAACGGCGCCAGTCGGGTCACGGTTCCGGAACAGGACTGGCCGATGGAAATTTTTTCGGCAATGGTATTCCACGGGTTGTCGATCGTCTGTTTGATTGAAAGCGATATCTTGGAATTCCGCAGGGGCGATTTTTTCTCAACGGAAAGGACCACGCATTCGATCTCCTGGCCGACGGTAAATGAGGCGGCGAGATCCTCCGCGCGCTCCCACGAGATTTCGGAGATGTGCACGAGGCCTTCGCAATCGCCAAGATCGATGAAGAGGCCGAAATCGGCGATCTTGCTGATTTTTCCCTTGAGCACGAGCCGCACCTCCCCCGCCTTGGCAAGCGCATCGATCTTCTTTTCGAGGCCGCCCTCGAGAAGCGGGATCCGGCTCACCACGACGTTGCGACCGCCCTCGGTAATGCGGGTGATGACGAAGTCCAGGGTTTTCCCCAGATAGGCGCTGGAATCTTCGGTGAATTTGAGGTCGATCTGAGAGACCGGGCAGAAAGCGCGGGCCCCGAGAACTTTAACGTTGAATCCGCCTTTGTTGACCCCGGTAACTTTGCCCTGGAGGGGGACCCGGTTCTTCATGGCATCAAGCAGCTCCTGCATGACCGCCGAACCGCCCTTCGCCGAGTAGTGAAGCGACAGGATGGTTTCCCCGCCGGTGATGGAAACGACATACGCGGTAATCGGGTCCCCTACCGCCGCTTCCTTTTCCCCGGCGGGCGGGGTGAGCTCCTGGAGCGCAATGACCGCGTCGGTCTTGCCGCCGATATCGACGAACGCATATTGCGAGCCGATCCTGGTGATGGTCCCGGTCGTCTGTTCTCCCGGCGTCACCTCGGTGAGCGGCGCACCATCTCCGGCGTCAATCATGGATTGCAGTTTTTCCGAAGCATCGTCCTCTGCGGATTTTTCATTGAAAAAAGTATCTTCTTTGGAATCAAACATGGGCACCCTATCCCGTTCATTATTGGAGCATCATCGCAGGTAGTACGGCAGATGCAGGATTACCAAAAATAGCTCCCGGCAGCGGAAGGTAGATAGGGATACCCACCCCTCCCGCTCACCATTTCCTGAGGTTATTCAGCGCTTTGCTGACCAGGATATAGTTCCAGGATTCCGGCGATACGCATTTTTTAAGTTTCTGGAGCGTGCCGGAAGCCGCCGCATCGTCATGCCGCCAGCGGGCCTTTCGCGCGAGGCAGAAGAGCGCGGAACAGTCTCCCGGCCGCAACGCCTCCCCTTCCGCCAGAAAAGCGCTGTCGTTCACCTCGTCGAGATAAAACCGCGCGGTCAGGCGCAGGGCGGCAAACGGGTGGCTTCCCCGGGCGACCAGCCGGAAGTATTCGCCGCGTTGCCGGGCGGAATCCGCGTCGGTCAGTTCGCCGAGCCTGATCGCGGAGAGCCAGGGAAACGGCAGCGTCCGGGGGCACTCGCGGAACACTTTTCGATAGACCGCGACCGCCTCCGGCCTCCTCAGGTTGTATTCGTAGAGGCCGGCGAGTCCGATCCACGCTTCCCAGACTCCCCGTGAAAGGAGCGGTGAGGCGATGCAGCGGTTGAATATATCCGCCGCCCGGTCGGTCGTGCCCCCGGCCAGGCACGCCCAGCCGAGGTCGGCATTCACATCGGTAAGTTTCTCGGGCATGCTCCGCTGCGCACCGAGGTAGCGGTCCAGAAAGGCAACCGCGGAGTCGGGATGCGCCGCATCGAGATAGGCGTCCCGGAGCGAGGCCGCCAGCCGTTCGCCGACATCGGCGTTACGGGAGTAGTGCCCGCTGAAATCCAGGATCGCCTTTTCCGCATCGCCGCGGCGCGATTCGTCAATGGCCCGTTCGGCCGACAGCGCCGTGCGGACCATGGCCGCGTCATTGGCGTCCGTGGCCGGATATTGCGTCGACAACCGGACAAAATCGCCGTCGGCCTCCGCGTCGCGCCCGAGCCCGGCCAGGGCGATTCCCCTGACGAACAGTTTGCGCGATTCGAAGGCGACATCGCCGGTCCGCGGCGCCGCATCGAGCGCCCCGATCGCTTCGCCGAACCTGCCGAGTCGCACAAGGCAATCCGCAATGCTGAGATGGATCTCCTTGGCCCATTCGGACGCACCGAAGTCCACGAGCAGCGTTCGGTACTCTTCGAGGGCGGTTTGAAAATCCCCCCGCTCCCGGAAGCGCTCCGCGACGAAGATCGGGCTCGGCGTTGCCGGTACCGCCCGCCGATAGATCTTCAGGTTATCGAACCACACCCCGCCGTGTTCGGCGAAAAAGCCGAGTTGTTCGTGATTTTTACCAAGAGGAAGCATGCCGTCCCGGACCCGCGCCGCGACCGACCCGTTGACGGTAAGCGTCAGGCAGCCCTGGAGGCACTCGATGGCGATATGGTTGGAAGGGAGGAACCTTATTTTTGTTTCGTCAATAGGCCGGTCGCCGGTCCGGAGCAGGAAATCGCTTCCCGGAAAAACGATACCGCACGACCCGTCCCCGTTCCGGCTGATATAGAAGCGGTAGGCGCTGTCGGGTGTTTCACTGAATAAAAAGAGCCCGGCACCGTCCAGGTCGCCTCTCCCCGGAGCGCCGACATCGAACTCGATCCGGACGTCGTGGTCGATCCGCTTTTCGAACCGCGCAAAAATGCGGTCCTCGTCCCGTCGCCGGCTGTTCGTCGCCGGTCCGCCCTCCGGCATATCGTTGCCGGACGAGGAGACCCGGCCGGCGAGCATGCCGCCGCCCAGGACCCACCCCCCGCTGCCGCCGGAATCGCCGCCGGGAAAGAAACGCCAGTCGACGGCCTCCGCGGCATCGGTGAAGCGGCTGACAGAGGAAAGCTTCCAGTGCGACAGTTCCTTGCGGTTCTGTATATAGAGCGACGCGGCGAACAGTGCGGAAAATAGCGCCACCGTGGCAAGCATGCCGAGAATCGACCGGTACTTTTTTACGAAATGACCGACCCGGAAAACGAAGGTCGGCGGCCGCGCCTCGACCGATCCGCCCCGCTGGTAGCGGTTGATATCCGCCTTGAATTCCGCCATGGACTGATACCGGTCGGAAGGCTCCTTCGCCATTGCCTTCAGCGTGACGGCCTCTATTTCGACCGGGAGCCAGCGCACGAGCTTGCGGGGAGGCAGCGGCGAGGCCTCCATGACGCTCATCGCGGTCTGGTGCAGGTTCCGCTGGTCGAGGTAAGGATTTTTAAAAGTCAACATCTCATAGAGCATGATGCCCAGCGAGCAGATATCGCTGCGGTAATCGACCCGGCCGCCCGAAAGCCGTTCGGGCGCCATATACGAGGGAGAGCCGATGAGTTCGCCCGTGCGCGTCAGGCCGCTCTGGCCGTCGTTTTCCAGGACTTTGGCGAGGCCGAAATCGATGAGCACCGGTACCTGGCCGTTTTTCATGATGACGTTGTTCAGCTTCAGGTCGCGATGGATGATTTTCCGGTCGTGCGCGTAGGAGAGCGCATCGGCGAGACAGGCGATGATGTCAAGCACTTCGACGAGCTTCGGCTTGCTCTGGTAGAGAAAATTGAACAGGTTGGGGCCCGGCACATACTCCATGGCCAGGAAGAAAATATTGTTTTCACGGGCAATTTCGTAGATCGAAACGATGTTGGGATGACTGAGCTGCGCCACGGCGTGCGCTTCGCGCATGTACCGTTCCATGAAACCGGCGTTGAGGGAGATGTTCGAGGGCATGATCTTGAGCGCCACGAACCGGTCGAGGTCGGTCTGCACCGCCTTGTACACGACCGCCATGCCGCCGCGACCGATCTCCTCGACGATGCAATACTTCCCGATGGTGGCGCCGACCGGCAGGATCATCTGCTCGAATTCATCGAGCATCGGCTGGATGGAGAGAAAACCGGCTTCGCTTCGGCCGGGTGCATTCGGTTCAGTGGCCACGAATTCCCCCCCCCTTTCCGCTACCGGCGCGCGGACGCCCCGGCCGGTGCCCGGTCTTCCATTGCCTCGGTAAAGTCGCGGGGCAGCGGCGCGGTCACGGTGAACGGCCGCATGGTTGACGGATGCAGGAACGACAGTTTCCAGGCATGCAGGTACAGGCGGTCGGCAAGGCCGGGATTCGCCGAAAAAAACGCTCCGTCGAGCGCCGCATCGCCATACCTGCCGTCCCCGAGGATCGGCGCGCCCAGATGCGCGAGATGAATCCGGATCTGGTGCGTCTTGCCGGTTTCCAGCTCCACCTCAAGCCGGGACAGCTCGCCCGAAAAGGCATCGACCCGGTAGCGGCTGCGGGAGAGGGTCCCGGCCGGCTCCACGCGCATGGTGGTCTCGCCGCGGGCGTCCCGTCCCCGTTGCAGGTGCACGGCGATCTCCCCTTCGTAGAGCGGCGGCCGGCCGTGGCAGATCGCGATGTATTGTTTGGTAAGCGACCTCCGGCGAAACAGTTCGTGGAGCTTCCGGAGCGCCGGCTTGTTCTTGGCAATGAGGATGGCTCCCGAGGTGTCGCGATCGAGCCGGTGCACCAGGGCGAAATCGTCGGGAACCTTGATTTTCCCCCCGGCGAACAGGTAGGCCGCGGCCAGATCGATGAGCGTATCGTGGTGAAGATGCCCGCTGCCCGGATGCACGACGAGCCCGATCGGCTTGTTGCAGACGAGCAGATCCTCATCCTCGTGCAGGATAGTAAAATGGTGCCGGAAGAAATCGGTTTTAACGAGCCGGTCGTCCAGACCCGGCTGGCGGACCTCGGGAAGGGCCCGTTCGGAGGGGTCGACATCGACCTCGATCGAGTCGCCCCGGACAAGCCGGTAGTCCTGGCGGACCCTGCGGTGCCCGATAACGCGGACGCCGCCCCGGCGAATCAGGGAATAGATGGTCGAGAGCGGCAGAAGCGGCAACTGCTTCCGCAGAATTCGATCGAGCCGGGAACCCGCCTCTTTTTCGGTTGCCGCAATGGAAATCATTCAGGGAGTCGCATCAATACTGGTCGTACAGGCCGCTGATCGATTCGCCCTGGTGGGTGTACAGGATCGCCTTCGCCAGGAGCTCGGCCACCGAGATAATTTCGAGCTGCGGAAATTTCTTCTCGGGCGGAATATAAACCGTATCCGTCACCACGAGTTTCTTGAGCGGAACGCCGCGCAGGCGCTCGACCGCCCTGCCGGAAAGGACCGCATGGACGCAGCATGCCTCGATCTCCCGGACCCCGAGCCGGTGAAGCGCCTGGGTAACCTCCATGATGGAACCTCCCGAGGCTATTTCGTCGTCGAAGATGATCGCACGCTTGCCCTCGACGTCGCCGATGACATGGTGGATCTCCGGCGTTTCCGAATCGTCGGATCGTCTTTTGTCCAGTATGGCAAGCGGCAGCCCGAGCCGTATGGCATAATGTCCGGCGCGCTTGGCGCTGCCGGCATCGGGCGCCACCACCACGCAATTCTCGGTACCGCGATTCTGGAAATAATCGCACACGACCCGTCCCGCCAGGAGGTGGTCGACCGGAATCCGGAAAAATCCCTGGATCTGCGGCGAATGAAGGTTCATGGTCACTATCCGGTTGGCGCCCGCCGTCTGGAGAAGGTCGGCCATGAGCCGCGCGGTGATCGATATGCGGGGCTCGTCTTTTTTGTCGGACCGGGCATAGGGATAGTACGGCAGCACCGCCGTGATCCTGCCGGCGCTCGCATGCTTGATGGCATCGATCATGATGAGAAGTTCCATGATGCCGTCGTTAACCGGAGAGCAGGAAGGCTGGATGACGAACACATCCTTGCCCCTGACACTTTCGGCAATCTTGACCTTGATGTTCTCGTTGGAGAATTTCAGGATCTCGCACCTGCCGAGCTCGACTCCCGCACTGCGGCAGATCGATTCCGCAAGAGGAATATTGGCATTTCCCGAAAAAATCTTCAGCTGGTCATTCATTGCGCCGACGTCCTTTTGTTACACGGGTGACACGGTTTGCGCCGCCCCTTCCCCGATCAGGCATCCGGCGAACCGGGAAGGGGGTCGGAAAGGCTTTCGCGAAGCGCTTGAAAATCCGATTCATCGACCTGCGGTCCGGGGGCGGCTTCCGCGCCGCCGCCGGTACGGATCTCGTCCCACTCGAGCGCGATATCCATCATGGTTTCCCGGATGATCCGGGGCTGCCGGACGACCCGGGATTCGAAATAAAAATCCCCGCTCGCCAGTTCCAGCATCTGAAACACCGCGGGTTTCCCGACGGTATCCTGGAAAAAAGCGTCGATGATATGGCCGTCCAGGAAGACGAGATACCCCTTGTTCCTGCCCTCGTATAGGTGAAGAATACCTTCCCGGTTGCCGATTTCGAGGAACTGGATCGCATCGAGGAGATTCGTCTGTCCCAGATTCCCGGAGTACATGAAGCGCGTGGAAAACTGCTGCTCCGTCCGCAGCACCACCCGCCGCCGCCTGAGCAGCACGACCGCCACGATGCCGAGAATCAATCCGGCGACGAGCCCGCCGGCGGCAATTCCGTCCTGTCCCGTCAGTATCATAGTGAGTCGGTGGAATCTTTGAGATTGTTTTCTTCGGAGTAGGAAATATAATCTTTTACCCGGGAAACATTTTCCACCCCTTTGATTTTCTGAAGCCTGCGGATTATCTGCTTGAGCTGATTGCGGTTGTAAATTTCAACCCGGAACATGCAGCGCGCCTGCTGGCTGATGGTCTTGATGCCGGCATCGGTGACATTGGCGCCGAATTCGGAAAAAATCCTCGTAATCTCATGCAGCAAACCCGGCCGGTCGGCGGCGGTCAGCTCGATCGAAACGTCGTACTTCTTCTGCTCGCCTTCATCCCACGCGACATCGATGGTCCGTTCCTGATCGGCGGAAAAGAGCGGCGCATTGCTGCAATCCACCCGGTGGACCGATATGCCCCTGCCCCGGGTCACGAACCCGGTGATCGGATCGCCGGGAATCGGATTGCAGCAATGGGCGAATCGCACCATGAGGTTGTCCGTGCCGCCGACCAGCACGCGCGGCGTCCGCCCGGTCAGGGTGCCCACGATCTGGGAAACCATCCGTGCCGGTGCGGCCTTCTGGACGAAGCGCGCATGGAAATACCCGATGATGCGGGCCGCGGAGATGTCCCCGCTGCCGACCTGCTCGTAGAGCCGGTCGAGGTTTCCCACCCCCAGGTACTGCAAAAGTCCGGGAACGGTATCGGCAAAGGGCGTCGAGAGACGAAGCCGGCGGAAGGCGGCCTGGATCATCTTTTTTCCCAGTTCGTTGCTCTCCTGGCGACCGGTTGTTTTCAACCACCTCCTGATCGCGCTGCGGGCTTTGGGGGTCTTGACCTCACGCAGCCAGTCGCCCGAAGGATTCTTGGATGCGGCATGCAGGATATCGACGGTCGAGCCGCTCTTGAGTTCCCAGTTGATCGGTTCGATCTTGCCGTCCACCCGGGCGCCGATGCAGTGCAATCCGAGGGCGGTGTGCACGGCAAAGGCGAAATCGAGCACCGTCGCCCCCTTCGGCAGCGATATCAGGTCGCCCTTCGGCGTAAACACGAAAATTTCCGCATGGAAAAGATCGATTTTGAAGAATTCGAAGAACTCCGACGAATCGGTGAGGTCCTTCTGCCATTCGATCACGTTTTTCAACCAGACGAGGGCATAATCGTCCTGGCTCATCTCCTTGTAGCCGCTTTTGTAAAGCCAGTGCGCGGCGATGCCGTCTTCGGCAGTGTGGTGCATCTCCCAGGTCCGGATCTGCATCTCCACGACATTGCCTCGTTCGCCGACCACGGTCGTGTGGAGCGACTGGTAGCCGTTGGTTTTCGGCGTGCTGATGTAGTCCTTGAACCGGTCCTGGAGCGGCGTCCACAGGGAGTGGATGATGCCGAGCGCATGGTAACAGTCGCGGACGTTATTGACGATTATCCGAATGGCAAGCAGGTCGAAGATCTCCTCGAACGGCTTGTTGCGCTGTGCCATCTTCCGGTAGATGCTGTAGAAATGCTTGGGCCGGCCGACGATCGTGGCCTCGATCTTTTCGTCTTCGAGCCGGCGCCGGAGCGGAATGGTAAAGGCGTCGATGGTGCTTTCACGCTCGTTCCGCGAGGCGACGACCTTGGAGACGACCTCCTTATACTCGTCGGGAAGAAGGAACTTGAAGGCCAGGTCCTCGAGTTCCCATTTTATTTTCGCCATGCCGAGGCGGTGCGCCAGCGGCGCATAGATGTCGAGGGTTTCGGAGGCGATATCCTGGATTCGCTGCGGATCGAGGTATTTGAGCGTCCGGAGGTTGTGCAGCCGGTCGGCGAACTTGATGATGATGACGCGCAGGTCCTTGGCCATCGAGAGCAGCATCTTGCGGTAGGTCTCGGCCTGCCGCTCTCTGATCGAAGCGGTCTGGAAGGCGCGGATTTTTGTCACGCCGTCGACAAGCAGCGCGATCTCCTCGCCGAACTCCTGCACCAGCGCTTCCCGCGAAACCTGGGTGTCTTCGAGGACATCGTGCAGCAGGCCCGCCGCGATGGTCACGGCATCGAGCTTCTGCTCGGCAAGGATCAGGGCGACCGCCACCGGATGGGCGAGAAACGGGTCGCCCGATTTGCGCACCTGGTCCTTGTGCGCGTTCCATGAAAAGCGGAATGCCTTGGCGATCAGGTCCGGGGCAACCTTCTGGTTGACCTCCTGGACCTTCAGGATGAACGACGACGTCGCGTCGTCAATCGACGCGGTCGGCAGAAACAGTGAAGGATCCATACCGAATCCGCCTTGCCCGCTACTTCTCGCTTATGGCGGCGTTCAGGTTTTTTTCAGCCTGTGTCCAGTTTATCAGGTGATCGAGGACGGCTTCGACGTACTTCGTGCGATCATTTTCATAGTCGAGATAATAGGCGTGTTCCCATACATCGACGGCAAGAAGCGGCTCGAACCCCCTGAGCAGCGGCGTATCGTGGTACTCCGAGCGGTAGACCTTTACCGCCTCGCCGTCCCGCACGACCCAGACCCACCCGACGCCCAGTTTCATCGATTCGTCGATGAAGGCGGCCCGGAATGCGTCGTAGGAGCCGTAGGCGGCCGTGATCAGCTCGCCGACCCTGCCCTTCGGCACGCCGCCGCCCGTCGGCGAGAGGCTCGGCCAGTACCAGTTATGGTTGTAGAGAAGGACCGCAATATCGAATATCGTTTCGTCCAGCAGGACATGCCCCTGATTGTTCAGGATCAGCTGCTCGACCGTCTGCCGCTGGTACTCCGGGTGCGAGTGAATGAAGGCCCGCAGCATGGTGTAGTACCCACGATGGTGCTTGAAGTAGTGGAGACGCACGGTTTTTTCGGATATCCACGGATCGAGGCCGGCCTCCTCGTAGGGCAGGTTGGCCATGACGATACCGTACTTTGCCGTTTCCGCAGAACTATCCGCTTCCGGCGACTCCTCCTCCCCGAACAGCTTCGCACCCCCGGCCGTTGAAAGTGCCAACAGTGCGCCGGCCCCCGCCGCTAATTTGAAAAATTCGCGACGGCTGCTCTCATTCTGCATCCCGGAATCTCCTTGCCTGATAATGCCCCACTACCCCGATCGACGGCGAAAGCCCGTCCAAAAGGAATCCTATACGTTTGGAAAATACTTCCCGGCCCGGTCGTTTTGCGGGCTCGTTGCGTATCTTAACGTCCGCCGAGCTCCCGGACCGCTTGAACGACGGCGGTCACCGTTTCCGCGTTCCCTCCCCTGCCGGCACCGGGAATTCCCTTCACCGTTAAAGAGGGTTTACAGTAAAGTGGAAGGTCGGATTCGGAAAAGATCCCGACCGCCTTTTTCGCAAGCAGCATGGCGAGACCGAAAAGGAGGGAGTTGCCGGCGACGATGCATTCCGTCCGCCGGAGCAGCGCCGTGGTCTGCGGGACCGGGAGCGAAGAGAAAAGCGGCGGCACCATCGCGGCGCAGCGGGCGGCAATCCTCCGGGGCAGCTCGTCCCCGCCATAGAAATAGACGCCGCCGTCGACGGAGGTCAAAAGGGCGGAAATGCACTCCTCCGCCCCCCGGTCGCCGAAGAGGGTGAAGAGGGACAAAACGTCGATACCGAAGAGACGCTCCGCGCCGTCGAGGCGGACCTCCCGGAGGAGATGGTCGATTTCGGCGGTCGTCTCCTCCGCCGAAGTCCAGGTCGGACCTTCGCCACGCGTCGCGCCGAGCGCCTCGGCCATGGCGCAGTTGCTCTCGGGCAGGTAGGGGTTGTCCGGGCCGGGGTCGACGCGTAAATTTATAAAGGGAAAATCGGCGGACCCGCCGTACCCCACCCGCAACCGCGCGTCCGTCAGCCCGGCGAGGTACAGGAGCGCGTCGTCATCCTCCCGCGCGAGCAGGCAGCAGCAGTCCGCTTCGCCCCGGAACCGTTCGCACAGCTCGTCGAAGGCCGGTGAAAAAAGCAGCTTATCGGCGGATGCATACCCGACGATCTCCCCGCCGCCCATCATTGCGGCAAGCGGTCCCGCCGACGATTCGGCGAGAAGCGTTACCCGCGCGTCGGGGAAACACCGAACGATCGCCGCGGCGTTAGGGATCTGGAGGAGGACCTGCAATCGATCTTCGGGCAGGATGAGAAGGATCCGTTTGAAGGAGGCCCGATCGATCGGGAAGGTGAAAGGCGCGGAATCGGCCGACCGCTTCCGAACCCGTGCGGCGAGGATACTCCTCCTGCGCGACGGGCCGATGAGCGAAAAAAGTGCGCGTTTCAATCGAGGGGTATTCAGGGGGGGCGGCATGGTACGCGGAAAAAAATACATCCCCCCCGGGGGGCATGGAGCCGGGAGCCCACCGGAACCGCTACCTCTTCTCCCGGTATTCCCGCCGCCGCTCCTGCATCTCCCGGTAGATCTTCCGATAATGTTCGTATCGCCAGGCCGCGATCTCCCCCCGCTCCACGAGCTCCCGCACCTTGCATCCGGGTTCATTGTCATGGATGCAGTTATTATATTTGCAACCGCCGATCAAGCTGTCGAGCTCCGGGAAATAGGTCGCCACATCCTCCTCCGGCACGAGCGGCAGGTCGACGAAGGTCATGCCGGGCGTGTCGGCGATGTAGCCGCCCCGCGGCAGAGGGATGAGCGAGACATGGGTGGTGGTATGGGTTCCCCGTCCATTGACACCGGAAACTTCGCCGAGCACGAACGCCCGGTCCGGGAAGATCCGCGACAGCAGGGCGCTCTTGCCGACCCCCGAGGGACCGGCGAAGGCGGAAACGTGCCCGGCGCAGAGCGCCGTGAGCGCATCGAGGTTATCCCCCGTATGCGCCGACGTTTCCACGACCGGATACCCGATGGCACGGAGCGCCTCGGTGATCGGCCGGCACGCTTCGCGGTCGGCGGCGGTCATGAGATCGCTTTTATTGAACGCGATGACCGCGGAGAGCTCGTAGGCGCCCGCGCTCAGGAGAAGCCGGTCGAGCGCTTCGAGATCGAGGGGCGGCTCCCGGAAGGTCGCAACCAGGATGACCTGGGTCAGGTTGGCGATGGCCGGTCGGTTGAGGTAGCTTTTCCGTGCATGGACCCCGGTGATGATGCCGTCGCGCGAGTCCTCGTTCATGAGGTCGCAATCGACCATGTCGCCGACGCAGACGCGGACCTTATCCCGCCTGAGCAAGCCCTTGGCCGCGGCGCGCACCGGGCCCTCCGGAGTGTCAACAATAAAGTAGTTCTTCCGCTCCTCGATGATGCGACCCTGGATAGTCATACGAGCCCCCGCCCCGCCTCCTCCCGACAAAGTGCCGTGCCCGACAGCCGGATCAGGGCGAAAATATAAATAATGAGAGCCTTGGGCGATATATTTTATAGTCCGTTGTCACACCCGTTCCGCGATAAGGGGCTATCGCGGCCATCGCAACCTTCGGAGGAAATTATGGGAACGACGCTCTATTTCGATCTGCTCAGCGGCGCGAGCGGCGACATGATCCTCGCCGCGCTGGTTGACCTCGGCGTACCCGTCGCGTTTCTGAACCGTGAACTCGAAAAACTCGCGATTCCCGGGCTCGTCATCGAAGCCGTCCACCGGAAACGCGGCGGCATCGATTGCCGCCACATGACCATGCACTGGACAACGCCGAAGGCCTATCGCCACCTCCCCGATATCCTCGACATCCTACGCAGGGCCGGGTTCGGCGAAGCGGTCAACGGACGGTGCGAGGCGGTGCTCGACCGGCTGGCCCAGGCCGAGGCGACGGCGCACGGCATTGCAAAGAGCGAGGTCCACTTTCATGAGATCGGCGCCGTGGACACAATCATCGATATCGCCGGCACCTGCCTCGCGCTCGACTACCTGAACATCGACCGGATTCTTTTCTCCACGCTCACCGAGGGCCGGGGCACCATAAAAACCGAGCATGGCGTCATGCCCGTGCCGGCGCCGGCGACCGCGAACCTCATGGCCGGGTTTCATGTAACGCGGCTCGATATCCCCTTCGAGCTTCTGACGCCCACGGGCGCCGCGCTGCTCACCACCCTCGGCTCCCAGTCGCTCGAAGCGCCCCCCGGCATCGTCACGAAAACCGGCTACGGGTGCGGCACCCGGGAGATCGAGCGGCACCCGAACTTTCTGTGCGCGACGATCATCGGGGGCTCCGCTGCGTCCGGCATGGAGGAGGGCGATGCGGTCGATCTCCTCGAAACCGACATGGACCACCTCACGGGCGAGCTCATGGGCAACGTCGGGACGCTCCTCCTGGAACGGGGCGCGCTCGACGTATCGTGGACGCCCATCTTCATGAAGAAATGCCGCCCCGGCTACCGCCTCACGGTCATCGCCAAACCCGACACGACCCCCGCGCTGACCGATGCGATTATCGTCAATACCAGGACGCTTGGCGTACGCGTGCAGCGGACGCGGCGGGTCGTCGCACGCCGGGAATCCCGGAAGGACGATTTCGCGGGCTTCTCCGTTTCGGAAAAGGTCTGCTCCTACAAGGGCCACACCTGGGTGAAGATCGAGAACGACGACCTGGTCAAGGTTGCGGCAGCGGAAAAGGTGCCGTTGATCGAGGCGGCGGAGAGATACATAAAAGAAAGAGAAGTGCCGTAAGAGGCTTTTCTGGCGGGGGAACCTCGCTTCGCGGGTTCCCCCACCAGAGGAGTAACCGTTTATTATCGTTACAGCGCCGCCTCGATCGTCTTTATCACCGTTTTCAAAACTTTTACCCTTGCGAAAAGCTTCGAATTCGCCTCCACGACCGTCCAGCGGGCATGGGGCTTGTCGGTCCGGAGCAGCATCTCGTCGACCGCCGACTTGTAGGCGTCCCACTTCTCGCGGTTGCGCCAGTCCTCGGGCGTGATCTTCCACCGCTTGTCCGGATCCTTTTCGCGTTCGTGGAACCGCTTCAGCTGCTCGGCCGCGCTTATGTGAAGCCAGAACTTCATGATGGCCGCGCCGGATTCGGCCCACTGCTTCTCGGTTTCGTTGATCTCGCGGTAGGCCCGCTCCCACTCCTCGTCGGTGCAGAACCCCTCGACCCGTTCGACCAGCACCCTGCCGTACCATGACCGGTCGAATATGGTGAGGTGCCCGGCCTTGGGAAGGCTCCGCCAGAACCGCCAGAGGTAGTGGTGCCGCTTTTCGACGTCGTTCGGCGCCGCGAACGGGACCACCTCGTAGCCGCGCGGGTCAAGTGAAGCGGCGAGTCGCCGGATCGCGCCGCCCTTCCCTGCCGCGTCCCACCCCTCGAAGGCAACGACGACCGGCAACCGCTTCCGGTAGCAGCGGTGTTCGAGCTCCCAGAGGGACTGTTTGCAGGCGACCATCTCTTCGTCGTACTCCTTGAGCGCAAGGGTGCGCGAGAGGTCGGTCTTGTCAAGCAGACTGACGGCGGATTTTTTATGGATCGCGGGCGGACGGGGCGCCCCGCCGGATGTGAGCGGATCTTCGGCCCGGTGAACGGCGCGGTCGAGAAGCGTCGCGAGCGTTTCGAACACCCGGAGCGTGGCGTAACGACGGTCGTGCGCCTCCACCACGGTCCACGGCGCGGCATCGGTACTCGTCTTCGCCAGCATGTCCTCGATTGCGACCGCATACTCTTCGTACTGCTTATGGTGCCGCCAGTCCTCCTTGGTCACCCGCCAGGCCGTGGTCGGGCTCGACTCCAGCTTCTCGAACCGCCTCTTCTGTTCCTTCCTGCCGATGTGCAGGAAATACTTGACGATAAGCGCTCCGCCGTCGATGAGCTCACGCTCGAAGCTGTCGATGTCGTCGTAGGCGCGGGTGATTTCGCCCTTGCCGACGACGTTGTCCACCCGGTCGCCGAGCACCCTGCCGTACCACGACCGGTCGAAGAGTGCGATCCTCCCCTTCTCGGGCGTCTTTGTCCAGAACCGCCAGAGGAAGGGCCGCAGCCGCTCCTCTTCGGTGGCCGGCTGGATGGAGTAGACGTTGAACCCGCGCGGATCGAGCGAGGTGATGAGCGTGTTGATGAGCGTCCCCTTGCCCGCCGCGCCCAACCCCTCGAAAACGATGATGACCGGCACGCCGCGCTCACGCGCGGCACGCTGGAGCTCGCCGATCCTCCGTTCGAGCGGCGCGATACGGCGGTGATAGTCATCCTTGTCTACGGTCTGGCTCAGATCCAGCGCTTCGAGCATGGGCGGTCCTTTGGAGAGTGAACGGCGATTCTATTCACGACGCTTTATAATATTATACATTGAATGCGGAAGTGGGGAATATTTGAGGGGTGGGCGCGTGCCTAAAAGCCGGATCCATGGCGCCATCGAAAGGATTTCTCCATAGGGGACCATGGCTACGCGGCCTCTCCCCGGAACAAAACTTGCTTTTCAGGTTCACGATAAGGATCTGAAAGGCGAAAATTACTGATTTATAAACAGTAGTGCCCCGGACACGATTGCATTATAAGACACTATGGGCATGTCAACCTTGTCCGGATTCATTGTGAAAGGAGTATTTTATGAAAAAGTCATCGTTGGCGTCGGCAGTAGCAATGATCGGCCTCTGCGCTTCCCTGGCACAGGCCCAGCTCACGGCCGGCGCCTGGGGAATTTCTCCGGGCATCACCTTCGGTCCGACCGGAACGACAAGGCCCATCACGGTGGTCTACGCTCCGATCGAAAACCTGCGCCTTGACGGCGATCTCCTGTTTACGTCGTTCAGCAATTCCACCTCCACCACCACCGTCGGCCTCGCGGTCGGTGCCGATTACTATCTCTGGCATAACGAGTCGGTCGCCTCCTTTGTCGGCGGGAATCTCGGATTCGGATCGATCTCCGGCACCGGGGGAAGCACGGACTTCGTCCTCAACGGGGAATTCGGGGCGGATTATTTCCTGTCTCCCCACTTTTCAATCAACGGGTCGATCGGCCTGGGCCTTGCCGCGGGAAACACGACGACCTTCACGACGCAGACCGGTTTGCACGCAACCTGGTGGCTCAAGTAATGCCTCGACGTATAGCGCAGCGGGGCGGCATTGCCCCGCTTTTTTTTCACCCCGGGAGAGGATTTCGATGTCGGATGCGGTGAAGGAGGTCATTCATCCCCTCAATTCATATTTGGCAGCGTTTTCTTTGCAATGGTTTCTCACCTGCTCAACTCACGATTCATACCGGTACTTCGCTCCGGCACCCATTGAAGCCCGTGGCAGCCGTTCATGATGACAAAATATGTTTTCCCGCTGCCATTTATCAATTTATTTCCAGCTTTGCCAAGTTCTTCCGTATGGCCTCATTCAGCTTCACCTCTTCTTCATCTGCCCCTCCGGGCTCCGCCTTCAGCTTCCCGAACCGCTCCGCGAAGTCGAATTCATCCTCCCGGATTTCGCCCGCGCAGTTCGTCTTCGAGGTGAGCGAGCCCTCCCCTCTCCACTCGTGGAGAGGGGACCGTGGGGTGAGGCGATATTTTTCAGTCCTCAGATTGCCGCCAATATCGCCCTCCCCTGCGGACGCAGGAACAGCCGGTGCAGGGCCTGGGTCACCGTATCGACGATATCGTCGTACCTTCCGTGGGGGAATGCCGTCAGCTCGTCGATGGTCTCGCGCGCCCAGGGCGTATCCTTCGGGAAGTACACGTTCCCGGCCTCGAAGAGGTAGGAGGCGGCATAGGCCCGCATCTCCTTCGATTCGCGGACGTCTACCGGGATGAGTCCGGGAATCTCGCGCTGGAGGAGGGCCACCGCGGCCGGGCCGTTCGCGGCGCGTTCGATGTACTTGTCGGAAGACACCGGGAACATGGCGCACACCCGCCGGATGTTCAGGATGGTCTCCCCCATGTCCCACTTGCCCCGGGTCATGTAGAGCAGGTAGGCCTGTGAGCCCGCCTTGCCCCACACGGTGCAGGCGACGTAGTCGTTTTTCACGCTCCCCTCGAAGGCGCAGTCCCACGACTGCACGACCTTGTCCAGCGGCGGCAGCCGGTCGTAGAACCGCAGCCACTCCTTTTTGATGATGCCGCCCTCCTCCGGGGCGGGCCGCTGCTGGATCATGGCGGCGAAGGTGCGCTCGGAAGTTTTTTTCAGCGCGAGCATCTTTTCACGGGAGTGACGCTCCGGCCAGAGCGCCTCGCCCGCCTCGCGCGGGTCGTGAAGCGGCAGGAGCGACCCGGCGGGATAGACGCCGGACGGCGGGCACTCCTCGCGCAGCCCGGGCAGGAGGAAGATCTTCCAGTCGTCCGCCTCGTGGGCAAGGATGCGGCCGGCGAGGTCGTCCTCGTGCCAGCGGGTACAGGTGAAGAGGATCCGGCTCTCGTTATTCAGGCGGGTGCAGAAGACGTCGGTCCACCACTCCCAGAGCCGGTTGCGCATGGCGGGTGATTGCGCTTCGAGGCTGTCCTTTATGGGATCGTCGATCACGCCCAGGTCGACGCGGTTGCCGGTGAGCGGCCCCATGACGCCGACCGATTTATAACCGCCGGCATGCCCCGGCATCTCGAACTCATCCCGGGTACTCGCCCACGGACCGGGTGCCGCCGGCGGCGAGAGGGGGCCGCTCACCGGCCGCCCGCCGAATATCGACCGGTACAGCGGATCGGCCATGATCCGCCGCACCTCCCGGTTGAACCGGCGGGCGAGATCGGCCGAATAGGCGCACGCCGCCACCCTGAGGTCCGGGTTGCACCCCAGGGCAAACGCCGGAAACCGCCGGGAGGTCAGCTCGCTCTTGCCGTGCTGCGGTGGCAGGAAGACCATGAGCTTCCGGATTTCGCCGGTCAGCATGCGATCCAGATGGTCGCCCAGGAGACGATGAAACCACCGCTCCTCGTACCGGGGCATGGTGGCGAGGACGAAATCCATGATTCGTGTATCCGCCGCAGCTCCGGCGAACCGATCCATGGCTCCGCCACAAATATTCTCAGACAGGGTCGTCGACATCGTGGTCACTCTCCTTCGCTTCGGTTGATGGTCTCCCCCGGGGCGGGAAGCCGGGATGGACTCCTCCCCCCCCGGCCCTGCGCCGCCCTTTTACTTCAGGCATTTCACGCGCGGCCCCCCCCTTATTCTCCCGGCGCGCCGTTTGCGGGGCCTCTACCCTAAATACTCCTCATGCGCACTTTTGGTCGACACGCTTGCGGGCACCATGTGCCATAATACATATGAAATTGGGCCTTTTCCGGCGGCGCATGTGGCGCCCCTGCAAACCGATGTCCCCGAAGCTTTCCCCCGGCGATTTTTCTATTTTACCCTTATTTTACCGGCATATATGCGATACTGTGCCGGGGCGATCTTCCGGGCCTCCCCCGCGGCGACCCGGTTTTTAACGCGATATGTAAAGCGGACCCAAAGAACGGCAGATTCGGCGTATAAAAGCAAGTACATCGCCACGGACCGATTACGACAAAGGCGATAATCGGCCGGAGGGCGGAGCCGCGGGGATGCTCTTCTTCCGGGATGCGGAGCGGTCGGCGAGCTCCGCAATCACGACATCCGGGCGAGGAAGATGAATAAACCAGTGAAAAGTGACGGAGAAAAAGGATGAGGAAAGGGAAAGGGAAAGGCTTAAAAATTCAGGCTTCAGGAGAATAGGCAATGAATGGTTGGGATGGCATAAAAATACAATCCTCTAGTCTCGTATAACGAACCCGCTGCGGACGGTTATTGGTCGCCTTTTTTAACTTTTTCCGCTTCAACCTGCCCTGCCTGCTCACTGGTTCTCGCCGGATGGAACCGGTAATGGGGGCGATAGAAGCCCAAAAAAGTGGAACCAAATCTATGGTTCTCTATTACATTGTTGCATGCATTCATGGTCGATTTATCACAGATTTTGCAGGATATTGTGGAACCAGAATATTGAAAAACAGCATTTTTTTTATGACTGCCAATCTATCTGCTTTATTATATTACCTGCATCTGCCCGAGGATGATCGAGCCCAAAGGATCCAATACGGCAATGCAACAGCAGCCGAAAAAAGTGAGCATCTTCGAATACTACGACTACCGGGAGTATCTGCAGGAGGTGTTCTCAGATCTGAAGCGGCGGCGATTCAGCTATTCCTATCGAACGTTTTCCTGCGAAGCAGGAATCTCCAGCCATAACTTTCTGCCCCGCATCATCCGACGGGAGAGAAACCTTTCCCCGGCGTTCATCGGGAATATTGCGCGGTACCTTAAACTGTCAGCCAGGGAGGTGAAATATCTCACCGCGCTGATCGCTTTCAATAACTGCAGGAAACCCTCGCTTAAAGAGTGTTTTCTCCGGCAACTTCAAACGTTACGCATTGTCAGTGAGGAGTACCGGATCGAAGACGGCAAACTTCGTTTTTTTGAAGAGTGGTACTACCCGGTCGTTCGTGAACTGGCGGTCCTTTCCGATTGGGGTGACGATTTCGCCGCGCTTGCACGGCGCTGCATTCCCCGGATTACCCCCGCTCAGGCGAAAAGTGCTATCCAGTTTCTGATTTCAAATGGTTTTCTGGAGAAGGACGTGGATGGCCGTTACGATGTTGCCGATCCAATCGTATCGACGGAGCCGGAGGTCGACTCCGCTATAATTCCCCGCTATCACAAGGTAACGTTGCAGCAGTGTGCGGAAGCTTTGGAGACCGTGCCGAAAGAGGAACGGAACTATTCGTCCCTCACGCTCAGGGTTTCGCGAACGATGTACGATGAAGTCAAGCAGGAGATATTCCAGCTCCGCAAGCGGATTCTTGCAATGGCAAAGGGGTGCCCGAATCCCGAAATGGTCTGCTTTATCGGGTTTCAGTTGCTTCCGCGCTCCACGACACAACAGAACGGGGAGGACTCCCGTGAGTGAGTGGTACCGCACTATAGCCGGCAATCGATTGCTTCGGTTTTTTGCCCTTCTGGCGTGTGTTGCCGGCTGCTCGGTCAACAGCCCCGGCGGCGGATCAGAGGCTGGGAACGGGCTGGTTGTCGGCAATGTGATAGCCGCGAATGGGAAACCAGCCGCGGGTGCGCAGGTGGCGCTCGTCGCAAGTTCATTTAATCCGGTGACCGGCAATATCGACTCCGCCGCCTTTTGGGATACCACCGACGCCCGGGGGGGCTATCGGTTCAAGGTGGCAAAACCGGGCAGTTACAATATTCTTGCGTTGCAATTCTGCGACCATACCAGATTCTCCATCTGGAATCTTGCTGTCGGCTCCCAGGGGCTCACGGTGCCGCCCGATACCCTGAGTATTCCCGGCTCCGTGAAGATCCAGCTTCAGGCAGGCACTATTCAGTCGAACGGTTACATTTACATACCGGGAACCGGCATCCGTGCCGGGATATCGGCGGGAAGCTGCTCGGTAACCCTCGACTCAATCCCGGCGGGCATTCTGCCTTCGGTCTGCTATGCCGCAGCGAACGGCTCGGATTCATCGGTTATCCGCTATGCGATCCCGGTGATCTCCAGCGATACCGTTGCGGTTGTCCGTCCATCATGGAAATATGCGCGGCGACTCTATCTCAACACATCGGCGGGCGGAGCAGGCATTACCGGGAATGTGTACGGTTTCCCGATCCTCGTTCGCCTGACAGCAGGTAATTTTATCTTCTCCCAGGCACAACCCGGAGGAGCTGATCTCCAGTTTACCAAATTGGATAACACGCCGCTACCCTATGAAATCGAGCGGTGGGACTCCGTTTCCGGCATGGCCGAGGTGTGGGTAAAGACGGATACGATATTCGGCAATATCGACTCCCAGTTCGTCTATATGTATTGGGGAAATCCCTCGGCTCAGGCCGGTTCGAATGGAGCAGCGGTTTTCGATACCGGCAATGGGTTCACCGGTGTATGGCATATGAATGAAAATCCCGCCGGGGGAACCGGTTCAATCAAGGACCGCACGGCAAACGGTCTTAATGCGACCCCGCTGGGAGGGATGACCGGCGCCGACCTGGTCACCGGAGCGATCGGTATGGGCTTGCATTTCAATGGAGTCAGCGACGCGCTCTATGTCGGCCAGATTACTCCTGACCCCCATTTCTCATTGAGCCTCTGGGTATTCTCCAACAGCCTGGGAAGCTATCAGCGTTTTATCGCCAACCAGTCCGGCTATACGCTCTGGTACGATTCCGATAAGCAGGGACTGCGGGTTGAATACCACGATTCCACCATCTGGCGCGGCATCCCGCAGGACGGTGGAACCGTGCAGCCGATGACGGTGGGTGCATGGTACTACCTGACCGGGACTTTCGATGGGAACATTACCCGGCTCTATGTGAACGGAACCCAGGCAACGGCATCGAACTCCATCGGGACAGGCATTCAGTTAAAGAGCGACAGTCTCATTCTCGGGGACGCCTGGCATATAGGATTCGTCAATGGAATCATGGACGAGATCCGTATCGAAAAAGTCGCGCGTTCGGCAGACTGGGTCCGGCTCAGCTACATGAACCAGAAACCGGTCGACCAGCTGGTTGTTTTCGGGCAATGATGAAAATGCGGTTATCCGACGAAGCGCATAACGCATGAAATCGCGGGGATTAATGGAACCATCTTTAACCTCAAGGAAAGGAACCCCCATGTTCTTGCTTAAAAAAATCCCATTCAGGGCATTTCCGTTGGTTCTGTTGCCGATCAGTGCGCTGTTTGCCCAGACGCTGACGCTTGATTCATTGCAAAGGCGGTTTGTCGACCAGCGTTTCGGGATGTTCATTCATTTCAATATGAATACCTATTATCCGGGCTGGGGGAACGCCCGGGTGAACCCGTTGCTCTTCAACCCAACCAATTTAAATTGCGGCCAGTGGGCTGCAGCGGCGAAGTCGGCCGGAATGAAATTCGGCCTTCTTACCTGCCGGCACCATGACGGTTTCACCATCTGGCCGACCAAGCAGATCCCACCCAACGGCCAGGTGGCGTATACCATTGCCCAGAGCTCCCAGCCGAATATGGATGTCGTCAAGGCTTATACCGATTCGTTCCGGGCCTATGGCCTGTGGCCGGGGCTCTATATGTCTATGTGGGATGTCGCCAACGGCGTGCCGCGTACCTGCTGTACCGGCTATACCGTTGCGGGGAACGATACGATATTTACCGGTGCCGGCACTTGCGATACGGCCTTCCCCTGGACCCCTACAATGCGAAAGTATGTCCTGGGACAGCTCACCGAGCTTCTCGGCGGCAACTACGGCGAGATACCCATAATGGTCTTTGACGGCTACTCTTGGGCCATGGGCCATCAGGGGGTGCCCTGGCAGCAGATCCGGGACACCATCAAGGCGATGCAACCCAACTGCCTTATCATAGAGACCAACGGCATGCGTGAACCATGGGAATCGGACATCTTTTATGTCGAGGAACCGCTCGGGAATTGGTGTCCGCCGGGAAATACCTTTGCCGCATGCCAGGCAAACTGCATAGCGGACAACTGGTTCTGGGACGCGGAGGATGCTGTCGGCGCCGATTTGAAATCAGTTTCGTATGTTGTCACCTCCCACCTTAAGGCCTTGGAGCCGCTCTACTGTAATTTTATTCTCGACTGTCCCCCCAATAAAACAGGGATGATGGATACAGCTGTTGTCAACAGGCTTGCGGCTATCGGAGCGGCCTGGAGCCCGAATACCGCCCGGCCGCCCTTGCCAAAGCAGGAGCCGATGATCGAAGAGCCCATCACGGCGATCTCGGCGACGGCGTCGAGCGGACACGCCGATTCTGCCATTGACGATCACAACGACTGGGCCGGCGGTCCTCTGTTCGAGCAGTGCTGGCGGTCAACGGGAACCCTGCCGCAGTATATAACCCTTGACCTCGGGCAGGTGTACCCCAACGTCTCGATGCTCTTTTACCTGCCGCGACGGGATACGACGACTGCCGGGCCGGTACTCACCGGTAATGTGCTGAAATACCGGATCTATGTGAGCACCGATAGCGCTATTTTCAACCTGGTTTCCTCCGGCACGGACCTTGAGGGCGGCACCTTCGGCGTCTGGCCCGCTACCCGGAATATCAAGAAGGTGTCCTTCCCGGTCCAGAGTGCCAAGTTCGTTCGCCTGGAAATAGACTCGGTATACGGCGGGACCTCTGCGGTCATCAATGAGCTGGCCGTCGGCGGTGCCGCTCCGACCACGGCGGTGCTGAATCGTCTGTCCCTCCCCATGGCACGTTCCGCAGACGGATGTACCATTAAAACGGCGGGTAACTATGTCAATTTCGGTGCTTCGTTTGCAGGCAAAATAAAAACTGTTACCCTTTATAACTTGAGCGGGAAACTGCTCAGCGTTCGAACGATCAGCAAAAACAGCCTTGATCTGGAAAAGGATATGGGGGTTCCCGGCGGAGCGTATGTCCTGAGGGTAAAGGAGTTTCGGCAATAGCGGGGACTTTTTCCGACGGCAAAGGGCAGGGAGGCGTACGGACCGTTGGAAGAAACGGAGACGCGCCGCAGAAACTGCTCAATGGTTGATTTGGACGATTCTTATCCAGCCCCTGAGTGTTCGATAACTCAGGGGCTTTTTTTTCGGCTGGAGAGGGTCAGGCACTGCAGAAATATTCATTATTGATGCTTCCGATCCTGTTTTTTTAATTGGTTCTGCCTGGCGTTTTTGCTTCAAGGGTGAGAAGGCCCATCACCGTTCGGGAACATTTGTCCGTACCTACGTGAAACGGCGACGACCATGGGTTCTTCTACGAAATCACCGCGGTCGCCGCCGTACTGCTGACCTCTATTTCCGCAAATCGTATCCGATATTGGTTGGCCTCATTGGGGTTGGAACGCTGGTTTTGCTCCATAATCCCTACCTGTTCGGTGGCCCCGTATGGGAAACTTTTAGCGGAAGTGAATGCTTGTTTCCGCAATTATTACATGGCGATCTCCGATAACCGTTACGCCATACTCGCCCGGCGCAAGCGACTTTCCGGAAATAGAATACCACCGGGTGTTCTGAGATATATTCAACGATACGACCTGCTTTCCCTGAATATTGACGACATTAATGCGATCTCCCCGGCATTCGGAGGGGACATAGACACGGAGCCCCTGGCGATCCTGCATGAAACGTACCGATGTGTTCGGTGCCTGAACTCCATTGTGGGGCTGCACCGAAACCACCGGCGGCATCGATGATACCAGTTCGATCCCGGTGCCGGTCCCGAGGTTACGCGAATACTGTTTGTTAGTCGAATTGTTCCAATGTTCATGAACGCCTAAGCTGCCAAGACTTCTATTGACATACTGAGTTCCTGAAGGCGGGTTGCCGATCTGGGCCGCCTCCTTGAGATGGTTGTCGGCATTGCTGACGAGGGCGAAATTGGTGTCCGAGTAGTCGATCCATTCTGCCCGCAGGAAATCGACCCCCACGGATTCGAGGGCGACCGGATCCTGAGAGGCCAGGACCATGCAGGGATATTTATTGCCGAACATGACCCATTTCTGCACCTTGCTGTCATATCGGTTGCCGGTATATAGGCCATCAAGAATATATAGAATCGTGTTTCCTCCAAGGTACTGGTTGGATTCCATATCGACGAAAACATTGTAGCAGGGTCCGTTGTTGCGCCAATCCTGCATAAAAGTGTGGAACTGCCCATCCTGCCCCTGCCAGGGGGTGACCAGGTCTCCCACATGGCTTTTAAAGCACATCGAGACGGCAGCATTGCCAAAATTGGTGTTCCAGTTTGTGGAGGGCTCCGTGTGCCGTTTGATCAGGGGCATATTGATATAGTAGTTGGCGTTCTTTACAATCTGCGAAATCTGGAAATAAAAGCTGTCCGTGATGGCAGGTGTCGCGTATGCTAAAACACTGTCCACCGCGGCCCCATGGTTGTTGTAATTTACGTTTGGAAATTCCTTGCCACAGATGCTGTACACGTTTTTTATCCCGCCGGTAGGACCTGCCGTCCGGGCCGCATCGTAAATGCAGATATTGGCCTGAGCAACCCCGACCGAGTCGACCAACTGTCGCAGGAGCGACCTGCAGAGCTGCGGCGAGGCATCGATTTCTCCGTTGCCGGAATTATTAAGATTGATTTTAACAACTATCTTTTCGCCCTGCTGGTAGGTCGTATTGGCTCCGTGCTTTCGCAGGTTAAAATTCCTGAACAGGGTATCCCAGGCCGAGGCAACCGTTGTTTTCCCTACGGTCCACTCAACCACGTTTGCCAGCATTCTATCCACGGCGGCCTGGTTATTGTAAGCGGAATCCCACCAGTTTCCCGTGCCGTTAAAGGTCGACGCGGTGGAATCCCTCGACCAGGCAACCCGACCCGGGCATATTCCCTTCGCAACGCCGACCGGCTGATTCGGCTGCTCGGTCATTGTCGTCCACATGCCGGTACCGGCAACGGTAGTAAAACTCCGTACGCTGCTCCAGGCGCCCGCTGCCGTATCCTTCGAGCGTACGCGCCAGTAATAGAGCATATTTGCCTGCAGCGCGAGTATGGACGGCAATGACCAGGATCCGGCGGTAAGAATGGAATCGGTGCGAGCGATCGGCGCGGCAAAGGTATTCGAGGTTGCGATCTGAACGTTGTACGTCGCCGCACCACTGACCGTACTCCAGCTCAGGGTACACATCGGCGCAACTCCTATAGCGGTATTCGCCGGGGCAGTAAGTGTCGGAGCGGCTATGGCAGAAGCATTACTGTCTACATGTAAAAACGTTACCAGGCCGATGGTCGCAACGATGCCGGCAAAGAAGAAAAGAGCGGCAACTGAAAATCGCCTTTGACTGAGGTTTCGCCACATGGTCCTGAAAAACATCCCGGCCGACAACCAGCTGAATGCCCCGCCGATGATACCGGATAACGACGCAATGACCCAACCGATCACGCTGCCGATAAAACCCAGCGCCACCGGCCCTGCAACCTGCTGGCAGGGATAGGCGCTACGGCTTGGCTTTGAAATAACCCTTATAAGATACCACGCAAGCGATAAAATCCCGAGGGGCAGAAACAACCATTTTGACTTTCCGCGAAGCACCAACCAGCGGTCCGGCTTATGGTTGCATGAATGGTGAGAGTGCCTGCACGAATTCGGTGATTGTCCAGCGCCCATTGCATACCTCCCGATACAGGTTATGAGAATATAAAAATGGTTAATCTATGATTTTTCGCGGTGGCCCTCAAAGTTAAGTTTCCTGGTAATCCTTAATGTACTACGGTGCTTTAATCTTAATAAAATAAACGCCGTCCGCGGCAATGCCAAAGTCTTTTTTTATATCGATGATGCAGGTTTTAATGATTTTAGAGACTATCATTCTTCCACTGAGATCATAAACATTGACCGTTTTCGATTTGCCCTCGTACATCGGATCAAGCATTAATCGGCCCGTTACAGTTCGGTAACTTCTATCCGGAAGCGGTGAAAAATGCGATCCATGTTCTTGTGCAGGAACGACCGAGGTCGCCGGCGTGCCGAAAACCTCTAATTCCGCAAATTGCATCCGGTATTGACCGGCATCATTTGGATTGGAACGCAGGCTTGTACCGGTTATCTTTACATATTTTGCACTTTGCGCGGTGAAGGAAAACCGCTGCGCGCCCGCTGCCGCAGGCTTTGCGTATCCCGTCTGAGTGGTTACGGTCGTCCAGGTCAGGCTGTCGGTTGAAACCTGTATGGTAAAATTCACCGGAAATCCGTATCCAATGTTGGAAGCATCGGTTCGCGGATAAAGGTCAACCTCATTGATCGTATAAGCGGCACCCAGGCTCACCAGGATCCATTCCGTATGGTTCGATGCAAGGGTGTTGCTGCTGCTCCACCCCATGGAATAGGCGGTACTTACCACCTGATCGTCATTGGCATAAGCCATGGCCCAGCCGCTTCCGGTCACGGTGCTCGATGCGCTGACAGGCTTGAGAAATGCCACATTGTTCCGGATTGAAGCCGGGTTCACAGCTAATTTTATGACGGTGTTGACGGAATCCCAGGCCGTCGATATGCTGATATGGACGGCGGTATCCTGGGTCAGGGCCGCGCCGAGGCCGGACGGCACCATGGTTGCAGAAGTGAATACTTTCCCATCCGCAGGGAGCGGAAGCGTCAGGGTAGTCCCGGTCGGCGGTTTCAGCACATGAATATACTCCAGTGTATTGTCCGGCGAGCGGAAAGCGACGATTCCATGGGGCATGGCGGAGTAGTGCGTCGTATCGATCAAGGGGTATGAGGTACTGGGATAGGTGTTTCTGATCGCCGAGGAAATCGGCGTTAAATAATTGCCGACTTGAGTAAGTGCCGGCTGGATGCCGCCCTGCCATCCGCCTTTCCAATAGGATCCCGTTCCCCAGCACATGCCGCCCGACCTGGAACATCCGCTTTGAAAAATCGTCCATCTGAGGATATTTTCCGGGCTGAATTTGCAAACGTTGATTGTATAGGGAGTGTCGGCCCACCATGATGTCCCGAGAAGAAGCTGGACCTGGTCGGTGGTGCTGCCGTAGGTCTGCAAACTGGTGGTCGTGGGATACCGCTCCTGGGTATTATACTCACATGCGGCGTTAATCCCGGTATTGTTATCTATCACCACGGCGTTGGGATTGTATTGATGGATAATGGCTGCGATCGGTGCAGGATTGACCCAGCCGGCGATCTCCGGCAGATGATGGGACCAGAGTCCGTCAAAAAAGAAACCGTCGATGCTGGTGGCATAGCGGGAACACAGTTCATTGAAAATCGCGTCCTGGAAATTCATCCATTGGGTATTGGAGGCGGCTGCAACCCCGGCGGCGCTGTTCCACCCCAGGGCGATCTGGTCGGCAAGCGACATATCGTGCCCATCGGCCGGATGCACATAAAGAATCACTTTTATCCCTTTGGCATGCACTGCGGTGATAAGATCCTGAATGAGGTCACGCTTGCAGGAGTGCCCGACGCCCCGGGCCGAGTCCATCACATGGCTGGGATAGAGCAGATTCATATCGGCATGCCAGGCGGTGAATTCCAGATAATCGACCCCGAAGGCCGCAAGATCATTTGCATACTGGACGGCGTTAAAACTGTTTGCCAGGGAATCGATGTTTGGGGGAAGATTGAGAAAGCTGTCCACGGTTTCAAGATACCCATTGGTCTCACCAGCAAGTCGGCCGAAGGCATAGGTATCTTCCAAGCCATATTTTGCGCCCGGGAACCATCCGGTTCTGGTAGTGTTAACTGCCTGGGCAGCTACGATGCCGGCGAAAAACAAAAAAATGGATGTAAATGCAAGAAACCAGTTTGCCACAGTGCGCCTTTTTTTACTGTTCGATTATAGGCTGTTCGATTATAGGTTGATACATCGTTCTGGGATTGGCTGAGATGCTACGCTCCGGCAAATCATTTGCCGCTTGATTGCTGAGGTACTCTGTGCAATGAAATATTGTAATAAATTAAACATTTCAAATCAACATGTCAAAGCCGAAATTGTCCATTGCTGTTCATGAAATAGCGATATATTATTGATTTAAATGATATTAAGTTTGGTTCAACTAAATTCTATTTCACTTTAATCTTCTGCTACTTTCAGATCATCGAGCTTTGGGCCGCGAGCGGGCGGCTGAAGCGGGTCTTGCCATCGTTCGTGAAGGGGTCAGAGCCATGCCGGCGCACGAAAAATGAATAACAAATAGAAATCCGTAGGGGTTCACTATCTTGAACCCTTTTTATCCCCAATAATATCAACGCATTAATCACACTGTAGATAATTTATATTGATTTTTGTCTTTAAATGTGTTATATTAGACATTAGAAGGTGAATACCCGGAAACCGCGACTGCAGTCGAAATTCACCACATTTAATTTTGGGGAGGTACCCGCTATGCCGGTTCTATCGACAAAAGAAGAAATGTTTATCAAGAAAATTAAAATTACCCAGGGTTCAGGACCTCGGCCGCACGATCGCTCTTTCACGGCGCACTGCTCCGGCGGAGCTCGGAGGGCGACCGCAGGTCGCCCCTACAGTTTATCATTAATTTCTTGTGATTCTTCTCTTGCGAAGCCGTTCACGGTCGAAAAAAACCGGCAAATTTTGCCGGAATGAGGTTCGGAAAAAAATAATTAAAAAATAAAAAATTAGATTTATCATTTGAATCAATGAGTTAAGTATGAATTTCGTGCAAATTTCGTGCAATTAGAGGGGTTTTCGTGATCGATATCGCCACTTTTACCCCCAATTAATGATCAAAAACGTGCATTTCGTGATGGTTTTGAAAACAAAAGGATGAAGTTATAAAATGGGAAGCGGGGTGTCTTTTTTCATGTGTTTTCTACCTAATGGTGGCGTTGCGGAGGTCCGCAGGAGAGGGTGGACCCCAGGACGCGCGTTTCGCGCGGCCGGGGGCCAGGGGCTGGTGCAATTTAAAATCTTACTATCCCGTCCATTTTGATATTATGAGAGC
>CAZYYB010000010.1:0-50379 GCA_964651515.1 uncultured Fibrobacteraceae bacterium
GCGGCTCCAGTTCCTCCACGCTCCCCGCCGAAGCCACGAGCGCCAGGAACAGCCTCAGCCGCGCTATTTCCGTCGCCTCTTCCATGATATCGACGCCATACAGATTATCGGTAATGATCCGTTTCTTGATGAAGTAGTTGATTGACTGGTGATCTTTTCGCGTTTTCCGCAACCACTCCTTCAGGTTCCGGTCGCCCCCGAATTCGATCTTGCCGATGATGGCCGAGTAAATTTCGATGAGCGTCTTCATGGCGGCAACGAGGAATGCGCCCGAGCCGCAGGCGGGGTCGAGGAGGGAGAGGTTCGGCAGCACCTCGGTTAAGAGCAGTTTGCAGAGGTCGGCGTCGAGGTTCATGAGCAGGTCGGGCACGCGCTCGAAGTGCGTCGGCTCAATCGATCCCGGCACGCCGTCGTTGTTTACCCGGTCAAGGATCAGCTTGTGGATCGTGCGCTCACAGAGATATTCGGTAATTTCCGGACGGGTATAGTACGCCCCGAACGCCTTCTGGTTGATGTACTTCTCGAAGATATAGCCCAGCACATCCGGGTTCATGTCGTCGTCCTGGCCGCCCGGGGCATCGTTCAGGTTCCAGGAGAAGCTTTCAAACAATTTTAACAGATTCTCGAATGCCTTATCAGGAATGTCAATGGCGGTGTTTTCGATCTCGATGCGATGCGGAAGGAACAGGCCGCCGTTGAGGTATTTGATCTCGCCGAGGAGTTTTTTTGCGGAAGCCGACCGGTCGGCTTCCGGCTTGGCAAAACCCTCGAAGAAGAGCGCCTGCAGGAAGACCGAAAAGAACCGGTTCGTGCCTTGCTCCTTGCTCTCGGCAAGCTTCTCCTGGAGGTAGCGCGCCTTGCCGCCGTCGAGAAAGAGCTTGCCCTGGAGAAAGTAGACGAACATGAGCCGGTTCAGGATTATTGAGGCGTACCATTTGCGGTCGTGGTCGTCCTTGATGCCGGTTATGAGTTCGGTAAAGGCGATGCGCTGTTCGGAATACTGCTGGTAAAAACGCTTGATGACCGGCTCGACATCGAGCGCCTTCTTGAGGCGGTTCACCACCTCGGTGACATGGATGTCGCCGCTCTCGGAGAAATCGGCAAGATCGATGACCAACGAGGAGAGCTTGCTCAGGAAGAGGTCGCCCGGCTGGCCCTGGGAGTAGTAGTGGTAGCGGGGGAACGGTTTGCCGTCCTCGCGCTTCACCCAGTACCAGAGGCTCTCGGTTCTCTCCTTGTTGATAAAGATGAGAAGGTTTTCATGGTAAGACTTTTTGACTTCGGCATGAATCTTTTTTCGTTCGTCCGGGCCGGGTATGGTGCCCCCTGCAACGGCGATTTCGAAGACGGCCACGCCGCCGAGTTCCGCAATCTGCCTCCCCGCGGCATCGATCCCATGGGCGGATATCTTGAGGTGTTCATGGGAGGAGGGCTGCGACCAGCCAAGTTCCTCGATGAAGAGCTTGTGAAAATTGAACTCCTGGAGGAGCGAGCGGGTCGATGAAATAGTGAGTTTTGCCATGGTTTTTTCTTGAATCGGGTTGAACCTCTATATATATTTTAATCAATCCGCGTTAGCGGAGGTGGATGGCGATAGCTATCGGGGGCCGAAAGCCCCCTTTTTATAAGGTGATTTCATCAGGGTATTCTTCGCGATTGACATATCTGGCAAGTACACGTTTTTTCATTGAAATGCCGTACTCCTACAACACGCCCATCCTTTTTATCCGCCCGACTGAATATTTGCTCGAATAAATTTGTCTCGCCCTTTTCGAGATATCGACGCAGGGCAAACCCGCATAAATCGGCTACTTGAACCATGGATGTCAATTTACTATCCACATAAAGGGGCGTCTCGATGATGTTGCTGATTCTCGTCCAAAAAGTGCCCCGTTCATGAAACTTTCCCATGAGCTCGGTCATTCGTTTGCAGGAAGTCTCATTATTGTCATGGATGATCAGTCCGAGTCTGTTGACCTCCTGAGATACGGTCATAATTTGAAGATACTGCTCGAAGCGTGAAACGATCTGCTCAAATGCCTGTTCATCGACAGTCTGGCGGGATCTGGTAGGATCGAAAAAGGTCTTATCGATGCACTCAGCGAAAAGCCTCGCATAATTCCAATTTCCAATGATTCTTGCCAATTCCACAAGAAAGTCTTGACGTTCAAGCCATGTCAAATGAATATATGCCTCGGTTTTTTCAAAATTCTTTTTCCGCTGGTGATAGGTCTTTTTATTTGGTAACCTCTGCAACCGATACAGCTCAATGTTCCGGTATTTAGTGACCTCTGCCCTTCTTTGAACCTGGCTCATTGCATCGAAGCCGGATATTTTGGCCTGTTCAAGATAAGGACGTGCCATCCACGCCGTATGAATTTCTGAGTTTTGAAGCGCCCATCTCTGCTTTAATCCTGCTATTTCATAGTCACATTGTTTCCAGCAACCAGCAGGTATTGCAATTCCGCAGAGGATGAAATGAGAGGTATTTCCTGGTATCTGAGGGACGCCAGATTCGTCAACATAGCAGAGGTACATTTGGATCTCCGCAAGGGCAAAAAAAAAGCGACTGGGTGCAGGGCTAAAAGCCCTTCTATGAGACGCTTAGCGACTCATCCCAGACGCTTATGATAATAATATAATATTTCCGCTTCAAATAATACAATTATTGCTCCAATTTGAGCGAATTTGGCAATAGCCGACCGCCTTAATTGCTTGGTGGTAAATCATGCCGGTTACTGACTGAGTGAACCCTATTTATGCAGTTATCGACTGCACTAATCCCCATTCTCCCGGTTCATGGACTCAAACATTCCCATCGAACATATGATTCTCGGCTCCTGCGTCTGCTCCGATTCTTCAATTATGCAAAGCCGTTCCTCTTCCCGCATCGAGAGAATAAGGTCGGCAAGCTGCATATCCTGGATGCCATTTCGCAGCTGCCGGTTGATCTTATCGGTTGCGGCCGGACGCAGCGGATAGCGATAGATTTCATCGATCGCCTTGAGCAGTTCGGGCGTCTCGAACATGGTGCCCTTTATGGACGCGGCATAATTTTTCATCCGCTCATAGCAGCGGAAACGGGCGCCGGTCGGGCGGCCCAATTGCCCGCCGATCCGCTTTTCTTCCTTCATAATGTGCTCCACGCCCGCCGCAACAAGGCGGTGGTGCTCCTCATTCCGGGGCTGTGCCGGGCAGTCGGGCGCGCAGGCGGCAATCTTTAAAATTTCGAACTGCGATTCAGTAATATTCACGCCCTGCTTATCGACATAGGCAAGCGCATCGTTGCCCTCGCCGGTTTTTGCATAGAGGAGCACGCCTTCCGGCCTTGCAATAGTGGGCGTATGTCGGCGGGTTGCAAAAGCCACGTCCTGCATCTGCTCGATTTTTCGCCGAAGTTCCGGCTGCGCATCGGTCGCGTTTTTCCAGATCTGGTAGGCGTACGAGGCGAGATCGACCTCACCCTCTCCGTCGCCGTCCAGGATACCGGCCTTTTCATTGTAAAGGTCGGCAATCCGTTCGATGGAGTTATCGTCCTCGAAAAATGCCTCATCGGTGCCGACCACCTCGCTGTTTTCCTTGAGCCGTTGCCGGATGCGGGCGCGCAACTGGATTATCCGTTCCACCCCGTCGGCAGGCAGAAAGGTATAGCAGGGAATGGTCTGCGCCTGCTGGCCGATCCGGTCGACGCGGCCCGCCCGCTGAATCAGGCGGATGATCGCCCAGGGAAGATCGAAATTGACAACAATCGCGCAGTCCTGGAGGTTCTGCCCCTCGCTGAGCACGTCGGTAGCAAGAAGAATACGCAGCTCCCGGTCACCGGCATTTTTTTTATCGTTGCTCCGCGGACTGAAGCGCCACGCAACGGCGGTCGGGTCCGGGGTATCGCCGGTCACCGCTTCGAGCCGGTCGACGCCGAGCTTTTTAAGATGTGTCGCCAGATAGCGAATCGTGTCGGAAAATTGACTGAAAACGATTACCTTTTCGGTCGGATGCTTTTCCGCAACCAGTTCGTAGAGAAAGTTGAGCTTTGCGTCATTCTCATGCTTCCAGTTGTTTGAGAGTGCCAGGATGCCCAGAAGCGATCGCGCGTCGTGATGAAGCTGGGTGCCGAGGTCGTCCACAAACAGATCGGGCCGAAGCCAGGAAAAGCGGCTGTGAAACTTCCCGGCATACAGATCATAAACTTCGGCGGCCCGCTCCCGGTACTCTTTCTCGGTAATCGGTATTGAAAAAACGGGAACTTCCGGAGTGATTACTCCGGGCTCTCCAAACAAGTCTGCAACTGTTTCGCTGTCTTCGTCATACACCCGGTCATCGAGAAGAACGGCGTCCTGTGTGCCGAGCGGGATGGGTTTATGGTTTTCGAGGGCATGGAGATAAACGAAATTGCGCAGGATATGCCGTGAGACGGAGAGCAGGAATGCCGGCCCGCTGCTTTCGAGGCGCTTGAAAAGATTGGTGCGGCAGAAGCCCATGAGCCGCTTGCCGGCGCGAGAGAGGTCCTGCATCTGGTGGGCCTCGGCCTGCGTGGGCGGCATGGTCGGCGTTGCAATGAGGTAGTTGCCCAGGCCGTAGCGCGGCAGGAAGAGACCGTTGATGCTGTCAACCACCCGCCTGCTGTAGAGCCGCGCATATTGATCCGTCGAATTTTTTTCATCGAGCGAAAAGCGGACGGTGCGCGGCAACCGGTCCGGGAAATAGGTCGGCGTCCCGTCCTGCATCCGCAGGAAACGGCGCTCCTTGCCGGATAGCGGCTTTCCGCATGCCGCGCAGGTATCCGGGAACCCCTTGTAAGTGCTGCCGCAGGCGCACTGTGCAAAGGTGTAATTCTGCTGGATGAAGGTGCGGGTTCTCCGGACGAGGTAGAGCCGCATGAGCTCCCGCCAATCGTCGACGAATTCGCTTTTCTCGAATGCGGCCAGGGAGCGCACCGGGCACTGGTGCTGCCGGATGAACTCGGTTTCGGTCATGCGACGAAGCAGCGCCTCCGGCCTGATGCCGATATCGTGATCGTCCGGAACGAAGAGCCGCAGCTGGTTCGAAAGATCGAGGAACGACTTGTTGTACGGCGTTGCGGTAAGCAGGATGCACCGGCTGTTGCGGGTGCTGATGTAATCCTTGATCGCCTTGTACCGCTTTCCTTCACGGTTGCGAAGGTTATGGCTTTCGTCGATGATGACCAGCCGAAAGGGTTTGAGCTCCGGCAGGATCTTTTCAACCTGGCCCATCGAGACCGTTCGGGCGAAAAGCCGGTAGGTATCGCGATAGCTCTCCCACATGGACACGAGATTGGGCGGGCAGATGATGAGCGTTTCGAACCCATCTTCCTGCAGGACCCGCGCAACGGCGGTAGCCATGAGGGTCTTGCCGAGGCCCACGACATCGCCGAGCAGAACGCCGTGCCGATGCATGAGGTGGTGCGCCGCGATCTTGACCGCAGCGATCTGGAATTCGAAAAGCTTGCTTGCGAGGTCGAGCGGGATTTTAAACTCGGAGAGCCCGGCCCGCGCCTCCTGCGAAAGATGGTACGCCATCTTGATATAAAGGTAATAGGGAGGAATGAGCCGCTCCTGCGCCCAGCTGTTATCGATGATGTTGATCAGATCTTCCGAAATATCGATATTGAACCGATCATTCCAGCGGTCGTCGAACCATCCGGCGAGTTTTGCCGTAGCGTCGGAATCGAGCACGTCTATGTTCAGCTCGCCCTGTTCGGACAGCCCCGGCATGGTAAGGTTGCTGCTACCGAGGTAGCCGACGGTCGGGCTTATCGGGTCTTTGCGGAAGAGCAGGTACAGTTTCGCGTGCAATGAATGGCGAAGGAAGAGTTTGACCATAATCTTCTTTTCCCGCAACTGCCGCACAAGACGCCGCAGCCCGGCTTCGTCCTCGTTGGTCGGCGCGCCCCACAAAAGCTGTTTCCGGAAATCCTCGGCAAGCTGCCGTCCGAACCGCTTCGCGGTCTGCTGGTCCATGCCGGTCTGCTTCTTGTGCACGCTGAGCAGGTCGCGCAGCTCGTCGCTGTCCGGCCGCTGCATCCCGATGAGGAGGCGGCAGCACTCATCGGGTGCGCCCTTCCAGGAGTCCATGAGCGAATCGATGAACCGCCAGCCGCGAAGGTTGAAATAGCCGACGCAGAAATCGGCGCGGTAGGAGAGCTTGAGGGTATCCTGGAGGGCGGGCAGGAGGGGGCGGTCGATGTTGTCGAAGATTCGGGGCATGGGGCAGTGCTGGTTCTCTGCTTAGTGTGACAATAAAGTTTTCAGGAAAATGGTCTTAAGCAAAATACAAAAGGTGACAGGGGAAAGGAAAGGGATTACACGGCGTTATACAGAGAGGCTGTAGTCACCGGCTTGCAATTTAGATAGCCGAAGGCATGAACCAATTAGGTGTCGCCGGATGTTTTTCTCGTATAACCGAACTCCTGAGAACAAGCCTTCAATCGCGTTCGTTGAACGTAATGACCGTCGGAGTTCAAACGGAACCTCAAGGAGATGGAGCAGCAGAAGCTCCTCCATTCCTTCCTTATTAATGATTCTCCGGCCAATTTCAAAATTGGTGGCAACTTGAATTGAATTGATGCTGCGGATAGCTGAAGACCGGGCAGAAACAATCAGTTCCCTGATATCCTTTAATATAGAGCTGATTTCAGACTTCGTAACATCGATTCGATCTACTTTCTGCACGGTTATCGGGCATTACCCGGATAGTGGATCAGAGGCTTGAAAGCGGTCGTGGCTGCAACCTTGAAAGCTTTATCCAGATTCTGCGGGGTCTCAATCTCATTGACCAATTGGATGCATTCCTGCCTGAGCAGGGGATAAGCCCGATTCAGCCGGCAACATTAAAGGCAAGGAGAGAATGCACGCTTCTCGAAAGAAATAAACCATATTTTTAGTGCATCCGACGTAGTGTTATTAAACCATCATCCGGCCACCCCTGCAAAATCATCCTCAAAAGGTTTATCAGAGGCAAAAAAAAGGGGGGCGATTCGTAAATCGCCCCCGCATGCATTTTATAACCCGCCTTTTTAGTTCAGCAGCTCGGCAAGCGCCTTATGCACTTCCTCCATCGCCCCCTGGATATGGGTGAGCGCGCGCTGCTGCAATCCCTGCGCCGACCTGTCATCCTCCTCACGCTTAACATCCTGCGTCGCTTTTTCGAGCAGTTCGAGCGCCTTGTGGTACCGGTCGGTTTTCTTCAAAGACACGTCGATGGGTTCATGCTCCCCGGGCGCTTTCCCGTCGTCAATCGAGGCCGCCCTGATCTCATGCATCGCCGCATCGATCTCCCTGATCGCATGCACTTCCCGGTCGTTGGCGATGTCGTCGGGGCCGAGCTTGTCGAGGTGGGCGCGCGCGAAGCGAAGATCCGCCAGCGCATTCAGGTAGTCGGGGTGCTTGATGACCGGATTGGGTTGCTTGATGATCGCGGTCACGGTCTGTTCGGCCGCAACGATCTGGGTCATCGCCCGTTTCTGGAGACCCTGCGCGGCCGGATCGTCCTCTTCCTTACCGATATCCCCTCCCGCCTTCTGTAAAAGTTCGAGCGATTTACGGTAGCGGTCGGCTTTCTTCACGTTGACGTCGATGGCCGGGTGGTCGTTCAGGTTCTTGCCGTCGTCGATCGAGGCGGCCTTGATTTCGCCGATGGCCGCGTCGATCTGCTTGATGGCAAGCATCTCGCGGTCGTTGGTGATTTCGTTGGCTCCCACCTTGTCCAGGTTGGCGCGCGCATAGCGCAGGTCGGACAGGGCGTTCAGGTAGGCGGGATGCTTCGGGGGCGGCTGGGTCTCCCGGATGATGGTCGTCACGGTTTTTTCGGCCGTGGCGACATGCATCATCGCACGTTTCTGGAGGCCGACGACGTCCTGGTCGTCCTCTTCCTGGTTGATATCCCCTTCAACCTGCTGCAGGAGCTGGAGCGCCTGGCGATACCGGTCGGCTTTCGAAAGTTTGACATCGATGGGCGGATGATCCTTCAGGTCTTTTCCATCGTCGATGGAGGCGGCCCTGATCTCCCGCATGGCCGCGTCGATTTCGTCGATGGCCTGCTTCTCCTGGGCGCCGACAATATCCTTCGGGGTAACCTGCTCGAGATGGGCCCGTGCAAGGCGAAGGTCGGAAAGCGCATGGAGGTAATAAGGGTGCTTGCCCGGAGCATCGGCCATGGTCTGCACCGATCCCGCGATAATGCCGAGCAATCCTGCCGCAACTGCCATGTTTGCCGGGATATTCCTGCTTTTCATACACTGCCCTCCTTGGTTGAAGAGTGGTTAAAGGGGAGTTACTCATGCGGCGCGGAAACGTGTCGCGGTGCGGCGTGTCTGGCTCCGGCCGAATGGGGCGCGGCGGCGTGAGGCATTCCGCCCTGCCCGTGCATTGCCGGGTGAGCCATTCCGCCCTGCCCGTGCTGCGCCGGCAGGGTGCCGCCCCTTGCCTGCGATGGCGCACCGTGCTGGGCAAGCGCCGCCGCGGATGGCCGTCCATGGTTTACCGAAGCCAGGAGATTCCTGTTGGCCGAGGCAATCTGCTCGTGCTGCGCCTGGCGGGCGGTCGCCGGGATATGCGTATCGCGCTCAGCCGCCATTTCGGCGGGGGTCGGCCGGGCACTGGCTCCGCCCGGACCGTTGAAGCTTACCCGCGTTGCGCCGGGCCTGCCGACGATGGGCGAAGAGTAGGTGTTGTGGATGATCGAAACATTGACGTTTGACACCGCCCGGTTGTAGCAGAAAACGCCGCCCCGCCACGATCCGCCGTAATAGCCGGAGCCGGTGTACCCGAAACCGTAGGAGATGCCGCCGTAATAACCGACGTGCGGGCCCCAGTAGCCCGCGTGCCACAGGTAGGCGCCGTCCGCCCAGCCCCAGTAGCCGGGCGTCCAGAGCAGGGAGGGGTGGGGAGCCAGGACCCAGATTCCGGGAACCCAGTAGTAACCGTCCGGTCCGTACGCCCAGTAGCCCGGTGTCCAGAGGTAGCCCGGACCCGGGCAGACCGGTTGGTCATACACCGGCAGGGCCGGCGGTGCCAGCTGGACCGATACCCCTATTGCCACTCCCGCCTCGGCGGCGGGAACGACGGCCATCACTACCGCGGACAGCGTTAGAAAGCCATACAATGTTTTCAACAATCCTGCCATGTCATCCCTCCCTTTTGAGCCGATAAAAATGGTGACGAATAAAAATATGCAATACGCATGCCGTCTACGCAACAGGCTCCGGTGGTGCAAAAAAAACGCGGGTCAGGATGGAGACCATCCTGACCCGCGGGGATGCGTGATGCATAGGGACGGCCTTGGGCGGGAGAAGCCTTCCGCCCAAGGGGCCGTTACTGTCCGAGAACCACCGGCCGATCAAGCGAGGTCCCGGCGGTTTTAAAGGAAAGAATGTACTTTCCAAAAGGAAGATTCATCCCGGCCGGGCGGATGCTGCGCGTGTAGGCGCCCGCGGTCTGGTCCGCATCGGCCAGCACGCTCAGGAGCCGACCCTGGACATCGAAGAGCTTCATCGAGACATGGCTTTTGGCGGCAATCGAATAGCTCGCCTGCGAGCCGTTGACACGGAGCGCTTCCTGCTTCACCGCAGCGGGTGCGACATTCACGACGCCGGTCGCCGGACCCGGGGAGGTGATGATGGCGCCGTCGGTTCCCACCGCGACGTAAAGGTTCGGCGCCAGGGCGACCGAGTAGAGCCACTGGGTGGTCGAGGAGGTCCTGGCGGTCCAGGTGACGCCGGTCGAGGAGGTCGAGGAGAGAATCGGGCCGAAGACGCCGACGCCCTGGTGACCGATGACGACATACTGTCCTCCGGCCCACAGGATGTCGCACAGCAAGCCGGTGGTTCCGGTGGTCTGCTTGGTCCAGGTTGAACCGCTGGTCGAGGTATAGATCGTGCCGCTGTCGCCGACCGCCGTGAACACGGTGCCGTTCCAGTCCACATCGTAGAGCACGGTCGTTCCGGGCGCCGTCAGGCCGGTCCACGCGGTACCGTTGGTCGAGGTCAGGATGATCTGGTTGCCGAGGCCGCCGACTGCAACATACAGGCCTGTCGAGCCGTTGTAGGCAATACCCCAGAGGTCGAGGGCGGTGCCGGAGACCTGACTGGTCCAGGTGGTACCGTTGGGAGAGGTAAACATGATGCCGTTGCCGCCGACGGCGAAGAACTGAGTTCCGGTCCAGACAACACTATGGAACTGATAGGTGGTGCCGGTGGTCTGTTTTGTCCAGACGGTGCCGTTGAGCGAGGTGACGATGACGCCGCTGTCGCCTGCCGCAACGAACATGTTGTCGCCCCAGGCAACCGAGTAGAGCTCCTCATCGGTGTTTACCCCGGACGTCTGTTTCGCCCACGATGTCCCGTTGGCCGAAGTCATGATCGTTCCGCTGTCTCCCACCACGACGAACTGGCCGTCTGCATAGACGATGCTGCGCAGTTCGACGTCGGTGCCCGATGAGGCGATAGTGGTCCAGGTCGTCTGGGCCGACAGTGCCGCCGCGAAAATGCCGATCAGAAGCAGCGGATAGAATTTGAACCCCGTCGATACTGCATGTGAACCCCTGCCATTCCGTAGATGCATCATTACTTCCTCCTTTTGTTGAACCGTTGATTGCTTCCCGTATTTGCCCGCGACCGGACATCCCCTCGAACGGTAGATGAAATATCCCGCACCGGACCCGGTATCGTTTACAATGTGGTAAAACCGATTCGGCAATAATATAATAAAAAGTAAAAGCTCTTGCAAGAATCATGCCTTTTTTTTGAAATCGTCGTTTTTTCGGGGGCTGCGGTTGCCTGTCCGCTCTTTTTCCCTGCCCGATTGTTTTATCAAAGTCCGGGAGCAAGACCGAACCCGCCGTGTCATTCTCAGAATGAGGAAACCATGATCGAAATTGCGATTATCGCGGGAAGCGGCGGATTCGCGGGGGGATCGCCGCTCTACACGTCAGCGACGTATCGATCATCAGCTTTCCTCATCGAATTTCTGGGCAAAGAGGGCGGCGATGGAGTCGACGGCTTCGATCTCGTCGATTCCGGATGCGGAGATGGTAATGGCGGTATCGCAGGTCGCGCCGAGCATGAGGACGTTCAGGATACTCTTGGCATCCGCCTGGCCGTTCTCGGATATGAGTTTGATTACCGATTTGTATTGATTGGCAGCCTGGACGATTTTGGCCGCCGGTCGGGCATGGACACCCAGTGAGTTTATGACTTTTATCTGACGTTCCACCATACCTGTCCGTTAGTTTTTAGTTTTTCCATACCCGAGTTTAAGCCGCAATCGCAACCCGTCGGTTCTCACCTGCGCGGTCAGCGAATCGATGCCCCTTACCGCGTGCCGGAGGTCCTGCGCAAACTGTTCGTCCTTCAGCATCATGCCCAGGGGGCCTTTGCCGTCCTCGACGTCACCCGCCATTCCCTTGATCATGGTCGAGAGGGAGTCGGCCCTTGCGATCACGGCGAGCGCACCGGTGGAGATCGCCGCGCCGTTGGCCATGATCGTCGAGAGATGGTCGCTGTTTTTGTCCACGAGCCCCTTGAGCTGCGACGATGCCTCGGCGAGGTCGGTGACGCTTTTATCGACCAGCGGACCGTTTCTGGCAATGATCCGCTCGGTCAGGCCCGTCAGCGTGTCAAGCCTGCAGGAGAGCGAATGGAAGAGCCGGATAAACGAGGTATCGCCGACCGTGTTATTCATAAGCGATGAGACATCGGTCGCCAGCGATTCCATTTTTAAAAGAACCGACCCCATCATGCCCATCGCTTCGGCTATCCCCGAATCGAAGTACCCGGCGACAAACATCGTATCGTTTTTCCGGGTAGGCCGGAGGTTGCCGCCCGCGGCGGACAACTGCAGGCCGATACCCCGTTCGCCCATGAGGCCGATATTCTGAACGACCGGCCGGCAGGAATCGGTGAGAGCGACCTCATTATCGAGGTGAACGACCGCCGCGACGAGCTCTCGCCGCAGGTAAAGCGCCGCAACGCGCCCCTTGGTGACGCCGTTGACCATGACCGGATCGCCCACCTGCAGCGACCCGACATTGGGAAACAGAAAGGTATAGTATACCTGTTTTTCGGTAACAAGCGCCTCTTTCAGCCACAAAACCCCGCCGATGAGGATACATAAGGCAATAAGGATCGATGCTCCCACCATGAGATCCATATTGTTTTTAGTCACCGGGTGATCCTTTCCTGCGTTGCGCTCTCCTTACCCGCGCCCCCTGCGCGCCATAAACCGTCTGCCAACCCCCTACGAGTGTTTGTGATCCTTGATCTTTTCACTCAATTTCTTCAACTGGCGCTCGATTTTATCCAGGGCAAGGTCGAAAGCCTTCCCGATATTTTCCGCCTTCCCGGTTGCAACGATCTCATGGTCGAAAGCGTGCATGGTGATTTCAACCGTTTCGTCGACGTATTCGGTATCGAGAATGACATGGCAGGAACCGATTTTTTCAGAGAACTTTTCGAGTTTATTGAGATCGGCGGTGATTGCGTCCTGCAGCGATTGCGATGCCTTGTTATGCCGTGAAGTAATTCGTATCTCCATGGCCTGCATCTCCTTTATCGGTTGGATGTTGATGGATGATCATAGGATGTATCTACAAAATACGATATTCCACGCCTATGAGAGAATGAACTGCGCCTGACCGGAAGCCGCCCGTTCAGGTAATGGTACCATTGAGGCACGATCGGGGGGAGGGGGGAGGAGCGTTTCATCGGGCCGTGAAGGGGGACGGCGGTCGGCTTGCGGCGTCAAAAACCCGCTGTGCATGAAAGGAGCTTCTGACAAACGGGCCGGCGACGATGCTTGAGAGCCCGAGCGCTTTGCCGACCGATTCATAGCGTTCGAACCGTTCGGGCGTCACGTAGCGAACCGCTTCGATCTGCGCGGGAGTCGGCCGGAGATACTGACCGATGGTCACGATGCGGCAGCCTGCGACGACAAGATCGGCAAGAACCGAATAGAGCTCTTCGTCGGTCTCTCCGAGCCCGACCATGAGGCCTGCCTTGGTGACGACCGTGCGTGCGGCCGCGAGCAATTGCAGCGATTGCCGGTAGAGCGCCTGCGGCCGCACGGACGGGTAGAGCCGCGGGACGGTCTCGATGTTGTGACCAAGGACATCGGGAGGCGAGGAAAGAATGGTCGCGAGCGCGTCGGGATTGCCCCCCAGGTCCGGGATGAGCAGTTCGACGGTTGCGTGGGGGAGCGCGTCCCTGCACCGGCGCATGGTGTGGACAAAGTGGTCCGCCCCGCCGTCGGGAAGGTCGTCCCGGGTGACCGAGGTGATCACGATATGGCGGAGCTTGAGGGAGGCCGCCGCCGCGGCGACCCTGCCGGGTTCCTCCGGATCGAGCGGCTGCGGGCCGCCGTGGTGTACGCCGCAGAAGGCGCAGTCGCGGGTGCAGGCGTTTCCCATGATAAGGAAGGTCGCGGTTCCCGCCGAAAAGCACTCCGCACGGTTCGGGCATCGCGCTTCGACACAGACCGTTTTGAGCCCGCTCCCGGAGCTTTCTCCCGACGGCGGCGTCGCCACGGTGCGGGCAACCTGCCTGTAGGATCCGGAAAACCCCAGGGGTTTCTTGAGCCACTCCGGCAGGCGGCGGCGGGGTCTTAACATCATTTCCTGCGGTTTAAGGTTCTCGGATAGATCATTCATGATTTGAGCGTTTCAAGTAGAGTAACCCATTTATCGAAATGCGGGCATTTTTGTCTGAGTACCGGAAGGCCGATTTTTTCGGCAATGGCGGGCCCAACCGATGTCTTTTGATATTCATATTCCGGAATTTCGGCGATAATTCGTTTTGAAGGCGCAGTTTGTTTTCCCTGGTTTATCAACTCAGGGGAGGCGTAGCTTTGCGCCATCTCGGTCAACCGGCGTATCGCTTGATCGTGTTCAATAAAAAAAGTCGAGAGGTGAGACGGTTCTGCCAGCAGGAGAGCCTCGAATTCGTGCAATTGCAGGTAAGGTATTAACCTGCTGGAATCGATATCTTCGGCCATTAAGGATTCAAGGCGAGCTATGAGGCTTATCGGATCTTTCGCCATTCCGATAGCTTCAAAGCCGGGGAAATCCGAAGGCAAAGCGTAGACATCGACCATGGTCGTGAAGCGGACTTCGGGATGAGTGTCCTGTTTCATCCACAGGAGCAGGTCGTTCTTGAGCATTTCATAGGAGAGGAAGCCGCCTCTGAAAATCTGACGATTCCACCGCCGACGGCTCGTTTCAATACACCGGACATCGGCAAAAACGTCGAATTGAGCAAGATGCTGTTTCAAAACATTATTAACAAAACCCTCCTCTGTCTGGCCTTCTGCGACAATATGTAAACGGATCATTTGGAGGGCCTTCCGCCCAACACGTTTTTCTCCCATAACTCGGATATCGTATAAGAATCCATCCATTCTTTAAGTGAGGACGGATCCAGTTTGTGAAAAGAGCTTTCTCTGTCAATCCTGTCCAGAACGACAATTTCCTCAGGCTGAAAATGATCAATCAAAACCGGGGATTGCGTGGCAAGGATTATTTGATTGTTCCTTGAGGCTGTCTTAACCAATCCGGCAATGATATTTATTGCATAAGGGTGAAGACCAAGTTCCGGTTCATCGAGAATGAGAATATCCGGCATTTCGTCAGGAGGTTGAGCCAGCAGGGAAACCAGCGCCATATACCGTAACATTCCATCGGAAGCGGCAAAAGAATCGAATATTGTATCACCGCCGATTTCTTTCCACTGCAAAAGCAGCCGATTGTTTTCGGGTACCAGGACAAAATCGGCAAAGAACGGAATCGAAAGTCGCAAATATTCAACAATTCTTCGGTAATATTCCGGCCGCATTTCCCTGAGTCTATAAAGAAATGCCGGAAGGTTCGCACCGTCTTCTTTCAACCATCGGGAGTCGCTGACCGCCCAGGTACTCCGAATCCTCGATGTAAATGAGGTGTTGTGAAATTGGTAAACGACACAGGCGCGTAACATGGTAATGATGGAACGGGCGGTCCGGTCGGCCGCTTCCGCTTGTTCCGGCAGATGGGCTTCGAGATGGCCCATGGGGGTAAGAATGGTCCATTCGTTTTTATAGCCGAAAGATTTACGGGAAAACCGGTACCGTTCGTCGGTAAATATTAACGTATCTCCCGCTGCGTAGGTGAGCCTGAAGGCATATTCATTTTCGCCCTCCCTGGTTTCAAAAACAAAATGCCCTTCGATTTCACGGGTCTTTTGCGGCCCGTCATGGAGAAAACTCGATGCTCTTCCGTTTTGACCTATGAATGCCTGTAAGCTCCCCGGATTTTGCATCATCCACGACATCATTCGGAAAAAAGAGATGAAATTTGATTTACCCGCACCATTAGCGCCGATCAGAACGGTGAGAGCACCCGGGTTAAAGTTTTCAAGTTCCTTAATCGATTTGTAGCCCTTAATAGTTATTCCCTTCAGACGAATGGATCCTTTCATAGTACCTCTTCTAAATTTCGAGTAAGAAATCCAAAAATGATCTTACCGGGATGCCTTGGAATACTCCGTCGGGAAAGAGCGATAACGCTTCGATGCACGATAACCGTCTATTCATAGCGCTGGCGGAGCCGGGCGGGGAGGATTTTCATCTGTTCGCGGTACTTCGCAACGGTCCGCCGCGCCACGGGAATGTGCTCGCTCGAAAGAATATCGGCGATCCGCTGGTCGGAGAGCGGCTCGCCCGTGTTCTCGGAATCGACCATCTGACGAATGCGATTGCGGATACGCTCCGAGGAGACATCGGCTCCCGCCGAATCCTTGCCGACCGCTTCGGTAAAGAAGTACTTGAGCTCGAAGATACCGTGGGCGGTCTGGACGTACTTGTTGCTCGTGACGCGGCTCACGGTCGAAATATGCATGCTGATCATGTCCGCGATATCCTGCAACCGCAGGGGGGCGAGGTGCGGATGGCCCTTTTCGAAAAACGTCTTCTGCCGGTCGATGATGGCGTACATGACCTTGAGCATGGTGGCTTTGCGCTGTTCGATGGCGCTGATGAACCACGACGCGCTGTTGAATTTTTCGCGCACGTATTTCTTGACATCCTGTTTTACCGTGCTTCCGCGGCGCAGGAGATCGGCGTAGGACCGGCTGATGTGCAGGGAGGGAATCGAGCGGTCGTTAAGCATGGCGACGAATTTACCGTCGATCTTCTCAACGATGAGATCCGGGATGATGGTGGTGGATTTGTCGGGGTTATGCTCGTAGCCGGGTTTCGGGTTGAGCGTTCGCAGCACCGCGATCGCCTCCTGGACCACCCGCGGTTCAACGCCGAGCTGCCGCGCGATGTCCGGGATTTTCATCTTTTCGAAGAGCTCCCAGTGGTCGGCGACGATGCGCCCCGCCAGCGACCCCTCCATGTTCCGGCGGCGCAACTGGAGAATCATGCACTCCCGGAGATTTCTCGCCCCGATGCCCGGCGGATCGAAGGTCCAGAGAATCTGCAATGCCTCCTCGACTTCGAGGATATCTTTTTTTGTAAATTCGGCGATCTCCTCGACCGGCAGGCGCATGTAGCCGTCGAGGTCGAGGGAACCGATGAGAAATTTCAGCAGGAGCTGTTTCTCCTGCGGGAGGTTTTTTTCGGCAATCTGGCCGGTAAGATGCTCTTCGAGGGAGACCTGGTAGACCGGGGTGGGCTCGAAGTGTTCCTCGTTCCTGTCAACCTCTTCGTTGCGGGAGTAGCCGAGGTCGAACCCCTCTTCGAGATAGTCCTCCCAGTCGATCGAATCCTCGTCGACCTTGAGGTCCTCCTCCTCCTTCGTCTCTTCGGCCTCCTTGGACTCCTCTTCCTTCTCGATCTCCTCCTCGGTCTCGGAAAGCTCCCCGTCGAGCTCCTCCCCGGCGACCAGGAGTGGGTTCATTTCGAGTTCGGTCTTGAGAAGCTGCTCAAGCTGCAGGGTGTTGACCTGCAGAAGCTTCAGCGACTGGATCATCTGAAAGGAGAGCTTCTGCTGCATCCGCAGCGACATGTCGAGACCGAGGTTCATAGAAGTTTCCTTATCCTAATCCAGTCGAAAATTCTGGCCCAGGTAAATCCTTCTCGCTTCGGGGTTTTCCGCCAGATCCTCGGCGGTCCCGGAGATGAGTATTTTACCTTCGGCCATGATATAGGCCCGGTCGGTGATGCGCAGCGTCTCCCGCACGTTGTGGTCCGTGATGAGAACGCCGTATCCCTTGTATTTCAGCTCATGCACGATGCTCTGGATATCCTCCACCGCGATCGGATCGACGCCGGCAAAGGGTTCGTCGAGCAGGATGAAATCGGGCCGGATGGCGAGGCTTCGCGCGATTTCCACCCGTCGCCGCTCGCCGCCCGACAGCATGTAGCCGAAGCTCCCCGCAAGATGCGCCACATTCATGTCTTCGAGCAGCGAGAACATCCTCTTCTTCCGTTCCTTGAGGCGCATGCCCTGATATTCGAGGATCGAAAGAATATTATCGGCCACGGTCAGCTTCCGGAAAATCGACGGTTCCTGGGGCAGGTAGCCTATGCCCAGCTGGGCCCTCTTGTACATCGGCTTTTTCGAAATATTGACATCATCGAGGAAAATCGTTCCATGGTTCGCCTTGATGAGGCCGACGATCATATAGAAAGTGGTCGTCTTACCCGCCCCGTTTGGTCCCAGGAGGCCCACGATCTCGCCCTGGTGCACCGATATGGAGGCGCCGTCGACGACTTTCCGCTTGCTGTATACCTTGACAAGCCCGTCGGTACGGATTTCCCGCGTCCGCCGGCCCGCCGCCGCGGCGGCGATCGATGGTTCCCCGAGTTCTTCGGTTACAGTCGTTTCATTCATAGTATCATTTCTTAAATAATAAATGGCGGCCCCGGATGTATCAGGGAAGGGGGTAGTAGACGCCCCGGGTGCTTCCCGCCAGGGAGACAAACTGAGGCCGGCCCTTCGCGAACCGCACCGACACGCTGTCGCCGCTCACCTCATTGCATCCCCGCCCGCTGCTGTCATCCACAAAATAGGTGCTGCGTGCGTTCCCCCATATTTTCAGGTTTTTAACATTGCCGTCCCCGGCGAAGGCCAGCATCATGATCTTGCCGCTCGCCTTGTTGGCGGAGGCGGAGTCGCCCTTCTCAAAACTCCGGCTCGACGCTTTCCCGATCGACCAGAGCACCTTCGGCCTGCCCGAGTCCGACATCACCATGTCCAGGCTGTCGCCCCAGATATGGGTAAAGGTGGTGTCGTGTTTTTTATCCGTGCCGGTATCGGAGTAAATCCCATGGGAATTGCCCACGATTACCGCGTGCCTGAGCTTTCCTCCGTCGAAATCGAGGTTGATTGAATCACCGTTGAGCCGCTGGACGCCGTAACGGACCTTCGGCACGCCGCGTAACTGGACATAGTCGGTTTTCGTGAAAAATCGTGCCGCGCGGCACGATGAGGAGAGCTGCCCCTTGGTTATTTTGACGCTGTCCGTCGCGGTCGCGCGCTTGAGCGAATCTTCGTAGTGCATGACGAGGCTTTTGATGGTCAGGGTGTCGCGCGCCGTGGTATCGAAATGGGTGAGTACCGGGTTTCCGGTGATCGTGAAAATTTTCAGGTTGGTATTGTACTCGCCCTGGTCGCCTTTCAGCCGCGTCAGATCGGCGGTATCGAAATAATTAAAGTGGCCCAAGGCGGTCAGGGTACTCTTCCCCTTGGCAAAATTCAGCCGATCGCAGGTGAGAAGCTTTCGGCCGCGCGTCACCCTGACGTTCTGGCGAAACAGCACCGTCCCTTCCTTCCGCCGCCAGGTCGCTTCGTCGGACCGGATGCGCATGCTGTCGTAGCGGAAGACCACGTTGCCGTGCAGCTCACTGACGAATTCTCCGTTTATATAGGTATTTTCATTGATATTGGCCGATTCGAGGATGAGCGGCACCGATGGCTTAAGCAGCTGCCCGTCCACCGACCCTTCGGGCGGATCGGAGGCGGCAGCCACGAAAAACGCCGCAACGGTGAGGAGAAACATGATCGGTCTCATAATTGCTATAAAAATACAATTTGGAAATGGGAGGATAACGCCGACCGGTCGAAGGGACGGAACGAGAGGAATGCCGCCGAAAAGAGCGGGGAGGGGGAATTTTAGAAGGGGGGCGGCCTTTCACCCCTCCCCTTCGCCGAGAAGGGGAGGCGCGTCGCTCTCCCCGGCAGGGTCGGCAGGGAGTCTCTTTGTCGTTTTTGCCCCGAGAAGCCTCAGATCTTCGACGCGGGAGACGAGGCTTCCCCGTGTGCCGTCCCGGAGGCGCTTCATGGCGGTGTCGAACGACTCCTGCACGCCGACGAGCCTCTTCTGGGCATCCGCCATGGATTCGTAGACGAGCACGACCTGGTCGTAGAGCCTTCCCGCGCGGTCGGCGATTTTCTCGGCGTTGCGGTTCTCCTTTTCGCGTCGCCAGATCTGGGCGACGAGCCGCAGCGTGACCATGAGGGTGGCCGGACCCGCGAGCACCACGCCCGACCGGGCGATGTCGTAGAGCAGATTTCCGTCCTCCCGCAGCGCAAGCTGGAAGGCGCCGTCGAGCGGGATGCACATGAGGACGAAATCGAGGGTCCTGTTCCCGAGGAGCTGCTGGTACTCCTTGGCATGCAACTCGTCGATGTGCCGGCGGACCGAAGCCAGGTGCTCGGCGAGCGCCGCGTTTTTCGACTTCTCGTCCGGTGCGCTGCAATACCGTTCGTAGGCGGTCAGGGACATCTTGGAGTCGACGATCACCGCCTTGTCGCCGGGAAGATAGACCACGAAATCGGGTTTGAAAAGCCTCCCGTCTTCGTTACGCAACCCCGCCTGCGCCTCGAACTCCCTCCCGCGTTCGAGGCCGGACGATTCGAAGATCCGCTCGACGATGAGTTCTCCCCAGTCACCCTGCGCCCTGGCGTCGCCCTTGATCGCCGCGGCGAGGTTATTGGCATCGGAACTCACCCGCACATTCAGTTCCTGCAACTGCCGGACCTGCTCCATAAGCCGGGCGAATCCCTCGGAATCGCTCTTGTGAACATCGTCGACGCGTTTGCGGAACCCCTCGATCTGCTCGCGAAAGGGGGTGAGCAGGGTCGACAGCCGTTCGGCATGCTGGTTGGCAAACGAGGTCCCCTTCTCTTCGAGAATGCGGTTGGCCAGGTTCTCGAATTCACGTTTGAGCCGGGACTCCGTTTCCTGCAGCAGGAGGAGCTTTTCCCCGGTGGCTTTCCGTTCGGCGTCGAGTTCGGCGCCCAGGCGGGCATTGGCGGCGAGGAGCTCGTCGGCCCTGGCTGCGCGGAGGACGAGTTCGTCGATCCGGCGGTCCTGCTGTTCGTTCAGGGTTTTCCTGCTCGCAAGTTCCTCGCGCAGGGCATCGCTCGTGCGGGTCCGGAGGAAGAGCTGGACGAGGGCCGCAAGAACCCCGATGGATACAATGATGAGTGCGATCTGCATGGGACGATGCCTTTACTTTGTGGTATTACCGGCCGGAGGGGCGGGGGCTCAATAGATCCGGTCCTCGTTCGCTTCGACCCTGCGCTTGAAATCCGGGAATTGACCGCTGACCTGGGATTTGAAGGTAAAGTGGGAAAAATCCTCGACCGCGTCGAGCCCCTTTCCCCGCAGGATGTCCCCCTTGATCGTTTCGACCTGCACGAAGGTGTCCGATTCCACTTTCCGGCTGCCCTTCACCCACCAGAGCTTGGGCGTCCGCACGATGAGCGAGTCCTGGTTGCGGATATAGACGTTGCCCCAGACGGTGAAACTCTGGAGCGCGGACGTGGTGATTCCCGAATCGGAAAGCACGATGGTGCGCGGCTTGCCGAGCGTATCGTAAAGGGTGAGCCGTACCGGGGTCACGAGCATCGTGCCGGTGTCGGAAAGCGGCTTCTTCATGTATTCGGCATTGAGCTTCCACCGCTTGTTCCTGCCTTCGTAAAAGTACAGGGTCGTCTTACCGAGCTCCTCATAGGGCGCGGTAATGGATTCGGGCGTAACCGGCAGCGGTTCTTTTTTAGAGGCGCATCCCGGGAGCAGGGCGAGCCAGGCGAAAAGGAGGACACTACATGTTTTTTTCATAGGCGACGGTATACCTTAGTGTTCGAGATCGGGCTGCTGGTGCCATCGGCGATGCATCCATACCCACTGTTCGGGAAATCGCATGATAGCGCTGCAGATGCCGTCGTTGGCCATCTGCACGTTCCGCATGAGATCGTTGTCGAAATTCCCGCTGTCGGCGAAGGAGAGCCGCCTGCCGATGAAGACGTGGTGCGTGCCGTCCGGCCTCCGCGCGGTGGTCACCACGAAGGCCGGGATGCGCAGCCGCATCGCGGTCTTTACCGGGCCGGAGGCGGTAAAGGCGGTCTTGCCCAGGAACGTACCGAACACGCCCTCGGCCCGGATGTCCTGATCGATGAGCACGCCGAATGCCTTCCCCTCCTTGAGAAATCGGATGATGGCGCGGGCGCTGTCGTCGCGGTCGATGTAGTCGATGTCCGGGCCGCTGCGGAGCGTGCGTACCAGGTGGTCGATCCGCGGATCGAACATCTTCCTTCCAATAGCAAAGCACGGCATCGCGTGCCGGGCGAAAAACTGGAGCAGCATTTCGAAGCAGCCGAGATGGGCGGTGATCACGAAAACCCCCCGGCCCTCATCGACCGCCGCGCGAATTTCGGTCAGGTCGTCGTGTTGCACGATACGGTTGAAAACGGTATCCGGAACGCTCCTGAGCTTTACGGCATCGAAAGCGTTCCTGCCGAGCGAGCGGTACACCTCGCGCGCGGTGCGCCTGATTTTTTCTTCGCTCCAGGTTGCCCCGAAGACGGCGCGAAGGTGCTCGACCGTAAGGCGGCGGTCATTGGTGGGGAAAAGGAAAACCAGGTCGCCGAGCATGCCGAAGAGCGGAATGCCCACGCTGCGGGGCAGGAGCGGGATGCCGGCAAGGGCGGCCCTGCCGATCCAGTACAGGAGCGTATGGCGAACCGATTTGCTGAGTGATTTGAGTACTTTCATAGGTTATGGCGAAAGGCAACGCAGGGTCCGGTCATACTTTTGCGACGCCGATCTCCGCGCTGAATCCGTCGATTTCAATTCGTTCACGATACATGTTGTCCTGGATCGCGCCGTAAGACAAATCCATGGTCAGAGTTTCCGCTTTAATGTACCCTTCAAATTGACTTGTTGAATCGCTCAATTCGGGGCTGCCCGTATTGCAGCGGAGCGTAATCCGATCGCTCACTTCAAAGCCCGATGCCTTGCGCAGATTCTGGATTCGATTGACAAACTCACGCGCAAGACCCTCCCGATAGAGTTCGGGCGTAAGGGTGGTGTCGAGGGCGACGATCATTTCCGCACCGGCTTCGACTTCGATATTCGCGTGCTTCGTGCGACGGATTTCGATGTCTTCGAAGTGCAGGGCGATGCCGGTAACTTCGATCGTTTCGCCCTGTTCAAGTTTGTGGATATCCGCCGCGCTGAATTTTTCAATGATTGCCGCGGCATCCTTCATCCGGGGGCCGAGCGCCTTACCGAGCTTCTTGAAATTTGCCCTGGCCGAAATGGCAACCACATGTTCCTCATCGGTATCGAAGCTCACCTTCTTGACATTGAGTTCTTCACGGACGAGCGCTTCCATCTGCCTGACGAGGGAAAGCTTCGCTTCGTCGCGCATGATGATGGTGCATTCTGCAAGCGGCTGGCGCGTCTTGATGGTGAATTTGCTCCGCAGGGCGCGGCCCATGACGACCGCTTCCCGTACCAGGCGCATGGAGAGTTCGAGATCCCGGTCGATCCGATCGGGGAGCACTTCGGGATAGCGCTCAAGGTGAACGCTCGCGCCGGCATCGCTCCGCTTCCCGGTCGCGAGGTTCCGGTAGATCGCCTCGGTTAAAAACGGGAGGAACGGCGCCATGAGCTTCGAGAAGGTCAGGAGCACGTAATAGAGGGTCCGGTAGGCGATCTCCTTGTCCGCATCGTTTTCGCTCTTCCAGAACCGGCGCCTGCTGCGGCGGATATACCAGTTGGTCAGGTTGTCGATGAAACCGGTGAGCAGCGGCACGACTTTGTACAGGTTGTACGCCGCCATCTCCTTGTTGACAGAGTCGATAGTATCGTGCAGCAGGGAAATGATCCATCTGTCCAGTTCGCCGCCGGCTTCGGGAGCCTCTTCGCTTTGCGGAATCCATCCGTCGACCGATGCGTAGGTGACAAAGAAGGAGTAGGCGTTCCAGAAGGGCAGGAGGATCGCCCGCGACATCTCGGTGACGCCCTTCTCGGAAAAACGGAGATCCTCGGCCTTCACGGCAGGCGAATTTATGAGGAAGAGCCGCAGGGCATCGGCGCCGAGCCTGTTCAGCACCTCCTCGGGCGGCGCATAGTTCCGGAGCCGTTTGGAGAGTTTTTTGCCCTCCTCGGAGAGGATGATGCCGTTGACGATGACGTTTTTGAACGCCTCGGTGCCGAACAGGGCCGTCGAGAGTACCGTGAGCGTATAGAACCAGCCGCGCGTCTGGTCGAGCCCCTCGGCGATGAAGTCGGCCGGAAAATTTTTCTCGAACCGCTCCCTGTTTTCAAACGGGTAGTGCATCTGGGCGTAGGGCATGGAGCCGGATTCGAACCAGCAGTCAAGAACTTCCGGGGTGCGAGCCATGACCGCGCTCCCGCATGCCGGACAGGTGATGGCCAGCTCGTCGAGTACGTGGCGGTGCAGGTCGTTTCCGCTCACCCGGGTCTCGCGCAGCCGCTCGGCCCATGACCGGTCGATACCGTTCGCCGCGCAGCGCGCATCGGATTCTTCCCGGAGAAACTTTTCAACCGCCGCGGCGGCGTTCGCGTGGAGCAATTTCCCTTTTGCCTCATCGCCGCCGCCGGCAAGCGCGTGCAGCTGCGCAAGGCTGCCGACGCATTCGGCATGACCGCATTCGCACTGCCAGATCGGCAGCGGCGTTCCCCAGTAGCGGTTACGCGAGATATTCCAGTCCGGCGCGCTCTCGATGCCTTTGCCGAAGCGGCCCTGCTGAAGGTGCTGCGGAACCCAGCGGATGCGCTCGTTGCCTTCGAGCATGGCCTCTTTGAGCGGCGCAATGCTGACGAACCAGGTGGTGATCGCCTTGTACAGGAGCGGTGTGTCGCACCGGTAACAGAACGGGTACCGGTGACGGATGGTTCCGCGATGGAAGAGCCGGTGCCGCTCCTTCAGCTCGCGGATAATGGCGGCGTCGGCGTCGAATATGAGCATCCCTTTCCAGGGTGGAACTTCATCGGTGAACCGCCCCTCCTCGTCGACCGGACAGACGAGCGGCAGTTCGAGCCGCGCGCCGACCTGGAAGTCGTCCTCGCCGAAGGCCGGAGCGATATGCACGATGCCGGTACCGTCCTCGGTGGAAACAAAGGGCGCGGTCGTGACCCGGAAGAAGCGGTCGCTGCGGCCCGCGAAAAAGTCGAACAGGGGGATATAGCGGAGGCCTTCGAGTGCGCTGCCGGGCACCTCCTCGATGACGGTATAGTCCGCCTCGCTCTTATAGCAGGCGGAAAGCCGGTCACGGGCCAGGATGTAGGTGTGTTCATGGTCCCGGATTTTGACGTACCGGATAGCGGGCCCGACCGCGAGCGCCACGTTCGAGGGCAGGGTCCAGGGCGTGGTCGTCCAGACGAGAAAACCGGTGTTCTCTTCGCCGAGGAGGGGAAACGATACCGTGACGGAAACCCCGTCGACCTCGCGATACCCCTCGTTCATTTCAAAGTTGGAGACCGGCGTCGAGCAGCGGGGGCAGTACGGTTGAACGCGGAATCCGCGGTAGATGAGCTTCTTCTCCCAGATCTGCTTGAAGACCCACCAGATGCTCTCCATGTACGGCGGGTCCATGGTGCGGTACTGGTGCTCGAAATCGACCCACCTGCCCATCCGGTTGACGATGGTCTCCCACTGTCCGGTGTAGCGGAGCACGATGGAGCGGCAGGCCTCGTTGAAGAACTGGATGCCGAGCTTTTCAATCTGCTTCTTACCCGAGAGCCGGAACTCCTTTTCCATCTCGTTTTCAACCGGGAGGCCGTGACAGTCCCAGCCGAACCTGCGGCTCACATGGTGTCCGCGCATGGTCCAGTAACGGGGAACGATATCCTTGATGGTACCGGCGAGGAGGTGCCCGTAGTGGGGAAGGCCGGTTGCAAAGGGGGGGCCGTCGTAAAAGACAAACGGGGCGCCTCCGCTCGTCTTGTCAAGACTCGTCGCGAATGCCGCGGTGTCCCGCCAGAATCGCAGGATCTCCTCCTCAACGGCGGGAAAGCTGACAGAAGCGGGTACCGGGGCAAAAAAGGCTTTGTTCATAGCTGGGCGATCATTTTCCTTATCAGAGTGACAAGCGACGGCTCGGTCCGGCTCGCGGTGGCGATGATTTTGCCGATGTCGGCCGGTTCGAGCGCATCGGGCAGGCACGAATCCGTGACCACCGAAAGTCCGAGCACCTGCATGCCGGCGTGAACGGCCGCGATGACCTCCGGGACGGTGCTCATGCCGATGACGTCGGCGCCGAGGATTTTAAGCATCCGGTACTCGGCGCGGGTTTCGAGCGACGGGCCGGTCATGGCGGCGTACACCCCCCGCTCGATGCGGATCTTGTTTTCCAGCGCGGTCCTGCAGGCGAGATCGACGAGTTTCCGGGAGTAGGGTTCGGACATGTCCGGAAAGCGCAGGCCGATCCGGGGATCGTTCGGGCCGATGAGCGGATTGCCGGGCAGCAGGTTGAGGTGGTCGGTGATGACCATGATGGTGCCCGGCCCGTAGAGCGGGTTGATGCCGCCGCATGCGTTGGACACGATCAGGGTCTTTACATTCATGAATTTCATCACGCGGATCGGGAAGACGATCTGCTGCAGGGAGTAGCCCTCGTAGAAGTGGAACCGGCCCTGCATGGCGATCACGTTTTTCCCGGAGAGCGAACCGAGGATGAGTTTCCCGGCATGCTGCTCGACCGTTGAAAGGGGAAAGTGCGGAATCTCCTCGTAGGGAATGACGGCGGCGACCTTGATGGCATCCGCCAGTTGCCCGAGGCCGGTTCCCAGGATGATGCCGATTTCCGGTGCGAGATCGCACCTTTTTTCGATGACGCTTTTCGCTTCCTGAATCATTTCGAAGGTGGTGTTCACAGGACTATCCTTTCCCGGGACGCGTGCATCCCTGTCGACCCTCCCGGGCCGCGAGTTTTTCCAGAATTGTTTCCTTCATAAGGCCCGGTACCGCAACGATCTTGTTCCGTCCGTGCCTGCCGCCCACGATGGCGAGCGCCGACTTCGGCATGCCGAGTCGATCCGCCAGGAGCGCCACCAGATGGTCGTTTGCCCGGTCGTCGATCGGAGGGGAGGTAACCGCAATTTCAATCGCTCCGGTTGCGGTCACGGCAATCCGGTCGTTTTTCGCCCTCGGTTTCAGGCGGATGTCGATCCTGGTTCCATCGGTTTTTCCGTTATGTGCGGCGGCCATCACTTATCGGAGTCTGCAATCTCTTCCACCAGGGGGGAAGCCGCATCCCCTTCATCCGAAAGTTGCGTCGCGGGCGCCACATCACCCCCGTCGATTTCCGTTCCCGCATCGCCGCCCAGGGCGGCAAGCAGGCTGAGCTGCGTCGTCAGAAGCCCCTTGAAGCGGGCAAAAAACATGTCCCGCTGGCTCTCCATCGCGGCCTGCTCGGCCTGGATTTTTCTGATGTCGTCACGGAGACCGGCCTCCTCCTGTTCGGCCCGCAGATGCGCTTCCCTGACAATGACCCCGGCCTCCTTCTGTGCGTTCTGCCGGACCTCATCGGCGGTTTTCTGCGCCAGGATAAGGGTCTCATTGATCGAACGCTCGATCCTCGCGTAATTTTCGAGCCGCTCCTCCAGACGCTTGATACGGGCCGCATAGTCGGCATTCTGCCGGATAAGCTCCTCCATTTCGTTCGCCAGGAGGTTCTGGAAGCTCGTTACGGCATCCGGGTTGCATCCCCGGAAAGATCGGGAAAACCGCTGATTTCTTATGTCAAGAGGCGACAGGCGCATGCATCCTCCCTTTCCGCGGATTACGTTCAGTACCGTTTACCGACGAGTGCCGTGCCTACCCGGATCATGGTAGAGCCCTCGGCGATCGCCCAGGAAAAATCGTCCGACATCCCCATAGAAAGTTCGATCTTCGGAGCGAGATCGCGACACTCCCCGCCCAGGCGGCGCAGGAGCGCAAAGCTTTTACGCACCTGCAGCTCCGGTGCGCCGAGCGGGCCGATCATCATGAGGCCGCAGAATTCCATCGCTTTGCCGGTACAAACGAGCTCGCAGAGCCGTCGGCACTCTCCCGGCAGGCAGCCGCTCTTCGACGCCTCCCCCGAGGTGTTGACTTCGACAAGCGCCTTGATTTTCCGCTCTCCCCGATGCCGCGATTCGATGGCCGCAATGAGGTGCTCCCGGTCGATCGACTGAATCCAGCCGACCTGCGGCAGCACGGGTGCCACCTTATTCGTCTGGAGGCGGCCGATCATGTGCAGGCAGAAATCGCCGTGCAGGAGCGGGGCTTTCTCGACGATTTCCCGGACCCGGCTCTCGCCGAACTCCCGGAGACCGAGGTCGATCAGCGCGGCGATGGTCGCGACCGGATGCATTTTCGTCACCGCGATGAGCCGGACCGCTTCGAGCGGCCGTCCGGACTGCGAGCAGGCGCGATCCATGCGTTCCCGGACGGATGCAAGATTCGCCGCCAGCTGTTTTTTGTCGGGCTCCAGGGAGACCTCCGGACGAAAAAATAATTAAGAATAATAATGATAAAAATGAAAAATAATAGATCGGAGGCGGGTCCGACCGGGAAACGGGAGTAATGGCTATCGAAGTCGATGAACAATAGCAATGAAATAACTGGAAGACGCCGGTGCCGTTCAGGGGTCCCTGTCCCTCCATCCCTTCCCCGGCGTCGAGAACCGCCAGGTTCGGGTACCCTTTAAGGGTAAACCGGGTCGCATTCTGAAAGATGTTGTACGCGAGCGCCTTGTCTTCCCCGCTCCCGGTGCCGACATTGTTGCCGACCGCGTGCATGGCGGTCTTCGAGTTGGTTCCGGTGGGCAGCGAGTCGGTAAAGATCGGCATTGCCATGGCGATGTTCTTCGTCGTCGCGGTGATGACCTCGCCGTTGTGCGTCTTGGGCGGGCAGATCGAAGGGTGTTCCGTCCGGAGATGTCATTGCTTCCGCGAACGGCATTATTTTTAAGATTCGCGCCATACGCTCTAGCAGGGGGAACCGCTCGGGGGAAGGAGTCTCGGTCATGAAAACAACGATCTTTTATTTCACCGGAACGGGTAATTCGCTGAAGATAGCGAAGGATATCGCTTCGCAGCTCGGCGATACCGTGCTCGTCCCGGTGCAGAGGGCGATGACCGGGACCGTGGATCTTTCGGCCGACCGCATAGGGCTTGTATTCCCCGTGTATATGGGGGGGATGCCCGCCATTATAGCGGAGTTCGCGAAAAAAATGAAAACCGGCAAGGGAAAGTATGTCTTTGCCGTGGCGAACTTCGGGGGCATGTCGGGCAGCACGCTGGTGCACTTGGCGGCGGCCCTTAAAAGGCAGGGGACACCGCTCAACGCCGGATTCGGCGTCAAGATGCCGGGCAACTATATTCCGTTTTACGGTGCGATTACGGAGCAGAAACAGAAGCAGGTTTTTGAAAAGGCCGCGGAAAAGGTAACGAGCATCGTTTGTTGCATAAGAAAAGGCAATTCGCATAAACCGGAGACCGGCGGGTTCGCGGTCAATGCGATTTATTCGACCATCCATGCGCTCTGCATGCCGCATATCCACCGGATGGACAAATCGTTTACCGTTCTCGAAAAATGCAATTCGTGCGGTATCTGCGGTAAGGTCTGTCCCGTGAAGAATATCGCGATGGAGAACGGGAAGCCCGTCTGGCTTGGAAAATGCGAGCAGTGCATGGCGTGCATACAGTTCTGTCCCGTCGAAGCGATACAGTACGGGAAAAAAACCGGGAACAGGAGAAGATATCATCACCCGGACATTCTGCTGTCCGAACTTCTCGGCGGATGATCCGGGAGCCCCCTCGGCGCGGCATGCCGTTTTTAATCTTCCCGCGTTTCACAACTATTATTTTATTGACTCAATAAAGACTGATTATACTGCGTCGGCGGGAATCTCCGTCCATGAAACGGAGGGTACCCCTGATAAACGATCACCGTGCCGGGGGGTAAGTTTTCGCCCCGCGGCCTCACAAAAATGCAAGGGGGTGTACGATGGGCTTTAAAAACACCATGAGTGCGGTACTGCTGGCGCTCCTTGCCGTCGGGTGCGTCAGTACCAACGAGCAGATCGGCATGCTGAAATCCGGGGTAAAGAGCTGGAACAGGTTGCGGCAGGTGAACCTGAGCTTCCAACCGAACCTTGAGGGAGCAGGCCTTGCCGGTACCAACCTTCGCGACGCCGATCTCAGGGGAGCGAACCTCCGTGATGCCGACCTTCGGGGTGCCGACCTGCACGGAGCCCGGCTCAAGGGTGCCGACCTGCGGGCGGCGAACCTTGAAGGAGCCAATCTCGAAGGGGCCGATTTCAAAGATGCCAGTCTTCGGGGAGCGTACCTTGTAGGGGACAACCTTCGCGGGGCCGACTTTCAGGGAGCCAACCTCAAGAACGTCTCCCTCTGGGGCGGAGCCAATCTTGAGGGGGTCAACCTTCGCGGAGCCGATCTTGAAGGCGCCAACCTCAAGGATGCCAACTGCCGGGGAGCACTCCTCATGGGAGCCCAGCTTAAGAACGCCGACCTTCGCGGGAGCTACCTCGTCGGTGCCCATTTCCAGGATGCGAACCTCCGCGGAGCGGATATGGGGGGGGCCAACCTCCTGGGAACCGACCTCGCCGGCGCCATCCTCTTTAAAACGGTGCTTCAGGGGGCAAACCTGCGACGAGCGGGTTTAGGGGGCGCCGATCTCCAGAAAACCGACCTCCGGGGAGCGGACCTCGAACAGGCCGACCTTCACGATGCCATACTCATGGGGGCCGATCTGCGTGGAGCCGATCTCCAGGAGGCCAACCTGCTGGGGGCGGAGCTCGTGAACACCGATATCAGCAAGGTCGCCTCATTTTACAGGGCCAGGCTCGATCCGAAACTCATGGAGGAAATAAAATCGAGCTGGCCAGAAAAACTGGCGGCGGTCATGGATGATTCAAAGAGGAGAACGGTCGTCAACGGCGGCGAACCCGTGACAGGAAACCCGGATCCGGAAAAATAGGGCGGTTTTTGGTTATCGGTGATTCAGGCCGCCCCGCCGGTAATGATATGCTTCGCAAGAAGCACGATGATCGCCGCGCCGAGCACCAGGCGATAGTAGCCGAACGGCCTGAAGTCATTCTTCCGAATGTAGTTCATGAATCCGGCGATGACGGCCCAGGCCACGAAGAATGAGACGATGAAGCCGACGGCGGTCAGCTCGACCTGATGGGTCGTTATCGAGGCATGGTGCTTCCAGAGCGAGTACACCGTCGCCGCCGCCATGGTGGGAATGGCGAGGAAGAACGAGTACTCCGCAGCGGCGATACGCGATGCACCGAGGAGCATCGCGCCGATGATCGTTGCGGCCGAGCGTGAGGTACCGGGAATCATGGCAAGGCACTGGCAGAACCCGATCAGTAGTGCGGTGCCGTAGGGGAGAGTCTTGATATCGGCGAACCGGACGTTTTTTTTGCGGCTTTCGACGAGAATAATGATGATCCCGCCGACGATGAGCGCGGCCGCGACGATCGTCGGGGTAAAGAGCTTTTCCTCGATCAGGTGACCGAACTTCGCCCCGATGAGAACCGCCGGGATCACGCCGACGATGACCTTCTTCCATGTTAAAATGGTCGTCGATCGCTCCTGCCCGTCCCTATGCGCGCCGAACGGCCACAGCCGCTTCCAGAAATAGACCACCACGGCGAGAATCGCCCCGAGCTGGATGACGATATCGAACATTTTGGCGAAGGAGTCGTCGGAAAAGTTGACAAACTGGTTGACGATGATCAGGTGCCCGGTGCTCGAAATGGGGAGAAATTCGGTAATGCCTTCGACGATGCCGAGAATCGTGGCATTAATGAAGTCCATGAGAGGCCTCTTTCGGGATGAGTGATGGAGAGCGGGCGGAAAATAATGGAGTAAAATACATAATTGAAGCCCGAAGGAGCAGCCTTGCAAATGTGGCAAGTATATTTCTAATCTTATGAACCGCGCGGACGGGTACCCCCAGGCGGCGGTGCAGGGCGATGATCCGCGGGGGAGGGAGTGCCGTGCAATGCACAACGACGGGAAGAATATCGTCCTCATCGGGATGCCGGGGGCCGGCAAAAGCACCGTCGGCGTGCTTCTGGCGAAGCGGCTGTCCCGTGATTTCGTCGATACCGACCTGCTCATCCAGAAGGGTCGCGGCATGCCGCTGCAGGAAATCGTCGATACCTTCGGCTACCTGAAGTTGCGGGAGTTCGAAGAGGAAACGATTCTTTCGCTCCGGGCCGCCGATGCGGTCATCGCGACCGGCGGCAGTGCCGTTTACAGCGAAAGGGCGATGCACCATCTCCGGGGGAACGGATGCATCGTTTTTCTCCAGGTGGAAATGGATACTTTGCTGGAGAGAATCGACAATTTTGAATCGAGGGGCCTCGCCAAGGCGGCGGACCAGAGCTTCGAAGAGCTCTTCCTCGAGCGAAAACGGTTCTACGAAAAATACGCCGAACTGGTTGTCCGCTGCGACGGCCTGCGGCAGGAAGAGGTTCTGCGGGAATTGCTCCTCGTGCTTGGAACGGCGGGGGAGCCGGCCCGGGGCCGGTCCCGGACCATATCTTAATTCGCCCGCCCGTGTTGCAACGGCGGGTATCGGGGGAGGCAGTGCATGTCGGAAAGATGGAAAACGGGAGTTGCATTCAGCGCGGACGCGGCCGTCGATGCGGCCGTGGGAGCGCGGCTCGATTCGCGGGTCAAACTGCTTTTCGAAGAAAATTCCGAAGGCGGCGTGGAAGAGCTCGTGCTTTCCCGCATCGAAACCGCGCCCGGGGATCTGCAGTTTTTCATCCCGATATTCCGTCATTTTCTCAAGAACGATAACCGGGAGACCGTTGAGACCTACTACGAGCTTCTTATCGAAGCCTTTGGCAAGAGGACCCTCGAAACCGAGGAGATCGCCCTGCTCCGCGCCCTGCTCGTGGTCTGGCCCGAGGCAATCGACCCGCGCAAACGGCTTGTTGAGCACGTCAGGCGCCTCTACGGCGAGACGCCGAATTTCAGGCGTCTGGTCACCCACTGCCGGGTTCTCGAAGCGGGCGACCCGCAGGCGGCGTTCAGGCGGTTCGAGAACTGGCTCCGGTACGACGAGGGGAGAGGCGTGTACCTTGCAACGCGGGGAGTCGGCCGGGTGCGCGAAATCAACCTCACGCTCGACACCATCCGGGTTCACTTCGCCCTGAGCGGCGGTTTACTCTCGTTCAAGCCCGATGAGGCGGCGCGTATGCTCGAACCGCTGCCCCCCGGCCATTTCCTGATTGACACGCTCGACCGGCAGGCGGAGTTGAAGTCACTCGCAAAAACCGACGGTCCCGAATTGCTCCGGCGGCTGTTCTCCGCGATCGAGCGTCCGCTGCCGCTCTCCGAGCTTCGCGAAATGCTTGCCGCGGTCATTGAACCGTCGCAGTGGAACTCCTGGTGGACCGCGGCTCGCAAGGACCGGCGACTGACCGTCAGCAAAAGCAATATCTGCACCTGGTCCGATTCGGCGGACGACGCCGACGCTACGCTCCTCGGCGAGTTCATGGCCGCCCCGGTCCGCGAGCGGCTCGCCCTTGCACGCAAGTTCGCCAGGCGGTCGCCGAAGCTCGCATCGTCCATGGCCGATGCGCTGCTCGGGGACGCGCGGCGGGAGATAACGGACGACGGCGCGTTGTCGCTCGAAATATTCCTCGCGCTCGAAAAGCTGCCCGATTCCGGAACCGGGGTTGAACGGACGGTCGCGGTGTCTGAGCTGGTAAAGCAATCCAATGCGCTCGACTTCGTGCGCGGTCTTTCCGACCGTACCATGCGCAAACGCGCCCTGGCGCTTATCCGGGAGCACCGGGAGGACTGGCATGCCCTGTTTTCCGAGCTTATCCGCGGCGAATCCGATGCGCAATCGATCGTTCTCCTCTATGAGGCGCTGCGGGAGTTCGACCCGGTCTTTGCCGATGACCTGGTCGGCGAAACGATGTCCGGTCCGGCCGCCGCTCCGGACTTCTTCGTCTGGCTCTGCCGCGAGCTCCTGGTACGGCCCGAGCTCGAACGCTTTGCAAACATGACCTTTCTCCAGCTCATCCTCCGGCTCCTCCAGGGCAACGCGATCAGGGAACAGAATGCAAGCCTGCGTAAACTGTTCGACGAAGACGGCGCTTTTCACCAGGTCGCCCGCCGGCTCGATACCAGCCAGGCGAAACAGATCATCGGGCTCCTGGAGCGGGACTCGACGCTCGAAGATTATCGCCGGGAGAAAATGCTCAAGGACCTGCGCGCCTGGTACCCGGAAACCCATGATGTCAAGGATCCGACCTTCTTCGTTTCCGCCGCGGCGCTTGCGGTCAGGCAGGCCGAGTTCACCAGGATCACCACGATTGACATTCCGCACAATACCGAAGAGATCATCAAGGCGCGGGCGCACGGCGACCTGCGGGAGAATTTCGAATACCATGCGGCGCGTGCCCGCCAGGAGATGCTCTCCTCGCGTGCCAAGACGCTTCACGACGAACTGCAGTTCGCCCGGCCCATCGACTTCGCCCGCATCGACCCGACGGTCGTCTGCATCGGGACCGCGGTCCGGCTTACGCCGGTCGGGGGCGGCGACGAGGTGATTGTCGCGATCCTCGGGCCCTGGGATTCCGACCCGGACAGGCTGATTTACTCGTACATGGCCCCGGTCGCCGCCGGACTCCTCGGAAAGAGAACCGGGGATGGGGCGGTATTTAACGAGAAACCGTATGTGGTGGCGGGGATTACCGTTGCCGGGGGATTGTAGACGGCAGGGAGATACTTTGGTGGGAGGAGACAGAAACTATTATTATTGATAGGATATCGATGTAACGGTGGGATCGACATCGGTTCAGGCTGGAACCGGCCGGGGCGGCGACGCGCCGGATCAACTCGCACGGCAAGGCAGGGATTATGCACCCATTATCGATTCGTACAACGCTTCTGTCGGTATTCCTGCTCCTGGTCCTCTTCACCACGAATATTCCGGCCGACGCCGTCGTAGCGACCGCAACCACCGGGACCGAGCCTCAGGCAATCGCCCTCGATTCGGTTACCAATAAGATCTACGTGGCGAACTACGGCAGCGGCAATGTCTCGATCATCGACGGCACGACCACTACGACGACCTCCGTGCGATCGGGATCCAATCCCTTCGCCCTGGCGGTGAACCCGGTAACCGACATGGTCTATGTCGCGAATTCCGGCGGCGGCACGGTCACGGCGATAAACGGGGCGACCGGCGGTACCTCGGTGGTCGGCGTCGGGTCCATTCCCTTTGCGCTGGCGGTCAACACGGTTACCAACAAGATCTACGTGGCGAACTACGGCAGCGGCACGGTCACGGTGATCGACGGCGCGACCGACACGACGACCACCGTGAACACCGGAGTGCACCCCTATGCGCTGGCGGTAAACCCGGCGACAAACATGGTGTATGTCGCGAATGCCGGCAGCGATTCGGTGACGGTAATCAATGGGGCGACCAATGCGACGACCGGTATCGCCGTGGGAACGTCGCCCGAGGCGATAGCGGTTGATCCGGCGACAAACATGATTTACGTTGCAAACTACGGCAGCGGCACGGTCACCGTCATCAGCGGGGCGACCAGGGCGACGACGAGCGTGAGCGTGGGGCAGTACCCGCAGGCGCTGGCGGTGAATCCGGTGACCGATAAAATTTATGTGGCCGCGTACGGCAGCAGCACGAATATCATCACGATAATAAACGGAGCCACCAACGCGACCACCGCGGTGAGCACGGTGTGGGCCGGACCGTGGGCGCTGGCGGTGAACGGGGCGACGGACAAGATCTATATCGCAAACAGCGAAAGCGGCAACGTCACGGTCCTTGACGGTACGACTAATCTCACGGATACGCTCGGCGTCGGATCGACGCCGCAGGCGATAGCCGTGAATTCGCTGACCGACAAAATTTACGTGGCGAACTATAAGAGCAATACCGTTTCGGTCATCGAGGGCATTGCCGCGCCCGCCGCGGTGACCCTGACCGCTCCGGCGGACAATGCAGCGGGTGTGTCCGCGAACGTCACCCTGAAGTGGAGCGCCGTGCCGGCGGCGACCGGGTATGTCGTGCAGGTTTCCACGACCGCGACCTTCGGCACGACGACGACGAACGCCGCGCCCGTCGCTGATTCGCTCGCCGTGTCGCTTGGCATGGGAACGAAATATTACTGGCGGGTTGCGTCGAGCGATTCCGGGGGGGAAAGCCCCTGGGTGGGCGATAGCTTTACTACCGCGCTTCCGCCCATAGCCCCGTCGGCCCCGACGATTATCGCTCCGTCAAACGGCGCGACGAACGTGCCGCTGAACGCGGTCCTCACCTGGAACAGCGCTAAGGGCGCCGCAAGCTACCTGGTGCAGATTTCCACCGGCACCTCATTTACTTCGGCGATCGACACCGCGGTGACCGATACCGCGTGGGAAACGGCGGCGCTGCCGACCTCGACCGGCTATTTCTGGCGTGTCAATGCGACCAACGCCTGGGGTACGGGTCCCTGGAGCACGGTCGCCGGTTTTACGACCCAGCCGGGGATTCCGGGCGCCCCCCTCCTCGCCGGTCCGGCAAACGCCGCGGTCAATATCCCCATGAATCCGGTGCTACAGTGGAACCCGGTCGCCGGAGCCTCCTCCTATGAGGTACAGCTCGCGACCTCGTCGAGTTTCACGCTTCCGCCCTCCGATACCGTCGTTACGGTGCCGCAGCGGTATGCCGGGGTGCTGTCGTCGTTTACCACCTATTTCTGGCGGGTCGATGCGATTAATTCGTACGGTACCGGCGCCTGGTCCACGGCTTTTAGTTTTACCACGAACGGCATCGGCGTGCTCGGCCGCGCATTGCGGATAAAGGGACCGGGCCTCGGGTATAGCGGCACCCTCGCGATATACTCCCTGAGCGGCCGCCAGGTCGCGAAGGTTCCCTTCACCGCCTCGGCCACAAGGGAAGAGGTCCTCGACGTTGCCGGGAAACTTTCCGCCAGGGGAAAAGGGCTTTACCGGTATCGGTTTCTGGATGAGCGGACGGTCATGGACGAGGGCAGTTTGGTGGTACGGTAAGGGAGGGGAAAGGAAAGACTTCAGGCCTCAGGAAAAGAAAGGCTTCACGCCTCAGGAAAAGAAAGGTTTAAGGAAAGACCTCGGAATGAGGCAAGGACTATCGCGTGAGATTGATTGTCTTGGAGACGGAAAATCCGTTGCCCTCGACCTTGAAGACAACGACGCCGTTCGACAACCGCTGGCTGTTGAAATTGATCCGGTGGGTCCCCGCGGCGAGGTACTTTTCGCAGGAAAAACTGCTGACCTTTTTCCCGGTCATGACGTAGGCGGAAATGGAGAGCTGCTGTGCATGGTCGATGCTGATCACGAGCATGCGGGTGTCGTAGTTGAAGGCGAGGATCGGCCTCGTTGAGGTAGATCCTTCGAGCGCGACGATCGGCGAGACGGGCGTCGCGGGAGCACCCGAAATCGGGCACTGTGCGAGGACTACCGCGGCAGCGCACAAACGTAGGAAAAACCCGATTCCTTTCATAGCCCCTCTTCGGAATCCATGGAAAAAAGCCTGCAACTCCGCCGACAGAACTTCCCTGACAATAATATACCACTAATCCGTTAAATAATCAAATAACTTCTTTGCCGGGACGTACGCCCGGTTTCTTCCTCACGAGGGGGAGCAGGAGTCCGAGGGTGCCGACGGCGGCGCAGAGGAGAGGAAACCAATCGCCGAACCGGGTGTAGAGGGTAGGGGTGACGGTGATGCCGACGGCACGGGTCAGGATGGTTCGCACATACAGGCCCGTTGACCCCGAAACGCGGCCCACGGAATTCACCGCCATGCTGATACCGGAATTGGCGCTCCGGACGAGGGATACGCCGTTTTCGATCGCCCGCATCCTTTCCATGATTGCGTGCTGGTAGGGACCGCTCGATTTGCCGAACCAGCCGTCGTTCGTGATATTCACGAGGAGATTCGCCCCGTGCCGGACGCGCTCGCGGACGAAATCCGGGAAGATCCCCTCGTAACAGATGAGCGGCGCCGCCCTGATTCCCGGTGCAATCGAAAATATCGCCTCGTTCCCGCCCCGGCGGAATCCGGCATCGCCGATATTGACTCGGGAGAGAATCGGGAACACGCCTTCGAAGGGCATCGCTTCGCTGAAGGGCACCAGGTGCATTTTATGGTACGCCTGGAAATCGCGGCCATGGGCATCGAAAAGAAACGCGGCGTTATAAATGTTGTAACGATAGGTGGATGCCGCCGGCGCCCGGTCCCAGTCCAGGGCACCGAAAATAAGCGGCGCCCCGGACCGCCCCACTTCGGCGAACAGTTTTTCGATCCGCTCGTCCTCGTGCGTGATATAGCAGAGCAGTGCGCTTTCCGGCAGGACCATCAGGCCGGGCCTGGCGGCGGCGGCATCGTCAATCATCGAGGCCGTGAGGGAGAAGGCGGTATCGAGCATCGAATTGTCCCAGTGGAACTGGTCGATATCCGGTTGCAGGATCGATACCGTGATGGAGGCGCCCCGGCGCGTTTCGATACGGTGCATGCGGTACCATCCGCAGAGCGAGGCGAGGGCGATGGCGACGGCAAACAGTGCGCACGGGCGAAGGGCGCGCCATCCCGCCTCTCCCCGTGCAATGCCGCCCAGCGTCTTCCAGAGCAGCATGGTGCCAAGAACTATCAGGTAAGTCAGCCCCCAGACGCCGGTGATCGAGGCGATCTGGGCGAGCGGAAGCAGCGGCGTCAGGGAGTACCCGAGAAACGACCAGGGAAAGGCGAGGTCGCCCCTTGTTCGGGAGTAATCGACGATAACCCAGAGAGCCGGAAAGATCCAGATATACGCCCGGGCGCAGCGGCGAACGGTAAACCTGAAGAGCATGCCCGCCGCGCAGTAGAAGAGCCCGACCGCGCCGGAGATGAGGAACAGGCCGATGATGACGTAGAGCCATAAGCCCGCCACCTTGTCGAATATCAGCCAGTAGAACTGGCCGAGCGAGGCGGCGAATCCGAATAAGAATGAGTGCAGGAGGGCGCGCCTGTAGTTTTTCTGAACGGCTGCGGCAAGAAGCGGCAGGAGAACGATAAAACTCAGGAAAGGAAAGAGAAAAAACGCACGATGATACTCATGGTTGAAGGGCGGCAGGGCAAAGAGGTAGAGCGCTCCACCGGCAAGCGGAAGCCACCACCGGTTTCCGGAAGCGTAGTATGAGGACAGCCGGGAAAGGGCGCGTCGAAACATGGGGGAAAAATACTTCGCCGCCGGTCACATCGATTCAAGCGCACTCGCAAAACCGTGGCTCAAGTCTTCCAGGACCGAATCTGAATTATAGTAGCCGGATTTTATTTTCCGCTTCACCGACCGCATGAGCTCCGCTCTCGTCGGAAGTGGCGTTGCCTCGTCGGTCCGGTCATGCCCCGTGAGACGGGGGGCAATGGCCGGGCCCACCTCCGGCGGCGCAACGCTTTCGGTTGCGGAATAGCTGCTATTATCCGATCCCTGGATAGACATGGGCCTTTTCCCGAGTTGCTTCAATCGCCTGCGACACCATCCTGGTTCGCCCGCTCGTTCTCCTATCCAGTAGTATCGGCAGAATCTTGAATTTCTTTAGCGGATCGGGCAAAAAAAAGGGGACTCCATTCATCATGGGTCCCCCTTTTCATCTCTTCACCCGATTATGACCGGGGGATGGCCTCGCCTGCGCCCCCTTCTAACCGCAGGCGAACCATCACTTCTACAGCCGAAGAGTTCCATCACTCGTACAGCCGAAGCGGCTGTACCTTCCCTCACAAAGGTGCAGCGCCGTCAGTAATATATATTTTTGCGCGGCAAGTGTATAAAAAAAAATAAAAATCACCATGAAATTATTTTTAAGTATGCTTTAAATGCCCGGTTATTGAGGCTGAATAATAACGGCATCGAATAAAATAAATATTATTCTTGCATTTGAACTTCAATTTCTTATATTATAAGGTATGGACAAGGCCAGGGCACCAGCTCCGACAATCTATGAGTACCTGGATTATCGTCATTTTCTCGCCGATCTTTTCGAGTCGCTGCGGGCGGACGACTCTTCCATGTCCTTCCGGTCGTTCGCCAGGATGGCGGGGTCAAGCTCGCCCAATTACCTCCAGCTTATCCGCGACCGCAAGCTGAACATCGGCGCGGGGGCGATTCATGCGCTCTCGCGGGCTTTGCACCTTCCTGCAAAGGAAAGAAAATACCTTGAGTATCTCGCGGCCTTCGATCATGCGAAAACGCATGAGGAAAAAGACCGTTGGTTCAGGATCATCCTTATTGCCCGCGAGTATACGTCGGTCCGTTCTCTCGATAAAAAACAGTACGATCTCTTTTCTCACTGGTATATTCCGGTCATCCGCGAGCTTCTCGTGCAGCCTTCGCTCAAAGGCGATCCCGCCCGGATCGGCGAGGCGATTATCCCGCCGGTTTCCACGGCAAAGGTGCGGAAGGCGATCGATCTGCTCGTTTCGCTGGGGCTGGTCGTTGCAACCGGGGATGGCGGATGGGCGCAGGCCGCCCGGGCCGTCAGTACCCCTTCGGAAGTGCTCTCCCTGGCCGTCACCACCTACCATAAGAAGGTCATCGAGCTTGCGGGGAAGGCGATCGAACGGTTTGCCCCGGACGAAAGGGACATCCGCTCGGTGACCCTCGGCGTATCGCGGGAAGGGTACGCGGAAGTAAAAATGCGGATGGAGGCTTTCTGGAAGGAGTTACTTGCATTCAGCGAGACGCAGAAAACCGCCGACCGTGTGTATCAGGTCAACCTGCAATTGTTTCCTATGTCAATCACGGAGGTGGACCCGGAATGATCCGCGCAGCCGTACAAAAAACCGGTGTCCTCGGCCTGATCGGCCTGGCTTTCCTGCTGGGGTGCGGCTCCCTCACCGAGAGTCCGTCGGTCATTGCCGGCGGTTCGGGGGCGGGCAATCCCGGCGCAACCGTTTCGCTGTCCATGGCGGTACTGATCACCTCCGCGGCCGCCAAAACGACTGCCGTCGCGGCCCCGGCCAAGACGGTCATCGACAGCTGCTCGTCGGTAACGACGTCCGACCAGGGGGGGACAAGCATCTCCCTGAACAATATCCTGCTGTCCGGGATTATCATTCATTTCCTGGTCGATTCATCCGATAGACCATCCGACCTTCTGGCGGCAATGCACAGCAGGCCGGCCAATCTCTCCTGCGACAGCAACAGTATCATTCTTGCCCCGGCGGAGTCATTCAACGCCCTGTCCGACAGTTCCGGTTCGGGGGCATCATCGATTTTGCTTCCCATCGCACGGTACAGCGGCGTGAAGCTGGTCTTTCCGCAGAACACGAATTCCGCGCAGGCGCTGGAAAACGATACCTCCGGCAGCCAGATCGTCATGAACGGCACCTTTCCCTATGCCGGACAGATCCATCCCCTGAGTGTGCATATCGCTTATGCGCAGGGGCCGTGCAGCCAGACCTATTCGTTTGCCGGAGGCATTTTTACGCTCTCCTCGTCCGATACTACCCATCTTGAGCTGCAATTCACCGCAAATCAGTGGTTTTCCGCCATCAATGTCGCCACGGGGCTGCAAAACGGCGATTACGCTTTCGATAATTGCGGCGCGCTGAACTTCACCAATTACTCCTGCCAATCGTCGGTTGCATGGACCGGCGCCACGGTTGCGGCCGATTTCCTCTCTTCCGGCAAGCTCACCGTGTATTGAGTCCTTCGTGTCTTCCGGCTCCGCCCGGCCCTGCCGGGCGGTTGAAATCCATCCCGGGGCCATGTATTTTTGCACCAGAGGCCGGAGAGCGATCCGGCCGACTTCTATTCCGTGCAGGAGAAAGGAATCCCATGAAGGAGCAGGTCCAGGCGGTAATTGACGAGATCAGGCCCAATCTTCAGGCCGACGGCGGCGATATAGAACTGGTCGAAGTGACGGAGGAAGGCATCGTGCGGGTCCGTTTACAGGGTGCCTGCCACGGGTGCCCGGGGGCCGCCATGACCCTGAAAATGGGGGTCGAACGGCTTCTCAAGAATCGAATTCCCGAAGTGCAGGGTGTCGAGAATATCGGCTGATCCGGACGGCAATGGAGCTTATTAAAGCAGGGTCGGCGGTCGGGAGCCAGGGCGAAAACGGGAAGTCGCGGGAGGATTCCCCATGGCGTTCGTGGTGGTCCAAGGCGACCTTCCTGGGGTCGTGCTGGGCAAGCCTCCTCATGCTGCTGCTCCTCGAAGGAGCGGTTTTTTATCTCATCGAGCCACGGCTCGTCGCTATCGGCCACCGGTTGCCTGTTGCGGCGGGGGCGGCGATGGTTTTTTTCTTTCTGGTTCCCTTCGTCGGTTTAAGCCTCATTACCGCGACCGCGCTCACGGGAATCGATCTTCTTTATCCGCAGGCGTTTACTTCCTTTACCATCGCGGTACTCTTTTCGATAGCGCCGACGCTGGCGCAGCTGGTGGGGATCAAACGAAACCGTCTCCGGACATCGTTTGTCAAAGTTAACAACGCCCTGACCAGGGCGATGTGGCGACGCATCCGGGGCGATCGGATCGTGGTGCTTCTTCCGCACTGCCTCCAGATCGATGTCTGCAACCGGAAGCTCACGACCGATGTCAATAACTGCCTTCGATGCGGAAAATGTCCCGTGGGCCGGCTCCTGGAACTCGGCGAAAAATACGGCCTGCATCTCGAAATCGTGAACGGCGGAACGTTGGCGCGCCGTCGTGTCGCCGCATTCCGGCCCAGCGGCATCGTCGCCGTGGCGTGCGAACGCGACCTGACCTTCGGTATCCAGGATGTTCACCCGGTGCCCGTCTACGGCGTCATCAATGACCGGCCGAACGGACCCTGCCTGAATACCTGCGTGGACATGGCGATGGTCGAGCAGGCGATCCGATTCTTCCGGCGACCCGCATGATTTTTCATGCCGTTATTGCGCCGCTATTGTAATTTTCACCCTATCCGGTACGTGACCCCGACAGGACCAATTCTTCCATGCCCCTGCGGTTTTCCCAAAATTATCGAAAAATAAAACAGCGCAGAGTTCTCGCCATCAGTGCGGGCGGGGAGGGCAGCGGCATCCACTGCCTTTACTATATCAACCATGCCGATTCATGGGAGATCATCGCCTCCACCGTTATTCCGTACTCGGGCAGGGTAGCGTCACTCATTGAGGGGTGCGGCCGTCGGGCGCTTCAGGTAGCCGATCTTGCCTGGCTCGAGAGCAAAATCACCCTGCTGTGCATCGAGGGAGCCAGGACCGTTCTTGCCGGGGTGCCCCGGGCGCTGCGCAAGCCGCATCTGGTCGCGCTCAACCAGCTCACGATTTTTAAGGGGGTAACCGGGGAAAATGCACCCTGCAAACGGTGGAACCTCTCGCTGGGCGATCCCCAGCTCCTGGCCGATACGTTAGCACTGCCTGTTTTTTCCGATTTTCTGCGCTACCATTTATTGACCGAAAGGGTGGGCATGTCGCCGTTTCTGACCGGCGATCTTCTCGTTGCCCGCGGGTTCACGGGCACGGTCATTCTCCTTAATATCGGGCTGCTTTCCCACATGACCGTACTCGATCTTCCCCGGGGGCGATGCCTGCTCGACTCGGATACCGGACCGGGAACCTGCCTCATCAACCACTGCGCCAGGGAGATGCATCTGCCGGAAGGATTCGATCGCGACGGCGATCGGGCGGCAACGGGCAGTGTCGACGTATCGGCGCTCGATGCGCTCGCGACCTCGCCGTGGTTTCTGACCGCCGCTCCCAAGGAGGCATCGATCGAGCTGTTCGATCCGCTGCTCCAGAAATCGGGCATCATGACCTTGTCGCCCACCGACAAGCTCGCGACGCTCACCGCGCTCACCGCGCGAACCGCCTACGATTTCTTCCGCGCCGAATTCAAGCAGGAAGGGCTTCCCGAGGCCATCATCATCTCGGGAGGGGGCGCGAATAACTCTGCGCTCACCCGGTGTTTCGCCTCCTATTTTACCCATGTGCAGGTCATGACCTGCGAGGAACTCGGGATCCCGTTCGAAATGCTGACGCCGCTGGCCATGGGGCTGACGGTGGATGCCTTCCTGCGCGGGAACACCTCGATGTGGGAGGACGGCACGGTCTTCGGCGCGCCGCGCATCGCGCGGCTATCGCTTCCCTGACCCGATGGTCTATGACGCCGCGGCCGAGCTCTGCATGCGCAGCAGTCCGCGCGTGCTGGAACGGACAAAGGCGATAATCCGCCCCACATCCTCGTTACCGGGAAATTTTTCGGCGAGTTCGCCGAGGGCAGCCTCCAGGTGCAGGCCGCTCCGGAACAGCACCCTGAACGCCCTCCGGATCTCGGTTACCCGCTCGGGTGCGAAGTTGCACCGTTCGAGCTTCACCCGGTTGATATCGATGACGCGGACCGGGTCGAAGGCCGTGAGCGCGTAGGGCACCACGTCCTGTGTGACAAATGAAAATCCGCCGACCATGCTGTAGTCGCCGATCTTCGTGAACTGGTGGATGCCGCACAGGCCGCCGATGGTCACATTGCTGCCGACCAGGACATGCCCGCCCATGGCAAGGTTATTGGAGCTGATGAAGTGGTCGCCGATGACGCAGTCGTGACCCACATGGCAGTAGGCCAGGAGCAGGCAGTCGTTGCCGATCACGGTTTCACCGGATGCCGCCGTGCCCCGGTTGAGCGTACAGAATTCGCGGATCGTCGTTCGATCGCCGATCCGCAGGATCGACTTTTCACCGGCGAATTTTACATCCTGCGGAATCTGGCCGATGATGGCGCCGCTGAAGATCCTGCACTCCCGGCCGATGCGGGTATATTCGGCGATGACGACATGCGGTCCGATGACGGTGCGGTCGCCGATTTCGACGTCGCCCTCCACGATCGTATACGGCCCGATCGAGACCCCTTCACCGATACGGGCGCGGCTGTCGACGATGGCGGTCGGATGAATTTCGGTGGCCATGGGCTCTCCCTCCCTGCGGTTACATTCCCTGAACTTTTTTGCTCGTAATCATGGCCATGAGTTCGGCCTCGCAGACGAGTTTGTTATCGACGAAACACTCGCCCCTGAAGCGGAGGGTGTCCCGGCGGTTTTGCAGCATCGTCGCCTGGATCCGCAGTACGTCGCCCGGCCGCACCATGCCGCGAAAGCGGACACTGTCGATTCCCATGAACAGGATCGTCTGGTCCTGGGTACGCGTATTTGACCGGAGCTTTCGCGCGTAGAGCTCCATGATACCGCCGGCCTGCGCCATCGCCTCGATCTGCAGGACCCCCGGCATGATCGGGTTGCCCGGGAAATGCCCCTGGAAATAGGGCTCGTTGAATGAAACGTTCTTTTGGGCGACGATGCTCTTTCCCGGATCGATCGTGACCACCTTGTCGATCATGAGAAACGGGTACCGGTGGGGGAGCATGGTCAGGATCTCCTGCCAGTTGATCTCCGCTCCCTTCATCTTCTTTTTGCGGTCGTTGACGTAGGCCCTGATCATCTTCGCGAGCGCGATATTGGCCGCATGCCCGGTTCTCGCCGCCTGGATGTGCCCCAGGATAGGCTTGCCGAGCAGGTAGAGATCGCCCATCAGATCGACCACCTTGTGGCGGCAGAGCTCGTTGAAGTACCGGAGTTCCGTATCGTTTAAAAACCCGTTGGAACCGCGGAACACGGGTCCCTGTTCGCTGAACAGCGACCGGAGCCCGTCCATCTGCTCAACGGTCAGCTCGACATCCTGTACCACCACGGCGCTCTGGAGTGTTCCGCCCTTGATGAGCCCCTGCTCGCGGAGCGCTTCCACCTCGGAGAGGAAGCAGAAGGTGCGCGCCGGGGCGAACTCCTTCGCATAATCGTCGATCCTGAACAGGGTCGTATGCTGGGCGCCCAGGGAGGGATGCTTGTAATCGATCATGACCGTCACGCAGAACGACTGGGAGGGGAGGATCCCGATGGCCACATCCCCCTTGGTATAGACGATGGGATCGTCGATGGTGATATATTCGCGTACCGCACGCTGCTCGATGATTCCGGCCTCCAGAATCAGATCGACGTAGGGTTTGGCGCTGCCGTCCATGAGCGGAAGCTCGGGAGCGTGCACCTCGATGCGGCAGTTGTCGATCTGCATGCCGCACAGCGCGGACATGCAGTGTTCCGTCGTATGGACCGTGACGTCCTTCTTGCCGACTGCGGTCCCCCGGCGAAGGTCCACGACATTATCGATGTCGGCTTCTATCTCTGGGCAATTGTCGATATCGGTCCTGATAAACTTGATGCCGTAATCCTCCGGCGCCGGATGGAGCGTTACGGTCGCGGAAACCCCCGTTTGCAGGCCGATTCCCGAAAGAGAGATACTCCGGCCGATCGTATGCTGCATTCCCATATCTTCAGATGTTCCTTTCTTATGAACATGCTTGTGACATACAAATTTCATTCCAATCCAGAGCATAAAATACAAAATTTTCCGGGGCATCGGCGAGTAATCTTGCAGCCTCCCCCCCGGCGTAACGATAACCGCCCGAGGGGAAGGCCCCTAAACCGTCGCCCGGCCCGCGATTTTGCGCAGGATCGCACCTCCGGCAAAACGGCAATGGCGATGCCCGGCGGCACCTCCCTTCTCGCGGGGAGATCGTATATTATTGATAATTATCACCGACCCCACGTTTCCTGCGGAGACCGAATGAGATTACTGGCCGCTGTCTGCTTTGTCGGATGCCTCTCCCTGCGGTGTTTTTCCCTGACCGCGGATAAAGTGCAAACCCTCGATTCCACCAGGGCGACGAGGGTAAGTCTTCCCGATCTGATCGATGCGCGATTTCTGATCGATGCGCAGATCGATCATTTATCGAAGAACTACCCGAAGGACTCCGCCGCCCTGGATAAGTGGCGTTCGCTGAAAGCCGTCGTCCTCGGCCGGATCGGCTACCTGAAGGCGGCGTGGCCCGACTTGAATTTCGGGCTCGATACCTCCGCAATGGCGACAAGGAGTCTCCAGGAGGTGCGCGATTTGAAGCATATCGCCGAAGATCAGATTTCCTTCCTTAAAGGGATAAATCCGCCGGATCCGGATGCGGTGAGCCGGTGGCGTTTTGTCCGGGGAAAGATCCTCTCACGGATCGACTGCCTGACCGTGGAATTGCCCATGCTTAAGGTGGCCCTGGATTCGGCCACCATCCCGGCAATGACGCTTCACCAGCTTACAAAGGCGAAGCGCGTCATCGACGGGCAGGTAAAAGAGCTGAAAAAGGCACGGCCGTTCGACGAACAGGCGGTAGCGGTCTGGCAGTCGAAGGGGGAGATGGTGGTTGAAGGGATCGCCCGGCTGCAGGCGAGGAAGAAGTAATAGATCCTGACGACGACGTAGGTAGGGGCACCGGTCCAGCAGCCTTTGGTGGGGGAACCACCTTGCGGCGGTTCCCCCTGGCCTCCGGCCGCGCGAAACGCGCGTCCCGGGGCGTACCCCCTGCAATAGAATCGCCGGGGGGCGATATTTATTAATGTCATTTGCCCCCCACCCCACCAGCCGCAAGGCCTCGGGTGGGGTTATTTATTTTATGGGGCATATCCATGCTCCCTGAACCTGCCATTAAGCGCGCTCGCGCTTATATCGACGGTCAAAATCTCTTCCATAGCGCCAAAGAAGCCTTCGGATATTCCTTCCCTAATGACGATATAAAAGCCTTAGTGACGGAAATCTGCCGTGCAAAAGGGTGGCAACTCGATGCCATCCATTTTTACACCGGAATTCCCGATGCAACAGTCGGAAGAACCTCTTTTTTATCCATTATGATGCTCACTATCTACAAATCCACCACCATTCATTTCGCTGAAATCTATTTTTATGCACCGGAGGAACACCCTTTTTATGCTCAATTTGAACGGGTTACAAGGTAGAGTAAAAGAAGCGATTGCCTTTTATTGGCAGACTCGTGACGATCAGACCAGAAAACAGAAGGATCAGGGCAGTAGTGACCAAGGTTCGCGTAGCGCCGTAACAGGTGGCGCTCAGATGGACGGTGTTATTGCTCTGCTCTCAGAAATAATAATGGAGTCTGGAATTCCTGAAAGCTGCATTTTCCATAACCAGGCCCTTCAATTGCCCGGATTCTTCCGGCCTACGAAGGAATGGGACCTGCTTGTTGTGAAAAAAGGCCAGCTCCTTCTCGCCTTAGAAGCAAAATCGCAGGTCGGTCCATCCTTTGGCAATAATTTCAACAATCGCACGGAAGAAGCTATGGGCAGCGCTCTTGATTTATGGACCGCTTTTCGTGAAGGCGCGTTTAATGCGACGATAAAACCATGGATTGGCTATTTTTTTATGCTCGAAAAGTGCGAAAACTCCACGAGGCCGGTAAAGGTCCAGGAACCGCATTTCAAAGTGTTCCCTGAATTTGTTAATGCATCGTATGCAAAACGCTACGAGCTTTTTTGCCGAAAACTTATGCGCGAACGTCATTACTCCGCATCTTCTTTCATGCTTTCATCTAAGGAACAGGGCATGCAAGGTGATTATTCAGAACCTGCGGAGGATTTAAGTTTTGAAATGTTTGTTCGCTCCCTGACCGGCCAGTTAATCGCTTTTGGAGATTCCAGCAATGAATAAGACAATCCATGAAATCCACACTGCGCATTATCTCATAAACGGTGATGCACGCGATCTTTCTTTTATTAATGATGAATCTGTGCATCTGGTCGTCACCTCTCCTCCTTATTGGAATCTCAAGCAATACAATAAATGCAAAGCACAGATGGGCCACATCGACGATTATGAGGAGTTTCTCGCCGAGCTTGCCAAGGTCTGGCGCGAAGTCCATCGAATCCTCGTTCCCGGAGGCCGCCTTGTCTGCGTTGTCGGTGATGTTTGCCTTTCTCGAAGAGAGCATGGCCGGCATCTGGTCATGCCTCTCCATGCCGACATCCAGGTTATCTGTAGGAAAATCGGTCTCGATAATCTGAATCCGATAATATGGCATAAAATATCCAACGCACAATTTGAGGCGAATACCAGCGCGAAATTTCTGGGCAAGCCCTATGAGCCGAATGCAATTATTAAAAACGATATTGAGTTCATTCTCATGCAGAGGAAGCCTGGAGGATACCGGCAGCCTTCAGAAGAACAGAGAGAATTAAGCAGAATTCCTAAAGATAAATTTGATACATGGTTCAGCCAGATTTGGAATATCACCGGCGAATCTACTCGACACCATCCTGCCCCTTTTCCCTTAGAGCTTGCTGACCGGCTCGTTCGAATGTTTTCATTTGTGGGTGATGTCGTTCTCGATCCATTTTGTGGCAGCGGAACGACTATGCTGGCTGCTATGCAGGGCGGTCGCAATAGCATTGGTGTAGAGATAGACTCTGATTACTGCAACATGATTGAGCAAAGACTCGATCACAATTCGCTCTTCAAAACGACTTCGTTCCTTCGTCTAAACCCTTCAAGAAAAAAAATAAACGGTGAAATGTTGGATTTTTATCATGCGGTTGGACAGGAGCTTTCCGCTTTAGTTGCATAGTTTTAGAGATAGGAGTTTTTTATCACCTTGTTTTATGTTGGTCGATGGACCGGCAAAAGGGATTAGACTTTGTTGCAAAAACCTCCGTTTTTGAAAGAAATCTTGCCGCCTACCTGCATCGGGCGGAAGAAGCGAGGTTCCCCCACCAGAGCCGCCACAAATTTTAAAAACAACAATCACAAGCCTTTCATCACCCCCCTTGCCTTTCCCCGGTCCATAGTGTTTATTACTACTCACCTCCCATGACGACGACGATGCCCGAACTAGAACCCGCTCCCCTTACCCCGCCCGCCGCCCCCGCCCGCTTCGGCCGCATCGCCGCCGTTGCCTTTCCCATCGCGGTGCGGGGGGTCTACGATTACGGCGTGCCCCAGGAGTTCATCGGCAGGCTGTCCGAGGGAATGCCGGTGCAGGTCGACCTCAAGGGAAGAACCCTCTGGGGGGTCGTGGTGGGCGAAAAGGCGGAGTCGGAATACGGCTCGCTCAAGCCGATCCTCGGCATCCGCTCCGAGGGCTGGACCGACCGCAGCAGCGCGCTCATCACGCTCTACCGGTGGATCGCGACCTACTACCAGTGCGACCTCGGCCGGGTATTCCGCCCCCTGGTCGGCAAGGGGATCTCCTCCGCGACCGCGAAGACGGTCGTGGTCTATGTGGCGGTCGCCGGCAACGGTCCAATGACTGCGCTTTCGGCCATGCAGAAGGCCGCGTTCGAGTCGATAAGCGGTGCGGCGGAACCCCTGACGCGAAAAGAGCTCGAAGAGAAGCTTGGCGTCTCGCCGTCGGTGCTGTCTGCCCTCTGCCGGAAGAAGGTCGTGAAGGCGGAGAAAAAAACAGTGGCACGTGAGGAGTACTTCGGAGCTGCCCCGGTCGCCGCTCCCGCCGTTACCCTGACCGGCGAGCAGCAGGCGGCCGTCGACGCGATCCTGGCGCACCAGGGCGTGCCGGACAAACCCTTTCTCCTGCACGGCATCACCGGCAGCGGCAAGACGCACATCTACACCGAGCTGGCGGCACGCACCCTTGAGCGCGGCCGGAGCGTCATCATCCTGGTGCCGGAAATTTCGCTCACCCCGCAGACCATCATGCGCTTTCGCGAGGCGGTGGGCGACGTGGTGACCGTCATCCACAGCCGGATGTCCGACGGCGAACGCCGCGACAGCATGCAGGCGCTCGTGACGGGAGCGAAACGGCTCGTCATCGGCGTCCGCAGCGCCGTGCTTGCGCCCTGCGATAACGTGGGGCTCATCATCGTGGACGAGGAGCACGACGGCAGTTACAAGCAGACCGATACCGAGCCGCGCTACCATGCGCGCGACGTCGCCATCATGCGCGGCGTTTTCGAACGCGCGCTCGTGGTGCTCGGCAGCGCGACGCCGAGTCTCGAAAGCTACTACAATGCGCAAAGCGGCAAGTACCGCCTCCTGACCCTTGCGAGCCGGTTCGGCGAGGCGCGCCTCCCTGCCGTGACCGTCGCCGACATGAACGAGGAGCGGACGAGCGGAAACTGGACCATCCTGTCGCGGCGGCTCGAAGCATCGATGCTTGCCGCCCTCGCCGCCGGGAGACAGATCATCCTGCTTCTCAACCGGCGCGGCTACTCGGCGGTTCTATTGTGTAAGGAGTGCG
>CAZYYB010000011.1:0-50198 GCA_964651515.1 uncultured Fibrobacteraceae bacterium
CTTTATGGCTCCACCCATTGTCAAACGATTTCGCCCACAGAACAGAAACTAAATAGCGAAACACACACCTTTGATTTTGGTTTCAACCTTGGTTTCGGATCGGAGTTTTATGTCGGCGACGAAATTCCCTATGTGGATTTCGGCTGGTACCTGGGCGTGGCTAATGTCGAGTCCGGGGCACCTACGCAGTATTCACTTACTAATCACGGTTTTGAAATCAAGGTCGGGGTTAAGTTCAAGCCATAGCGCTTCAAAAATCGAATACGCCCCAATAGTTGAGGGCATTGCAGAAAAGGGCGGGCAGAGAAATACGGTGACATCGCATTGCAATTTTGAAAGGTAACGGGGAGAAGTCGTTTGATATTCAAAGGGGGTGCGGAAACAGAAAACAGGCGGGATGGTTTAAACGAGGGAGCAGGGATTGCCTGGCGGTGAAGGATTTGTGATACGACTTATTGTGGAATTCAATGCATCCTGCAGGATATTCAATCAAATTCAACCAATCGGGGACACTCCCCAGGAGATACTATGGCTAAGAAATTTCCGCTTATTCTTGCGTTGATAGTTGTTTTCTGCTGCTGTTTTTCCTGCGCCTTAAAAGCCAGGCTCATGAAGGATGTCTCGCTCTTTACAACAGACGTTGTTGACGCGTCCATGCAGACCAACAAAAAAATATTGATCTACCCGATGACGGATTTAAGAGGCGAATATCATAGCTATGTGTTGCCCCCATCCTATATTCCCGGCATTGATTTATTATATATGGGTACGGAATATTATTATCCGGATTATTCTTCCATTTTTGCCTTCGGCTCCTTCGGCGGCTCTCCTGAAATAACCGTCGGTTCCATTCCCTACGATTTTCCCAATTTATTTGCGAAAAAAATTGCCGATAAAAAATTAACTCCCATGGCGGTGCCTATTTCCAATATTAACCTTAAATCGACGGATTTATCATCCTACGACTACGTCGTCTTCAGTAAACTAAAAAAGGCTACCGTCACTCAAAGTATCAATATTATTCCCATGGGTATCCTTGCCTATTTAGGCGCCCCATGCACGTTTTATAATATGAGTGCCGAGGTTGAAATCGAGGTTTTTAAAATATCCGATCTCGGCTCGCCGGTATTGCAGAAGACCTACTTGTTTGACAAAACCGAGGTTGCCGGCCTTTACTACCAGAATCAGGGGAAACTGATCGGGGAATTTTTCAATGAGGTACTGGAAAATGCAACCAATGATTTGGCCCAGGCCATAAAATCGTAGGTGCACCGGAGTCCTGACATCGGTTTTTCCGCGGCCGGCTTCGAAGAGGAGCCGGCCGCGTTATTTTTATTCGGCGCCGCCCCTTGCCGCCCGGCGTTTCGTGACGCTCCTCAAGCGGACCCATGCATGCAACTATTGTGTAAGCCCACCGGTAATTCTTCCAATGACCCGATTTTTTTTTAACGACGTTAACGTATTTTTTATTCTCATAAAAAATGGCGAGGAGGAGTATCCATGCGATTCCGTCCGTGCATCGACCTGCACCGCGGCAAGGTCAAGCAGATCGTCGGCGGCACCCTGTCCGATGAGCCGGGGAGCGGGCCGGTCACGAATTTCGAGACCGACCGGCCGTCTTCGTACTTTGCGGCGCTCTATCGCGACGACGACCTTCCGGGCGGGCACGTGATCATGCTCGGCCCCGGCAACGAAGCGGCGGCCCGCGAGGCGCTTGCCGCCTTTCCCGGCGGTCTCCAGGTCGGCGGCGGCATTGTTGCCGAGACGGCGGGCGGCTATATCGACGCCGGGGCGTCGCACGTCATCGTGACCTCGTACGTGTTTTTCGGGGGGGAGATCCGGTGGGAGCGGCTCGGGCTCCTCGAAAAGGCCGTGGGCAGGGAGAGGATCGTTCTCGACCTGAGCTGCCGGAAGGTGGGGAGCGGGTACGTCGTTGCCGCCGACCGGTGGCAGACGCTCAGCGGCATCGTGCTCGACGAGGGGTCCCTGGAGAAGCTCTCGGCCCATTGCGACGAGTTTCTCGTGCACGCGGTGGAGGTGGAGGGGAAACGGCAGGGGGTGGATGAAGAGCTGGTGCGACTCCTGGCCGCGTGGTCGCCGATCGTGGCGACCTATGCCGGCGGGGTCAGATTGATCGCCGATCTCGAAGCCGTTCGCCTCGCGGGGCGGGGGAGGGTCGATGTCACGGTCGGCAGCGCGCTCGATATTTTCGGGGGGATATTACCGTACCGGGAGGTGGTGGCGTGGGATAAAGGGCAGGTTTAAACATAAGATTTAAGGGGGGAAGTCTCCCCCTCGCTTCATCCCGGCCGAAGCGGCCGGTATTCCGCTGCCCCCTCGGTGTGGACGAAGACTAACTTACCTGAGCAACCCCGGTGTCTTTGGGGTCCATCTGCGAAAAGATGCCGTAGGCAAAGAAGTGGGCGACCGCCACTATTGAAGATTTCAATCATTTTAAATTGTGTTTTCTTCCTTCGTAAGGTGGTTCCCCCACCTGAGCAGTGAAAAACTTTTATTCCTTTATTCCGGCCTCTATACTCTCCGCAAATTTCTCCAGTATCTCCTCCTGTATCTTCCAGTCCTCCCACTGTCCATGGCCGCTTGCGTGGCAGAAAATGGCAAAGGCATAGGGTCCGCCGCGCGGCGGCAGGAAATAGCCGGCAAGCGTGCTGATGCCGGTTGAATTCATCGTGCCGGTCTTGGCCCGCACCATGCCCCGCAGCGGCGACTTCGTAAACCGTGATTTCAGCGTCCCGTCGAACCCGGCGGCGGGGAGCGCCGCGAGGTAATCGGGCAGGTAGGATTTCTGCTTCCAGACATAGCCGAGCAGCGCGGTTACCTGGAGGGGGCTGATTCTGTTGACGCTCCCCATGCCCGACCCGTTGCGGATGACCGGCGTGCCCGGCAATCCGCGTTCCCGCCACCAGGCCGCGACCAGGCGCGACGATTTCTCCCACGATCCCCTGCCGGAGTCGTTGCGCTGCGTCGCCGAGAGCGTTTTGAAGAGCATCTCGGCGGTAAAATTGCTCGAGTACTTGAACATGCGATTGACGGCGGTGGAGAGAGGTTCCGAGGAGAATTCGGAGAAGGGGGAGTGGTCGGCAAGCGGCGCGGGAACCCCGGCGTGGATGACTTTTCCATGAAACGCAATGCCGCGTCGGGCGAGGAGCGGGATGAGCGCGTTGCCGAACGCCTCCCAGGTCTGCCACGATTTATGGAACGAATAACCGCCCGGCGTGTTGAGGCCGACCTCTCCCTGCACCCGGACGAGCGTTCGTCCGGAGTCGGCAACGGTCGTTACCCGCAAAGACTCCTCGGAGCCGGACTCGGTGGTCGTCGCCAGGCTTTCCACCCGCACGCCGGACATCTCCGGGAAGAGATCGATGGCCACGGTATCCTTCGCTGCCGAGCCGGGGCGGCGATGGATGCCGATGGTATTGAAATTAACCGAGAGGGCATCGATAAGCGGCAGGTACGATTCGCTCCCCGCCTCCTCGTCGAACCCGGGGCCGACGTCCGTGGAATCCAGGAAGGAGTCGTCCATCACCAGGTTGCCGGAAATTTTCCTGAGTCCGGCGTGGTAGAGATGCTCGACGAACAGCCAGAGTCTCTCGGCGGTAAAGCCCGGATCGGCGCCTCCCTGGATATAGAGGTTTTGTACCGCGACGGAGTTTCGGCGACGGTCGATGGAGTCGGCGAAGACGCGCGTCGAAAAGCTGTAGGCGAGTCCCAGGTCTTCAAAGGCGACCGAGGCGGTAAGGAGTTTGGAAACCGATGCCGGGTCGGTCATGGAGTCCGCACCGATGTCGACCAGGTTCGAGTCCCGCTCCACGTTCCGTATGGCGACCGAAATCGTGGAACCGGGGTACTTTTTGGCCTGTAGAAGGTGGGCGATCGCGGATTGCGGTGAACCGTCCGGCAAAACCCCGGCCCAGGCCTGCAGTAACAGGGCGGTTATGCATGCTCCCGCGCGGATAATGGTATAATTGGTCACCGTAGAAACTTTCATCGGGGCCTATTTTAAGAAAAAAGGTTTTTTTTCTTTTAAATTATGTGACAATAACCTATTTTTTACGCGGACAAGAATTAATCCATCGAACAGGTAACCGAAGGTATGGGAGAAAAATATATGTCGAAATTTGCAATTGCATTCGTCGTCCCCGCAAAAAATAGTCCGTCCATCCGGCATCGTCTGGTTGAAGGGGACACCAAGGAAACCGCGCTGCGACGTTTCTTCGACGAAGAACTGAAAGAGTTCTACTCCGAAGACGACCAGGGGTTTTTCTATTTCAAGGAGGATTTTTTCGACGATCGCGTTCAATCCGGCAGCATTATTGAAGTCTGAACCCGCCTGAAATCTCCCTCCGCAGCAGGGCCGGGCAATCCGCAAGGGCCTTGTGGGCAAAGGAATTCCGCCGCCGCTGTCCGACGAAGTTTCGACGTGCAAGAGCAGCCATAGCTATTTTTTATCCCGGGCAGCGGGTTCGGATTTTGATTCGAACTCTTTTACCTCATCGATAAAATCGCTGACGTCCTTGAATTTCCGGTATACCGACGCGAACCGGACATAGGCTACCTCGTCGAGCTCGTGGAGTTCAGTCATCACCATCCTTCCGATGGCCGCGCTCGGGACCTCCATTTTACCAAGCTGATCGAGCCGCTGCTCGATCTTCTCCACGATGCTTTCGATCTTTTTAATGCTGATGGGCCGTTTCTTGCAGGCGGCGGTGATTCCCTGCATCAGCTTCTGGCGATCGTACGGCTCCCGGCGCTTATCGTTCTTGATGATGGTCAGCGAAACATTCTCGATGTATTCGTAAGTGGTAAAGCGTTCGCTGCAGTGAAGGCATTGCCTCCTTCTCCGCACCGCTTCGCCGTCCTTACTGGAACGGGAGTCGATTACCCGGTCCGTTTCAGAACCGCAATAGGGGCATCGCATCGGCCACTCCTTCACGCATGCTGTGGATGAGCCACCCTTGCAACCACAAGGGATAGTAGCTTCTTGAATATACAATAAATGGCGCGCGGTTTAAAAAGACGCGGCAAGTGAGACGTCGAGCGATTGCGGAGAAAAACCGATCTGGGGCCTGATCTGCAGGTTGCGGGTGTAGGCACGCACATCGATAAACGCAAGGGCGCGATTGATGATCAGGGCGCCGAGCATGAAATCCCCGACGACCTGAACCCGGTGCGAGGAGGAGAGGAGCGAATTGAAGGTGTTCTGCGACGACGGGGCATCCCAGTTCCACCCCTGATTAGCGGGATAGGAAAGGTTCGGGGTACGGTTGAGGTTCATGACAAGGTCGTAATCCTGCACGTCCATGAACGATCCTACCGCGTTCCAATAGGCGGTATTGGAGGACGATGCCTGTGCGCCGGAGTGGATCCAGGCATAGCCCGTCGCATCGAGGGCTAATTTCTGCGAGTAGTGGGTGCAGAAGAAATAGCCGAATATAGCCGCGACATCGGCCGAGATATAGGCGAAACCCGCGCTTGTCCGTCCCAGATACTCGTGTCCTGAGCCCGGAAGGATCAGCGAGGCGGCCATGGCGAGCACCGCCGATTTCTGCGGTCCCTGTGCACGGGGGGTAAGATCGAGACTGTCGGTCGTGGTCGTCACGACCGTTTCCGTTGCCGGCGTCGCCGCCTCTTCCGCGCTCAGGGCATGCTGTACCGGCAGGGCCAGGAAAAGCAGGATGCCGAAGCCGGGCCTCATCAAAATTTCACCTCGAACGCGTAGTCGGGAACGCTCTGCGTTCCGGTATTGACATAACTGATGTTGACGCCGACGTGTTGCCAGAAGGTTTCCTGGCCGAGAAGCTCGTCGTTATGCTGCTTGGCAAGGATACCGGCCGCGATCGCGCTCGCCAGATGGTTGATAATAAGCGTAAGGAACACGTCACGGGAGTAGTTGGAAAATTTTATGGCGCTCTGCATCATGCCGCTGTAGACCTGCTGCTCCTTCGACTGGCCGTAGAGCAGGGAGGTGGAATCGCTTTTTAACTGTAAAAGATAGGCTGAATCGGTGATGCTGTTGGTGGTGTGCCCGGCGATGGTGTATTTCCCCGTGTCGGTCGGATTGAGCTGCCAGCCGTTTGAGGTAAAATTGGACGGGGTAGCATCCTGCCATCCCCTGATGAACGGCGACGATTGGTCGCTGTTCATGAGCAGGGTGTAGTAGGAGGTGCCTTTGGCCCCCGGTTTGAGGGAGCTCTGATACAGGCTGAGATCGGAACTATCGAATATCGTCGAGAAAAGCGAATCTTCGCCGCCGTTGGTTTTTTTCAAATAGGCCCGGAGCGAATCGATATAGTGGACCTCGTTGGAGTCGTTGTAGTACTTGTTTGCATAGGTATGGGCCGAAGTGGTCTTTTTAGTCGCCGTGGAGGCCAGCGACGCGCCCCCCACCATGATCGCCGCTTCGGCAACGACGAACCCCGCCGCCCAGATATTCGACTGGGCATAGACCTCGCCCGATCCCGGCAGGATGAGCGACATGAGCATGGCGAGTTTGGGCGAGCAATACTCCTTCAAATTCTTCGCAAAATTTATCGAGTGCGTTTTTTCGATGGCTACCGGTACCGGGAGGTCGGCGACCGGGGCGACGGCAGTTGGAACGGTCAGCGAACTCGGCGTCGGTATCGTCGAGGCGGCTTTCGACTGGTCCGCGGGGGAGAGATGATCGGCAGACTGCTGTTGCCTGCCATGAGCGGAGTCGGGGAGAAGGGCGTTTGCTTTCGCCTCGGCGGCCTTCTTCCGGGCAACCTTCGCCTGGTCGAGCAGTTCGTCCTCACCGCCTTCGAGGATGAGATCTTCATCGGCGGACTTGAGGGTGGAGTCTTTCGCCCCAACCGGCATGCCGGAGGTTACCGGCGTGCCGGTTGGGGCGACCGTTGGCGGTGCGGCGGCGGGTATCGGTGTTGCGGCTGCAGGAGTGGCGGTTGCCGGTACGACGGCTGCCGGTACGACGGTTGCCGGTACGACGGCTGCCGGTACCACGGTTGCCGGTACCACGGCTGCCGGTACGGTGGCTGTCGGCGTCGGAGTGGGTGTCGCCGGCGCTGCGGCGGGCACGACAGGCTTCTTTGCCGGGGCGGTGAGGGTCCCGCTGTCGTCGAGGTTCAGGTTATCGTCGGCCGGCGTCGGCAAAACCTTTGCCGCAGTGAGGGTGGAATCGTGCGTTCCGGCGCCGCCCGTCGTTTGAGCAGGCAGCGGGCCCAGGGCGCAAAGCAAAAAGACAACGGACAGTGCAGCTATTCGGTCAGGCATTCTACTCCCACCCACGCGGATCTCTCTTGGAATACAACGGACCATCGGCAGTACGGGCCGTCAGAAGCCCAGCACATCACGCATTGAATAATATCCCGGTTCCCGATTCGCAAGCCATGCCGCGGCGGTCAGCGCCCCTCTCGCCAGAACGGAGCGGCTGTGCGCCATGTGGCGAAGTTCGATGCGTTCCCCCATACCGGCAAAGAGGACGGTATGGTCGCCCACGATATCGCCGCCCCGTACGGCATGCATGCCGATCTCGTTTCTCGGCCGGTCGCAGGCCTGCATTCCCGACCTCCCGTCGCGGATCGCTTCGTTGTAGGGGAGACCGAGTGCCTGGGCGCAGATCTCTCCCAGGCGGCGGGCGGTGCCGCTGGGCGCATCCCTTTTAAAACGATGGTGCGCCTCTATTATTTCGATGTCGAATTCATTTTTAAGACGGGTGCTGACCAGTTCGGTAAGCGAAAAGAGAAGGTTGACGCCGATGCTCATATTCGGGCTGACCAGGACCGCCGATTTTTTGGCCGCTTTTTCGGCCAGTGCATAATCGGTCGGCGAGAGGCCGGTGGTGCCGACCACGAGCCGCATTTTTTTTTCGGCGGCCAGGGCCAGAAAGGCAGCGGTTGATTCCGGAGAAGAAAAATCGACGATCACGGCGTTTTCGCCCCCTGCGTCGTCGAAGGCGGATGCGAGAGGAAGGCCGATATTGCCTTTGCCAAGCGAAAGTCCGTAGTCCTCGCCCGACTTCGGATGATGAGCCCGTTCGATCGCGCCGCACAGGGTAAAACGATCATCGGAAAGAATCGCTCCCGCTATTTCACGGCCCATTTTGCCCAGAGCGCCATTAATAATAATCGGGAGCGGCACGAAACAATCCTTTTTTAAAGAGTCGGAAATCCGCACCTTTGTAATACGCTGGTAAGTTCCAGTTTATTGCGCTCGGACATGGCGGTCAGCGGCAGGCGCAGCGGGCCGGCCTTCATTCCAAGGAGATTCATGGCGGTTTTTACCGGAATCGGGTTGGTTTCTATGAACATGGCCTGTGACAGCGGGAGGAGCTCCTCGTGCTGGGCGAGCGCCGAAGCCGGGTCCCGTGCGGAAAACGCCGCGATCAGGGCGATCATTTTTTCCGGGGCGATATTTGCCACCACGGAAATGACCCCCTTTCCGCCGCAGGCAAGAATGGGCAGGGTAAGCGGATCGTCGCCGGACAGGATGGCGAGCCGGTCGCCGCATCGGCGGTGAATTTCCGAGACCTGCACGATTGAACCCGAGGCTTCCTTAACGGCGACGATATTCTTGAACGCGCACAGGCGCTCCACCGTTTCGGGCAGCAGATTGACACTCGTGCGGGACGGCACATTGTAAACGACCATCGGAATGTCGACCTGGGCGGCAATTGCGGCAAAATGCTGGAAGAGCCCCTCCTGCGTCGGGCGGTTGTAGTACGGGGTGATGCTCAGGATCGCATCGGCCCCTATTTCCCGTGCGTGCCGCGCCGCGGCGAGCGACTCCGCCGTATTGTTGGAACCGGCGCCGGCGATCACCTGCACGCGACCCCGGGCCTGCTCGATCGCGATATCGACGACGCGGTTATGCTCTTCCCACGAAAGCGTTGCCGATTCACCGGTCGTGCCGCAGGGCACGACGCCGGCAACCCCCCGTTCGATCAAAAATTCGATATTCGATCGAAGCGCCTCTTCATTCAACCCTCCCTGTTCGGTGAAGGGGGTGACGATGGCGACATAACATCCACGAAGGACCATAACGGTCAATTCCTTCCTTTTATTGTCATAGTAAAGGCTACTGCTCCTCCTTCACAACCCAGACCTTCAGGCTGGCGGAAACGTCCCGGTACAGCTTGATCGTTACCGTGTAGACGCCGAGCTGCCGGATAGGCTCTTCGAGATCGACCTGCCGTTTCTCCACGTTGAATCCCTCTTTCGAGAGGAATTCGGCGATCTCCTGGGCCGTGACGGAACCGAACAGCTTGTCCTCTTCGCCGACCTTGACCGGAATGGTGCAGGGGATCAGTTCGATCTTGGCCGCCCGCTCGCGGGCTTCCTTCTCCTTATGCTGCTCGCCGATCAGGGAGATCCTCCGGGATTCGGCGACCCTCTTCTTATTCCCTTCCGAGGCCTGCACCGCAATGCCGGTCGGAATGAGAAAATTGCGGGCATAGCCGTCTTTGACCGTGAGGACATCCATGGCTTTGCCGAGTGTATCGTGGTCCTGAATCAGAACAATTTCCATAGCGTAGCTCCAATCTTTTTTTATTTAATATTTTCCGCGACAAACGGGATGAGCGCCAGGTGTCGGGCGCGCTTGATTGCCCGTGCCAATCGCCGTTGATTTTTTGCCGTTACCCCCGAAAGACGCCTCGGTACTATTTTTCCCCGCTCGGTGATGTAACGGGAGACGATCCGGATGTCCTTGTAGTCCGGCTCGATGCCGTTGGCTTCGAACCAGCAGACTTTCTTTACCCTTTTACGGCCGGAAAAACGGCTGCCGTTCTCTTTGTCTCTGAATTTTCTTTCAGGCATCATAATTCCCTCTTTTGAAATAGTGGTGTGTCGGAGAGTCATCGCTCGACGGATGGCGGTCGGGACTACTCTTTCCCCTCGTCGGCGTCATCAGCTTTGTCGCCTTCGGGCCTGGTAAGCGGCCCCGGTTCCACGGGCTTGTCCTTCTGCTCGAAAAAGGCGACGCGCGCGGCGTCGTTCTTAACGTTCCGCACAACGGTCTGGTGACGGAGGACCTGCTCATTGAGCTTGATATGGTGTTCGAGGGCATTGACGATGGTGCCCTCTCCCTCATAAAGGAAAAGGCAGTAGTAGCCGATTTTTTTCTTACTGATGGTATAGGCGAGGGTGCGTTTTCCCCAGACGTCGGTTTTCTCGAAGGAAGCGTTTTTTGTCAGGAACGCCTCGATCTGCGCCTGCTCCTTCTGGAGCGTGTCGTCGGGAAGGGTTCCGTCAAAGATAATCATTGATTCATAGGGTCTTTTCACTATGTACCTCCTGTGGTCGTCAGCGGCCCTGAACCTTTGCAGGAAGGATCAGAGCAGGGTTTGGTGCATTACCTGCATGGCACATTATTTATTGTAGCGATTCATAACCGGTTCGATGCCGCTTTGCGCAAAGAGTTTGCAGGCCTCAACCGCCCGCGGGATCACCTGTTGCAGCATAAGCTCCTCGGAGCGGGAAAACGGCCCGAGCACGAAATCGATGGAGGGGCTGTCCGCGGGGAGGGGACCGATGCCGACGCGCAGTCGGGGAAAATTCGTTCCTATATGACCGATGATCGATTTCAAACCATTGTGGCCGCCGTCGGAGCCGCCGCGGCGGGCTCGCAAGGCGCCGAGCGGCAGGTGGTAGTCGTCGACGATGACGAGCAGGTTTTCCGTCGGACAGCGAAAATCCCTGCAGAACGACGCAACCGCTTCACCGGATCGGTTCATAAAGGTCCGGGGCTTTACGACAATCGAATACGTTGATTCAAAGAGCGTTCCTGCGGAATAATCGGCTTCGGTCCGCCGGTCGGCAACCGGCTGCCGGAGTTCGAGCGCCAATGCATCGGCAACGCGGAACCCGATATTATGCCGCGTATGAAAATACCGCGAGCCCGGATTGCCGAGCCCGAAAAAAAGAATCCCGGCCGCTTTCGGCATACCGGAAGCGGCTTTCCGCTTCCATAAAAACGAAAGAAAACCCATTCCTGTGCCTTCGGGGGGCGGTCGGACCGCCTATCCCTAAGCTTTTTCCTTGCCCTTCGCCGCACCGGGTGCCGGAGCCGCCCCCGGGGCGGGAGCCGCACCTTCGGGTGTTGCCGCCGCACCGGCTTCCGCGGCGACCGGCTTGGCCTCTTCTTCGCGCGTCGGATGCGTGACCAGAGCAACCACTTCATCGCCCGGGGCCTTGATCGTTATGTTCGGGATGGAAACATCCCGGACATGGATCGAGTCGCCGATCTGGAGCTGCGAAACGTCGATGGAGATCTTATCCGGAATATCGGTCGGCATGCATTCGATCTTCACCCGCTTGATGGGATGGCCGAGTACGCCGCCGCTGTCCTTGACGCCGACCGGAATGCCGACCAGCTCGACCGGGCAGTCGACCGTGACCGCCTTGTCCATCGCCACGCGCTGAAAGTCGATGTGAAGGAACAGGTCGTTTTTAATGACATGCCGCTGCACTTCGCGGATGACCGCAACGGAGGTTTCCTGTCCGCCGGCAATGCCCAGATCGATCAGGTGGGTAAGCTTCTTCCCCCGGACGATGGCGGCAAATTCGCGATTGTCGACTTCGATGGTCAGGGGCTCTTTTTTTTCGCCGTAATAGATCGCCGGCACCCAGCCCTGCACGCGCGCTTTCCTGGTGTACGATTTTCCCGACCCCGTACGCAGTCGTGTTTTCAGTTTAATGATATCCACAGACACGCCTCCTCATATGGTTCCGAATTATTCCGAATGCCGGATACAGACAGGCGAATCAGCCTTCCGGTCGCCTGCCGAATCCTTCCGCCTCAGCCGGACAATGGCTGGGGCGGAAGGATTCGAACCTCCGGATGCGAGGACCAAAACCTCGTGACTTGCCGCTTGTCGACGCCCCAGTTACAATGCAGACAATTTCGTAATATATATCATGGAGTACTGCTTTTGGAAGCGGACCGGTTCAGTTTTGCGGTTCTTCCACGAGTGGTGCGCCGATCGTCGTTACGGCCACCATAGGGACTTCCTGCCGATTCAGCTCTCCTTCGAAGGCATCGAGGACCCGGTCTTCGATCTTTTTCCGAAGATCATTGGTAATAGGATGCGCCAGGTCCTGAAAGGAGCCGTCTTTTTTTCGACGGCTCGGCATCGAGACGAAATACCCCTGCGCACCGCAGATAACCTTGAGGCCCCTTACCACGAATTCGTTATCGAAGGTAATGTTGGCGAAGGCCTTGAGCTTTTCCTCATTTTTGAGCGTGATGCGGACTTCGGTGATCTCCACGGAGTGCCCCCTCATGGAAAATGATGAAGTATCCTCCCCGGGCGGAAGGCAGCCTCCTGCACCGCTCCGGAATACGTCGACCGGCGTTTGACCGGACGAGTAAGTCATTTGTCTCAAATATATATATGGTTTGAAAAGGAAATGCAAAAATTATCGTAATGCCGATCATTTTTTTGTGGAAGCGGGGGTGGTAACTATTATTTTATCCAATTCCGCAGAAGGCTGGCTTACGGCATCCAATGGTCGGTTATGCAACGATGAATTCGAAAAAAGACCTGTTATCGCTCAATGAATTGTCGGCCGGGGAAATCCGCGCCATTCTCTCCGCGGCCCGGGAGTTCAAGAAAAACCGGCTTGCCGGCGAACGGAAAATTTTCGCCGACCGAACGGCCGTGCTCATTTTCGAGAAACCCTCGCTTCGCACCCGCATCACCTTCGAAACCGCGATTCACGAACTCGGCGGCCATGCCATCACCCTCACCTCCGAGAATATCGGGCTCGGCAAGCGGGAGAGTCCCGAGGACGTCGCCCGCAACCTCGAACGGTGGGTCCATCTCATCGTTGCCCGGACGTTCAGCCACGCCATGGTCGAACGGCTGGCAAAATCCAGCGCCGTTCCGGTAATCAACGCCCTTACCGATACGCATCACCCCTGCCAGGCGCTTGCCTTTGCCATGACGCTCGACGAAAAATTCGGCACGGCGTCGGAAAAAAGGATCGCCTTTATCGGCGACGGCAACAACGTCTGCAATTCCATAGCCCTGCTGAGCGCAAAACTCGGCTACCGCTTTACCGTGGCGTGCCCGCGCGGCTACGAGCCTTCCCCCGGGCAGTGGCATCACGCCGAGGCCGTTGCCGCGGCGTCGGGCGCGGTACTGACCGTTGTCCACGACCCTGCAACGGCCGTGGACGGAGCCATGGCGGTCTACACCGATGTGTGGGCAAGCATGGGACAGGAACAGGAGGCGCAGCGGCGCGCCCGCGATTTTACGGCCTTCCAGGTAAACGCCGCGCTTCTCTCGTGCGCCCCGCCCGGAGCCGTCGTATCGCACTGTCTCCCGGCGCATCGGGGCGAAGAGATCACGAGCGAAGTGCTCGATTCAAATCGCTCGGTCGCTTTTGACGAGGCGGAAAACCGGCTCCATGTGCAGAAAGCAGTCATCGATTACCTATTATCCTGATCCGCGAGGATTCAAAGGACGGCTCCATGCAAGAACCACGCGTTCCATTCGGCATCAGCGGCCTCGATGAAATGATCACGGGCGGCCTGCTTCGCGGCAGCGCCAATCTCCTCGAAGGCGCTCCGGGGACCGGGAAGACGACGCTCGCCATGCAATTTATCTACAACGGCATTACCCGGTACGATGAGCCGGGTCTGGTCATCACCTTTGAGGAGTTCCCCCAGCAGTACTACCATGATGCGCTTCAGTTCGGCTGGGATTTCAAAAAGCTTGAGGAGGAGGGAAAACTGAAAGTCATTTTTTCCGATCCCCAAACCGCGCTCGAAGAGCTGAGCAAAATGGACGGACGCTTCGTGTCAATCATCGAGGAGATGGGGGCCAGGCGCGTGATCGTCGACAGTACGACCCATCTGGAATCGCTTGCGCTCGATCCGATCGAACTGCGGGAAATAGAGAAGAAATTCATCAATGCGCTGAAGCGCGAAGGGGTGACCAGCGTCCTCCTGCGTGAAAACGACAACCTTCTGGGCCAGGTGGCGCAGGTAACGAGCAAGATCCCCTTCATCGTCGACTCCTATATGCTTCTGCGGTATGTGGAAATCGACAGCAGCATCGAGAAGGCGATATGCGTCCTTAAAATGCGCGGCAGCGATCATCAGAAGGACATCCGCTGCTTCCGGATTACCTCCCACGGCATCGAGGTCGAGGAGAAATTTGCAGGCCGGGAGGGGATCATGAGCGGCACCGCGCGGGCGACGCCGCAGGATGCTTTTGTCAATGTTTTCGGAAAGAAGAAATGAGTTCCCCCGCGGTTATTAATATCCGGGTTATGCTGTTCGCAGGCTACCTTCTCAGTTTTGTCGCCCTGAACCTGATCGCGTTCCTGATTTCGCTGTTTTACCGGAAAAAACTATGTCATCCCTCGCCGCGATTCGGCTTCGTCGCCGCCATAGTCCTTGCCGGAGCCTATTGCCTGTTCAGTATCGGGCTGCGGGGGGCCTCGGCCTCGATGCGCGGGATCGAGCTGGTATTTCTCGGGGCGGGAGCGCTGACCTCGGCGTTCAGCACCATCCGTCTATTTTTAATCATGAGGAAGGTTGAGAAGTAGCGGCATGGCGGAGCTCCTGATTAAAATCGTCCTGGATGTATCGGTCATAACGAGCATGCTCATCCTTGCCTATCTGAGCCGAAAGATGGGAAGCGCGCTTAAAATCCGTCCGTATTATATAATATTGCTCGCGGCGGCGATGGTTATCGCCGCCGCGAGCGGCATCGATGTCGGGATGCGCGCCTTTACGATCGTTTCGCCGTCGATCATACCGCTTGTCATGCGCGGTTGCGCCGGCGCGGCGGCGCTTTGCGTGTGTCTGCGTTACTGGAGTTGGCTCTTTTCCGAATTTTTCGGGATGTAAGGAGGAGGAATGGCCGAGCGAAAAAAAATACTGATCATCGACGATGATAAAGATATCGCCGATCTGGTAAAACTGGTGCTCGAAACGGCGAATTTCGAAGTCGAGGCGGCATCATGCCCGGAAATAGCTTATGACAAGGCCAGAGATTATCGCCCGGATGCCATCCTCCTCGATCTGCGCATGCCCAAGGTGGATGGATGGACTATATTTAAACAAATCAGGCGGGACGACTCCTTCGACGGTGTTCCTATCGCGATCTTAACGGCAAAATCCCAGCAGGTAGATCAGATGGTAGGGCTCCACATCATGAATGCCGACGCGTATATCACAAAACCTTTCGGGAAACGGGAACTGATCGACAAGACCTATGAGCTTATCGGAAAAAGAAAAAAATCATAAAATTCTGGTCGTCGACGACGAAGCGGATGTCCTGGAATTCCTTCGAATGTTCCTCGATTCCCTGGGGTGGGAAGTCACGACGGCATCCTCGGTGGCCGAAGCGCGGGCGGAACTGGACCGCGGCCGTTTCTTTCTCGTGCTGACCGATATCGCCATGCCCGATATGGACGGATACGAATTCATGTGTTACATGCAGGAAAAGCGCGTCGACGCACAGGTTGTCCTCATGACCGGCTTCGGGTATAACCCGCACCACACCCTGGTCAAAATCAACAAGGCGCTCCGCTACCCCTGCCTCTTCAAACCGTTCGACCGCACCAAGGTCGCCGAGTCGATCCTTCTCGCCTGGACCGAGTATCATAAGGGTACCACGGTGCCGGCGCTCGATGGAGCAACCGTTCCGCAGGAGGAAACACCGACGCCCGCCGAGCCTCCGGCGCAGCGTATCCCCTATGCAAAGTAAGAACATCGTCATCAAGGGCGCACGGGAGCATAACCTCAAAAACATCACCGTGGCCATTCCGCGCGGCAGCTTCACGGTCGTCACCGGCCTCTCCGGATCGGGCAAATCGTCGCTGGCGTTCGATACCCTCTACTCCGAGGCGCAGCGACGTTTTGTCGAATCGCTCTCCGCCTACGCCCGGCAATTCCTCGGCCTCATGGAAAAACCGGACGTGGATTCCATCGACGGTCTCTCGCCGGCCATCTCCATCGAACAGAAAACCGCCGGACATAACCCCCGATCCACGGTCGGGACGGTCACCGAGATTCACGACTACCTTCGCCTGCTGTATGCCCGTGCCGGAACGCCGACCTGCTGGAAGTGCGGGCGCGTCATTGTGAGCCAGACCGTGCAGGAGATCGCCGATCAGGTCATGGGGATGGCCGCCGGAACGAAGTTCCAGATCCTCGCTCCGGTCATCTCGGGGCGCAAGGGGGAGTACCGGGAGTTATTCGAAAAGCTTCAGAAGGAGGGGTACGCCCGGATCCGGCTCGATGGGGTGGTGCTCGCCCTCGACGAGGAGATCAAACTCGACAAAAACAAGAAACACTCGATCGAGGTGGTGGTCGACCGGCTGGTTGCGGGCCCGTCCCTGCGTCCGCGCCTGACCGAATCGCTCGAGACGGCGCTGAAGATGAGCGCAAACGGCACCGTCATCATCGATGCTTCCGGCGCGAAACCGCAGGTCTACTCCGAGCGGCTCGCCTGCCCGGATTGCCACATCAGCATCGACGAACTGTCGCCGCGGATGTTTTCATTCAACAACCCCTTCGGCGCGTGCGAGGCGTGTACGGGTCTCGGCTATATGCTCGAGATCGATCCGGGAATGATCGTCCCGGACCCGACGCTCTCGCTGGACGAGGGTGCCATCGCGCCGTGGAGCGCGTCCGCGGCCATGGGGTCGTGGAACCGCCAGATCCTTGTTTCGGTCTGTAAACATTACGGCATTCCGCTGTCGCGGCCGTGGCGGGAAATCACCGAAAAACAGCGCAGGATTCTGCTCCACGGGTCCGGGGGCGAACGAATCCATATGCGCTGGGAGGCTTCCTCCCGCGAAGGGTACGGCGAATTCATGCGCGACTTCGAGGGGGTGGTGCCCAGCCTCATGCGCCGCTACCGGGAGACCGCCTCCGAGGACATCCGGCGGTGGATCGAAGGGTTCATGTCGCAGCGCGAATGTCCCACCTGCAAAGGCGCCCGGCTCAAGAAGGAGAGCCTCGCGGTGCTGCTCGGCGGCAAAAACATCGCCGAGCTGTCCGCCATGCCGATCGGGCTGGTGCACGCCTTTCTCGACGGCGTTACGCTCACCGACCGCCAGTCGAAGATCGCCGCGCCGATTTTCAAGGAGGTCCGGCAGCGTCTCGACTTCCTCACGAACGTGGGGCTGCCCTACCTGACCCTCGGTCGCGCCGCCATGACGCTTTCGGGCGGGGAGTCCCAGCGCATCCGGCTCGCGACGCAGATCGGATCGCGGCTCACCGGCGTTATTTACATCCTCGACGAGCCGTCCATCGGGCTTCACCCGCGCGACAACGGCAAGCTCCTCGACACGCTGCATGCGCTGCGGGATCTCGGCAATACGGTCGTCGTCGTGGAGCATGACCGCGATACCATGCTCGCGGCCGATTACCTGATCGACATCGGTCCCGGCGCCGGCAGCAGCGGCGGCAGGGTCGTCGCCGAAGGGACGCCGGCCGCGGTTGCCAGGGTATCCGCGTCGCTCACGGGCGCCTATCTGTCGGGCCGGAAGTCCATTCCGCTGCCACGGGCGCGCCGCGGCGGGTCCGGGGAGCGTATCGTCCTGCGCAATGCGACCGGCCACAACCTGAAAGGGATCGACGCGGAGTTCCCGCTCGGCATGTTCATCTGCATCACCGGCGTGTCCGGATCGGGCAAAAGCACGCTCATCAACCATACGCTCCTGCCCCTCCTGGCGCAGAAGCTCTACCGTTCGCGTGCGACCGCGCTGCCGCACGGCGTCTGCGAAGGGGTAAAGTACATCGACAAGGTCATCGCCATCGACCAGTCGCCCATCGGCCGCACCCCGCGTTCCAACCCGGCGACCTATACCAAGACCTTCGATCAGATCCGCGACCTCTTCACCATGCTTCCGGAGAGCAAGATCCGCGGCTACAAGCCCGGGCGATTCAGCTTCAATGTCAAGGGTGGGCGCTGCGAGACCTGCGAAGGCGACGGGGTCCTGCGCATCGAGATGCACTTTTTGCCGGATGTCTATGTTGAGTGCGAGGCCTGCCGGGGCAGGCGCTACAACCGGGAGACGCTCGAAATTCTCTTCAAGGGAAAGAATATCGCCGATGTGCTCGCCATGACGGTCGACGAGGGGTTGCGCTTTTTCGATGCGCTGCCGGCGATCAAGACAAAGCTTGCGGTGCTCTCCCAGGTCGGGCTCGGCTATATCCGCCTGGGCCAGGCCGCCAACACGCTGTCGGGCGGCGAGGCGCAGCGGATCAAGCTCGCGACCGAGCTTGCCAGGCGCGCTACCGGCAAAACGCTCTATATCCTCGACGAGCCCACGACCGGGCTTCACTTCGAGGACATCCTGATGCTCCTGCTCGTCATCCAGGAGCTGGTCGACCGGGGCAACTCGGTGGTGGTCATCGAGCACAACCTCGATGTCGTCAAATGCGCCGACCATATCATCGACCTCGGACCCGAGGGCGGGGATGCCGGCGGCACGATCATCGCGACCGGAACCCCGGAGGAGATTGCCGGGAATCCGAAGTCGTTGACCGGGATGTATTTGAAGCCTTACCTGAAGAAGTAGGATCTGCCTTAGAAAAAAAGAGTGGTACTTCTCTGGTGGGGGAACCTCGCTTCCGCCACCAAAAGCCGGTGGGGGTAAGCCCCGGGCCAACGGTGTCTTTAGGCGGGAACGTTTCAAATGCCTTCCCTTGAGAGGGCATTTCCGAAGTTCTCCTGAGCAGCGACCGGCTCCGGCTTATCCTTGCCGGTATCCACTTGAGAGCAGTACGGTTCCCAGCCAACGCCGACTCATTGCCGACGACCGGTATCGCCGGATGTTTTTCGCGTATAACCGAACTCCTGTTACTCACCCCGCGTTCCTTCGGATAATAATCCGGACCGGCTATTTCCTCCCGCTCAAGCAGAAACACCGATTCCACCACTATCCTACCCATTTCTCTGCTGATTTTTTCCAAAGGAGCCTTCTCTCTTTCAGTAAATTTCAACTAATTCCGGGACATCTCCCTACCCTTGTATGTTGTATTTTACTGCCCTGACCTCTTTGGCTTTGTCGGGGAGGAATTTCAAGCACTTCCCGCCACCATCACAACCCGACTGCAGGCATCATGTCGATTCTCGATAAATTGGTAGTGAATCCGGTCCAGCGCGAAGCGATCGTCTACGACGGCGGACCCGAACTGGTCTTCGCCGGCGCCGGTACCGGAAAAACCCGGGTGCTCACCGCAAAGATCGCCTGGCTGATCGAACGGGGGCTCTTTCCGGCGCAGATTTTCGCCGCGACCTTCACCAACAAGGCGGCGAGCGAGATGCGCTCGCGCGTGGAGCAGCTCACCGGCCTGCCGACGAAGGGGATGTGGATCGGCACCTTCCACTCGATGTGCGCGCGCATGCTCCGTCGCGACGGAGCACCTCTGGGCTACCTGCCCTCCTTCACCATCTTCGACAACGCCGACCAGGTCAGCACCATGAAAAAGGTGCTGAAAAGCCTCCAGATCGACGATCGCAGCATGCCGCCGCGACAGGCGCTCGGCGCCGTTTCAAAATACAAGAATGCCTGCATTCCTCCCGAAAAACTGGGCGATGCCGGGAAGGGGTTCTACGAGCAGGAGATCATCCGCGTCTATAAAGCCTACCAGAAAGCGCTCTTCGATCAGCAGGCCATGGATTTCGACGACCTGCTCTCCAATGCCGTCTACCTGTTTCTCAAGGCGCCGGAGGTGCTGCACCGGTATCGGAACACCTTCAAATACGTGCTCGTCGACGAGTACCAGGACACCAACGCCGCCCAGTTTCAACTCGTCAAACTCCTGTCGCAGGAGAGCGGCCATGTTTTCGCGGTCGGGGACGACGACCAGAGCATCTACGGCTGGCGCGGCGCGCAGATTGAAAATATCCTCTCTTTCGAAAAGGAGTTCGACGGCACGCGGGTATTCAAGCTCGAACAGAACTACCGGTCCACCTCCTCGATTCTCAACTTCGCCAACGCGGCGATCAGCGATAACACGGTGCGGGCGGACAAGAAACTCTGGACCGACCGCGGCCGGGGCGATACGGTGGTGGTCAGCCGCTACCGTGACGATCGCCAGGAGGCGGACAGCGTCGCCGACCGGATCGGGGAGCTTTTGAGCCAGGGGGTGAAGGGGGGCTCGATCGCCATCCTGTATCGCACCAATGCGCAGTCGCGTGTGTTCGAAGAGGTGCTGCGCCGGAGGAAGATCGCCTACATCCTGGTCGGCGGCATGAGCTTCTATGAACGGGCCGAGATCAAGGACTGCCTCGCCTACCTGCGTCTGCTCGTCAATCCGAAGGACAACGTGAGCTTCGAGCGTATCTACAACCTGCCCTCCCGCGGACTCGGGGACAAGGCCTGGGAGGCGCTCGCCGCCGTTGCGGCGGAAAAAAACGGTTCCCTGCTCGAAGCGCTCCTCGATAACGGCGTCGCCGCACTGCCGCCGCGCTACCGCCAGGGGTATGCCGAGGTCGGCGATATCTTTGCCCTGCTCGTGGACCTCGAAAAACGGCATGAGCCGCCCGCGACGATCGTGAACGAGATGCTCAAGCTGAGCGGCTACATGGACATGCTGGCCAACGACGATTCCGAAGAGTCTGCCGGCAGGATCGATAACATCGCCGAACTGGTCAATGCCATCACGGTCTGGACCGCCGAGCACGAGGGCGCGCCGCTCTCCGCCTTTCTCGAAGAGGTCACCCTTGCCGCGGATGTCGACACCTGGGACCGGAAGGACGAGGCGGTGAACCTGATGACGCTCCACAGCGCCAAGGGGCTCGAATTCCGCTGCGTGTTCCTGGTCGGTGTCGAGGACGGCATCATACCCTCGCGCCAGAATTTCGACGATCCGCGAAAGATCGAGGAGGAGCGCCGGCTTCTGTATGTGGGGGTTACCAGGGCCATGCAGCTCCTGGAATGTTCGCATGTCGATTACCGGCGGCGGTTCGGCGACATCCTTCCCGAGATTCCGTCGCGGTTCCTGGACGCCATCGCGCCGGAGCTCTATACGCCGCGGGACCGGAGCAGCTACTTCGGCATGCCCTCGATTCCCGAGAAAAAGCGGCCCGATCACCGGATGCCCTCCCCGGCGAAGCCCTTCGCCCCGTCACGCACCCCGGCGGCGGTCAGGCCCGCATTTTCCCCGGAGATCTACTCCCAGGAAACGGTCGAGTTCCGGCAGGGGCAGCAGGTGCGTCACAAGCTCTACGGGCAGGGGAGAATCGTGCAGATCAGCGGATTCGGCGAAGACATGAAGCTCTCGGTACTGTTCAGCGACGGTACCAGGAAGAAACTCATGGCGAAATTTGCCAATTTCGAATCGTAAGGAGGAGTTATGATTGACCGCGAACAGGTGTTGCGGGTAGCGGAGCTTGCCCGTCTGAAGATTTCCGAGGAGGAGGTCACGAAATTCACCGTGCAACTCGGATCCATCATCGAATTCGTCGAACAGCTGAAGAGCGTCGATACCTCGGACGTCGAACCGACCTGCTTCGTTGAGCCGCTCCATGATCCCACCCGCCCCGATGTTGAGAAGCCGTCGCTTTCGCAGGACGAACTCCTGAAGAACGGGCCGAAGGTAAAGAACGGATTTTTCGCCATTCCCAAGGTGATCGGGTAGCCCGGCCCATGGGATCCGATGGTTCGGTAGCCTGCATCATCCCCGCCCGATACGGTTCCACCCGCCTGCCGGGCAAGCCCCTGGTCGAGATCAACGGCCTTCCCCTTGTCATGTGGGTCTACTCCTGCGCCCGGGAGGCGCAGGTATTCGACCGGATCATCGTCGCAACCGACGATGAGCGGATCGCCCTCGCCGTGGAGCGTCACGGCGGAGAGGCGATGATGACCGCCGCGCACCACCGCAGCGGCACGGACCGGGTCTTCGAAGCAGCGCGAAAAATTTCCTGCGGCTATATAGTCAATCTTCAGGGAGATGAACCCTGCCTTCCGTCGCCCCTCCTTGGAAAGTTCTGCACCGCGGTGCGCGGGCTCGACGATTTTACCTTGCTCACCGTCGTTTCCCATGCTACAATTAAAGGGATTGAAAACCCCAATGTCGTGAAAGCCGTGCTCGATGCCGACGGCGGAGCGCTCTACTTCTCCCGATCGCCGATTCCCTACGACCGTGATGGAAGCGGGAGGACCGCATTTTTCCGGCATATCGGCCTGTATGGTTTTTCGCGTTCGGGGTTGGAACGTTACTGCACCTTTCCAGAAGGGACTCTTGAGCGGCTCGAAAGGCTCGAACAGCTTCGCGCTCTGGAATTCGGCATGCGGATCAAATGCATCGTTCACGACTTCGAGTCGGTGGGTATAGACACCCCGGAGGATCTGGCCGCCTTTCGAGATCGCAGTAACGCATGAAACCGGATTGAAGGGCAGCGGGCGAAAGCCGGACGGCTTCGCTCTCCGCAACGACGGGTATTCATGGCACCATCCGGAAAAAAAATCCTGATCGTCGACGACGAGCCGTGCATCTGCGACCTCCTGGAGAACTTCCTGCGGCAGAAGGGGTACGGCGTCGCGCGAGCGGACAACGGTACACTGGCCCTTTCGCTCGTCGAAGACGGCGATATCGATCTGGTCATTACCGATATCCGCATGCCGGGCATGACCGGCATTCAGTTGCTCCAGAAGATCAGGGAGTATAACAGCGGCATCCCGGTACTCGTGACGACCGGCTACCCGACGCTCGATACCGCGGTGCAGTCGCTGAAGCTCGGTGTCCAGGATTATCTCACCAAGCCATTCCATCTCGGCGAAATCGGCGAGAAAGTCCGGAGCGCCATCGACCGGCGGACGATTCAGGAGGAGCATATCCTCTTTTCGAAGCTCGTTTCCCTGCATCAGGTGACGCACATCCTCGCCTCCACCCTCGATATGGCCGAGCTCGACCGGAAATTTCTCGAGTTTTCGGTGCGCTTTGCCCGGGCCGACGGCGCGGCGCTCTTTTTCGCGGACGCATCCGGAAAGCTCTCCCTGGCGGCCAGGCGCGGCGATGATTTCAAATCCGAGTTCTGGACACGGGTACCCTTCATGCTCGCCTCCCAGCGGGTTCTCGACAGCCGCCAACCGATCGCGGTTACCGGCCAGGGTGACCTGCCTGCCGGTCTGAAGGCATTGCCTGCCGAGGTCGGAGCGTTCATCTCCTTTCCCCTGAACAGTCCTTCCTATACCCTCGGAGTTCTCAACCTGATCCGGCACAAGGGGAGCGAACCGTTCTCGAACCTCGATATCGAGCAGATCAATGTTCTCGCCTCGCAAGCCAGCATCTCCATCGAAAATGTCCGGCTCTACCACAACATTCGCGATAACTACCTGAAAACCATCCGGGCCTTTGCCCTGGCGGTCGAAGCGAAGGATGAATATACGCATGGCCACTCGGAAAACGTCATGCACTTCACGGTTCAGATCGCGAAGCACCTGAGGATGCCGGTGCATGAGGTCGAGCAGGTTAAATTCGCCGGTCTCCTGCACGATATCGGCAAGATCGGCGTCAGCGAATCCATCCTCAATAAACCCGGCAAATTGACCCCGGAAGAGTTCAGCGAGATCAAGAAGCATCCCGCGCTCGGCGCAACGATCATAGCCGATGTGCCCTTTCTGAAGCCGCTGGTTCCCCTGGTACTGCACCATCACGAATTTTTCAACGGCAACGGCTATCCGTCCGGGCTCGCGGGAACGGCAATTCCTCTCGGCGCGCGGATTTTGAGCGTTGCCGATGCTTTCGAGGCAATGACCTCCGATCGTCCCTACCGAAAATCCCTGCCGCGCAGTGCGGCCATCAAAGTGCTCGAAGCCCAGTCGGGACTCCAATTCGACCCGCAGATTGTCGAGGCGTTTTTTTCAACACTCCGGCATGCGGCGGGATAGTTTTCTTCCGGAAGCGTCGCAGGATACCGCTTCGCCCCGGCGACGGCACACAAAAGAGATATACACTTTAATTCAGAAAATGATATTTTATATGATCGAACGGCGCGGCCCTCGATCTTCCGGAGCCCGCCCGCGGCGACACTACCTATGAAACAAAACACCGACTGCTTCTGCGGCATCGATTTTCAGAGCGATTATTTCAGCACGGTTCAGTATTCGCTTAAAGACCGGGCAATAACGCTCATTTCCATCCAGCCGTTTCCTACGGGAAAGCGCGCCGGGGAGTGGAAGACGTGGCGTCGGGAGTTGAAAAACGGGAAACCCCGCCTCAGTTTCTTCTGCCCCTTCATTGCGGGCGCGATTCCGGCCCAATATGCGATTATCAAACTGGTAAGCGTCGATGCGGACGAGCCTTCGGTTGAGGATGCGCTCAAATGGGAGCTGGAGCAGCAGGTCGTCGGCGAACCGGCGGACTTCGTTTTCGATGCGCAGGAGATGACCGGCGTCGCTACCGGGAAAACGAGGACCTTCCTCCTGGTCGCGTACCGGCGAGCCCTCGTGGAACAGACGGCGGAGATGATTCGCAGCGCGAAATTCAAGCCGCTGGCCATCGGCCTCGACATTTTCGGCCTCATCAATGTTTTCGAGGCCAACTACCGCGAACGCTCGGCCGCGCCCTGCCTCCTCATTCACTGCGAAGAGGAGATGACCAAGCTCGTCCTCTCCCGGAGCGGCGAATTTCTCGATTTCCGCTGCTGCGATACCGGGAACTATGCAAACGATGAAACCGCTTTTTCCGCCGCGGTCGCCGGGGAGATCGATCGGTTCTGCAGCGGGCGCAGGCCGGAGGCGATGTATGCGACCGGCTCCTGGTTCCAGCAGGTCCTGCGGCGGGAGGCATTCTTCGAAACGGTGAAGGGCGTCGAGCTGCTCAATCCTTTTCGTGAAATAAAGTGCCAGGTGGTGATCGACGAGCAGCAGCTCAAGGAGTACTCGACCCAGCTGGCCGTCGCGGTCGGTCTGGCGCTTCAGCGGGCAAGCATTGCCGGCGAAGCCGACTCCCCGGCTTCGGGGAAGAAACCTCCGGAGAGATCGGCATGATTTCCATCAACCTGCTCAAGCAGACCAGAAGCGGCTCCGGCAGGGCAGGGCAACGCCGAAGCGGATTGGTCACGGCGCTCATCGTTCTTGCGATCGGCGTCGGGATCATCGTCGCCGGCGTCGAAATCATGCACCTCTGGCTCGCTACTCCTTACCGGCTTCCCGCCATCTCATGGCGAAAGTCCGACGTCGGTGCCCTCGACACGCAGCCGGCCGCGCCCGGGAGAATCGCCGCCGTCACGCAGCCCGATACCGCGCACCGCGATACGGTCAAGGCGCTCTCCGGTGCGGCGACAATGCCTGATTCGATGAAAAGGGATACGGTCACATCGCTCACCCGAGCCGCGGCAAAGCCGGATTCGATAAAGAGGGATACGGTCGGGGCGGCGGTGGCTTCTGCGGCGGTGCATCCGGAACCCCGACTGAAAAAGGCCGAGGTTCCGCCGGGCGAAAGGGCCGCCTGGGACATTGCCTTTGCCGACAAGGTCCTTTCCCGACTGGCGTCGGTCATCCCCGATAACATATCGTTCACCGCCATTTCGATCGACAGCTTTTCCGGGTTCTCCCTGTCCGGCATTGCGCCGGACAGGGAGAGCGCAGCAAAGCTTTTCAGCGGTTTGCCGCAGGGCACCATTCAACTTGCGCCGCCGCCGCGCTCCTTCATAGCGTCCGCCGGCGGCGGGGGGTATCGCTTCCGGATCGAGAGCCGTGTCGTCTACAGCGAGCCGCTCCCGTCCGATTCCGTCGAAAGGGAGAAGGTCTCTCTCGAGGTTGCCGGGTTTTCCGATCTCCTGAAGGCGAACGGTATCACCGTTCGCAAACGGCTCTCCCGGGTTGCGACCGAAAACTCCGGCGACTACCGGAGACTCCGCTACTCCCTGTCCGGTACCGGGTCGTTGCCGGATCTCATCGCCTTTATTCGCGCCGCACACGAGGCGCGCCTCCCCTGCGCATTCCGGAATCTTCATCTCCTGGCCGCGGGGGGTGGAAGGGCTTCGATCGACGCCGATGTCGATTTTGTCACTCGTCAATAGCGGGCCGTCATGAATCTGCGGATCGTTTCGGGGAGCCTGCGGGGAAGAGTCATCCGGGCGCGGGAGAGGGAGCTCGATTTCAGGCCGACGCTCGGACGGACCCGTCAGGCGATTGCCGACATGCTTTCGCCCGACCTTCCCGGAAGCGCGGCTTGCGACCTGTGCGCCGGCAGCGGCGCCTTCGGGTTCGAGATGATCAGCAGGGGAGCCGCCTCCGTCGATTTCATCGAGCTGGACCGCGCCCGCTGCGCACTTATCCGTGAAAATGCGGCCGAATTCGGCGTCCTCGACCGCTGCCGCTTCATCGTCCGGGAGGCGGCCGGGTTCGTCCGATCGGCTTCCGTTCGCTACGATATCATTTTTTTCGATCCGCCCTACGATGATGCTGCCATGCCCGACCTGGTTCCCGGCCTTATCCGTCTGCTTACGCCCCGGGGCGTGCTTCTTTTCCAGCGCCGGCGAAAGCGCGGTGTTGGCGCGGATAATGGAAGCGGCCCGGCTCCTGATGCGGTGAAAACGTTCGGCGATACCGTGGTGGAGTGTTATCGCCCCGGTACCTGACCTGAGTTTCAGAAAGGAGTTTGCCGTCATGCCGGTTGCACTGTATCCGGGCACCTTCGATCCCATCACCTTCGGGCATATCGATATCGCGGTGCGTGCGACGAAGATCTTCTCAAGGGTCATCGCGGTGGTGGCCGAGAACCCCGCAAAGCACCATCTTTTTTCCGCGAAGGAGCGCGTCGAAATGGTGAAGGAGGCCCTGATCGGCCACCCGAATATCGAGGTGATCAGCTACCGCGGCCTCATCGTCAATTGCCTCCGGGAGCAGAAGGCAACCGTGCTCATCCGTGGGCTGCGGGCAATCTCGGACTTCGAGTACGAGTTTCAGATGGCTTTCACCAACCGGAATATGCTCAGCGGTGCGGAGACGGTTTTTCTCATGCCCAGCGCCAAGTACGTCTACCTGAACTCCACCATGGTGAAGGAGATCGCCAAGCTCGGCGGCGACGTTGCCCCGTTTGTCCCCGAGTGCGTCCGGGCGCGATTCCGCGCGAAGTACCCGGTCGGCTGACCCACCCACCATGCAGCTCCCCTTCCCGTTCACTCGCGGCGTAAAGACCCTGCTCATCGCCATCGGCGGCATCTACGTTCTGCAGCTGGTGCCGGTCGTGGGGATCCGGCTGCTGTCGCTTTGCGCCCTCACGCCCGTCGAGGTTTTCTGCCGGGGGCAGGTCTGGCGGCTCGTTACGTACATGTTCCTCCACTCGACCGGCGATTTCTCGCATCTGGCCTTCAACGCCCTGGCGCTCTGGATGTTCGGCGGCGAGCTCGAGGAGCGGTGGGGCACGAGGAAATTCATCGTCAATTATTTCATTTTCGGCATAGGGGCCGGACTCTTCGGCGTGTTGTACCTGCTGAATGCGACGCTCGCCTATACGCCGGTCATCGGCGCCTCGGGAGCCATCCTCGGCCTCCTCACCGCATTCGCCGTTTATAATCCGCGCCGCGAGATCCTGCTGTTTTTCATCCTGCCGGTAAAGGCATGGATGCTTGTGGCGGGCTATGCGGCGATCTCCATCCTGTTCGCCTTTTCGCCGGGAAGCTATGCCGCGCACCTTATCCATCTCGGCGGCATCGCGGTGGCATTCGGGTATTTGAAAGCCTCTCCCGCACTGTCGGCATGGTTCGGGGGCATCCGCGAGCGGGCAGGGGAGCGGAGGATGCGCCGTCGCGCCGAGCAGTCCGCCAGGCGGACGCGTTTTTTTGCCGAGGCCGTGGACCCGATCCTCGATAAGATCGCGCGGCAGGGGATGGCATCGCTATCGAAAGAGGAGAAGCGGATACTGTCGAAGGCCGGGCAATCCGCCGCCGCGCGGCTTAAAGAACGGAAAGTCGTACCGCTCGATATTTTTAAAAAGCTGCGATGATAGGCTGCCGGAATCGTCCGGCATGGTTCAAATCCCCAAGGTGTTGTATTTTAGAGTTCATAGTATCGCTTTTCGATCAATCGCCTCTGAGGGACGTTGATGAACCTTCTGCGTGTCGTTTTCTTGACCATTTTCGTCTCCTCCACAACACTTTTTGCCGGTGTCGATCCTTCGGGGAGGCTCGTCATCCACTTCTTCGGCTCCTCCACCTGCGAAGAGTGCCACGAGATCGAGCAGCGCCTTCTCCGGCCGCTTGCCCTGCAGTACGGGGATAGGCTGGAACTGAAAATCCACGATCTTGAAACCGACTCCGGCCTTGCGCTCGCGATGACCATGGAGAAGCGGTACGGCGTCAAAAAGACCTCGCCGCAGGAGCTCTTCCTTCCCGATACCTTTCTCACCGGCTACGCCGACATCATGAAATCGGGCGGCCGGCTCATTGCGCTCCACTTCGAATCGTCGAAAGCCCCCAGGCAAACGGTCACCGCCCCGGGGGCGGCACTGGTCAACCTTGCCTCCGCGATGAAGGAACGGGTGGGGATGTTCAAATTCTTCGCTCTTTTCGGGGCGGGATTTCTGGACGGGGTGAACCCCTGCGCCATCGCGACGATGATCTTCCTGATCTCCTTTCTCGGCACGCAGAAGCGCCGGCGGCGCGACGTCATAAAGATCGGACTCGCTTTCTCGGCAACGGTTTTCTGCACCTACTTCCTGCTGGGCCTCGGCGCTTTCCGGATAATAACCTACATGAAGAGCTACGGGTGGATATCGCTCGGCATCAGGATTTTCGCGGCGAGTTTTTCGACCATCGTGGCGCTTCTGAGCATCCGGGACGCCGTCGTTTTTTACCGGACGCACGACACCGCGGCCATGAAGGTCCAGTTGCCCAAGCCCATCAAAATGTTGATCCATGCGGTGATAAAGGACAACCTGTCGAGTAACAAGATCGTCGTCGGCGCGATAATTTCCGGCTTCATCGTCACGTTGCTCGAAGGGGTCTGCACCGCGAAGATCTACCTGCCGACCATCGTGGTCATGACCGGAGTCGTCGGGTTCCGGCTGCTCGGCTGGCTGCTCCTGGTCTTCTACAACTTCCTCTTTGTCCTCCCGCTGCTCATCGTCATGATCGCCGCGGCGTACGGCCTCAAGTGGACGCGCCTCTCGAAATTCACGCAGCATCACCTGGCGCTCATGAAGGTGCTCCTCGCGGTCGTGCTCCTGGCCCTGGCGACGTTCATATCGATCGAAAAATAAGCCGACCGGTGCGCTCCCCTTGGCATCGGATTTGCATTTTTACCGGTCAGGGGGGACCCATGGATCGGCAGATGAACGACCTTCTCGGCGAAATTGCCCTTCTGGAGATAAAAACCAGCGAGTTTTATCGGCTGCTCTGGTATTTTTTTCCGGAGAGCAGCACCTTCTGGGCGGGTCTGTGCGGCGAAAACGAATGCTTCGCGCTGATCATGCAGTGTGCAAAGGAGCAATTCATCGAAGAGCGGTTGTCACGCATCCGTTCGCTCGATCCGGATCTGGCGATCACCCGCGAAAAAATCGCGCGGATCGATGAGACGATTGCCGAGTATCGCTGCCGGCCTCCGGCGCGGGAACGGGCGTTGCTTGACGCCGTTAAAATGGAACTGAGTCTGGGGGAGCTCTACCTGGATTTTTCACTGACGCTGCCGCTGGAACCGGGCGCCCTTGACCACTTGCGCGACCTGATCGGGGCGAACGAATCGCATGTGGGAAAAATTTTGAAGGAGATCAGGGAGTTTTGCGAGGAGCCGGCGGCATTCCCGCCTCAGGTGCAGAACGCGGGCGAACCGTAACCGTGCCGGGTTTAAAACAGCGGGCTCAGCTTGGGATGAGCGCTCTTGCAATACCGGCTGTTGATGGCGGTGATGATTTCCGTTATCGCGTCCTCGGTCTGCGTCATGACCCTGATGGTCTTTGCCTGCACCGTCACGAGCGAGACATGCACGAGCGACCGGATCCACGCCAGATCGTCCTCTGAAAAACCGTTCCGGTCGACTATCTTGAATGTTCTTGTTTGTGAAATTCCATTGTAGTACACCGCAGCCCCCCTCCGGTAAAGTACTCTTCCCTCGCGGCGGTTATCATAAAATACATTACCGGTCCCTCTCTCGGTGCTCCGGGAGGGCCTATAACCGGCCGATGGCCGCCCGCAGCGCCCGGCGGATTTTTACATTAGCCTCCCAGATGAATCCGCCGAGCGGCACCGACATCCGGGAGAGGGCGTCGGATCGCCGCCGGTTCGAGGTTTCGTAGGGAACCCGGTCGTATTTTTTTTCGAAGTAAATGGAATCCGTTTCGAAGCGCGGCGGGGAGAGCCGGGGGGCCTGTACCGTCACCACGCCTTCGAGTCGCGCCTCGCCCGCATCGAGCTCGTCCGAATTCGCGCTCGAAATCCGGCATTTGACCCCGATCGCCAGATCGGCCCCGCCGCTGTCGGCGGCAGAGTCCAGCCAGCATGAGTCGACCAGGAATTTCTTTACAAGAGCGCCAGACAGGAACTCCCGCGGCAGCGAATCGGCGGGATCGGGGTCCGATGCGTCAAATGTGAGTGAAAAAACGGGCCGTGTTATTTTCAGGAAAAAACTCTGGTTCAGGTCGTTCGAACTCTCGATGCCGAAATCCTTGACGCCGACGTGCCACTGGTTGTCGAGCACCCTTCCCAGGTTGGGCGCAACATAGAGCATCGTGCCGTTTGCGGCAAAGGGAACGATGAAATTTTCAAAGGTGATCCGGCCGTCATGGTCGGTCACCCCGTTCCATACGTCGTGTCCGCCGGGGATAAAACCGGTCATGCCGAGCCCGGAAAACGGGCGCCCCCCGATGGTCACCGTGATGGTCGGCGGATCGGTCGCGGGCATGCCGGGCTTGCCTGCAATCAACTGGTCGGACGAGGTGACGGCCAGCCGGTCGAGAAATCCCCTGAGCACGGACCGGGCGGTATCGATGAGGAGCGCCGCGCTGTCGCCGGGCACCCGCAGGGACGGACCGATATAGGCGGCAGCATGGGCGATCACCGATACGCTCTGATAGTAGATCTCCTCATCGTTATGCACCGTGATCGCATTGGTTAACCGTACCCATGAATGCGTCGCCAGGAGCTCGATCCGGTCGTCGTACGAGGCGATCACGGCGGCGACGGAATCCGGGGGCATGCTGTAGGCATAGGTCCAGTAACTCCCCTTGAGCTCCGGCATCCCCTGCGTCCGGCCGATGCATGAATCGACGAAATTTCCGAAGAGCAGGCAGGTCAGCGCATCGGTCGTATCGACCTTCACGTTCCGCTCCTGGTCGAGCCAGGCGATGAGGTGCGCCCTGAAGCGCGCCCGCGCGTCCGACTTACATGAGGTAATCTGTTCCTGCGTCAGTTGCCCGGAAAGCTTGATCTTGGCAATACCCGATACGGCGTCGTCGAAAGCGAACAGCGTGGAAACGGCCGTCAGCATCACGAGGGCCGCCCTCACGGCTTGCGGATGGTTCACGGCCCGACCTTCGCCGCAGCCATGGCCGCCATCACCGTCGCCTCCAGCGCCTCGGCTTCCGCCTGTGTTTTCGCTTCGGCAAAGCAGCGCATGATCGGCTCGGTGTTCGACGCCCGCACCTGCACCCAGCCCTGCGGCCGGATGATCTTCAGTCCGTCCTGGCGATCGATGGTTTCGCCGCTGAACGCTTCGGCCAGGCGACCGATCGCGGCGACCGGATCGAGACCCCGGAGCGGAATTTTACTTTTCACGATCGCGTAGGTCGGCCACTCGGCCGCGAGCCGCGAGAGCCGCAACCCGGTTTTCGCCATGAGCTCGATGATCACGGCGAGCGCCGTCAGGCCGTCCCGGCAACGGGTGACGGCCGGGTAGATGAGCCCGCCGTTTCCTTCGCCGCCGACCAGGCACCCGGTGCGCTCCATCCCCTCGACCACGTTGGCCTCGCCGATCTTCGTGCGGACCACGTTGACGCCGAACATCGCCGCCACGTCGTCGATGAGCATCGAGGTTGAAAGGTTGACTGCAACGTCGCTCTTCAACCGGCCCAGGAGGTTGCGAAGGCAGAAGACGAGCGTCATCTCTTCCGAGATGGGGGCGCCGCCGTCGGCCATGGTTGCCAGCCGGTCGGCATCCGGGTCGAGCGCGAACCCTCCCCACAGGTCGCCGTCGGCCCGCAGGAGCGCGGCAAGGTCGCCGAGGTGCTCGGGACGCGGCTCCGGATTGTGAACGAAGTTCCCATCCAGCCCGTTGTGCACCCCCACCCACTCGACGCCCAGCCGGTCGAGAAGGCGCGGAAAGACCGCCCCTCCCGCGCCGTTTATCGAATCCACCGCGATCGTGATGGCCGAGGAGCGTATAAATTCGACATCCACGCTCGCGCAGATGCGATCGATGTGGAGGGTTCCGGCATCGAGGGCTTCCTCCGGCAGGTCGGCAACAGCGGCGAACGTGCCATCGTCGGGATAGTCACCCCTCCTGAATGCGGCATAGATCTTCTCGGCTTCCTCCGCCCGGTAAAGCCTGCCGGACGAATGCACCATCTTGTAGCCGTTATACTCTCCCGGATTGTGGCTTGCGGTGATGATGATACCCGCGACGGCCCCGAGTTTCGCAACGGCAAAGCAGACGGTCGGCGTCGGCGCGATGCCGATATCGACCGGCACGCCCCCGGCCGCCCTGATTCCTCTGAATGCGGCTGCGGCGAGCAGCGCGCCCGATCGCCGCGTGTCCCGGCCGACCACGATTTTCACGCCTCCGCGGCCCTCTCCGGCGGCTTTCGTCTGCAGCCAGGCGATGCGCGCGACGAGGAGTTCGGTGAGCGTGTCGCCGACGATGCCGCGGATGCCGGAGACCGACATGATAGGGAGATTTTGCATGATGGTTCTATGTGCCTTTGATGGGTGGGGAGATTGGGGTTGTGATCATAGTATAAAAATAAATGCTGCAGGGATGGTGGATTCTGGTGGGGAACCCCCCTTCATAGAAACGCAAACAACATGAACTATCGCTATGGCCGGCTGTTTTTCGCAGGTGACCCGGCTCGGCCATCCCAAAAGAAGAATTCGACTTTTTTAAAAACCACCAGAGCAGCAACAATTTATTTTACTGATCGGCTGGCGACAGTCGATGAACCGCCGAAGCTCCGGGGGGAGATTAAACCTTTGGGGGAGGGGATGTATGAAAACTTTCAGACTTATCTGCCTTATTTCCGCGGGTATTTCCGCAGGCGCTTTTGCCCGGCCGGGCATGCCCGACTGGGACGGGGTATCCTGGAACTCGCCGATCGATACCCTCGAAGAAAAATACGGAGAGAAGCTCGTCAACCAGGGAACAACCCGGCATTGGGGCACCGGCGATTATTCCGATTATGTCATTAACAACTACCGGTACCTGGGAGAACATTTCGCGGCGACGTTTGTGATGGATTCGCTGTCGAACGGGTTGAAAAGGGTCATTTTGAGTTTGAAGGACTCGCTGGCCGATTACGATTCGGCAACGTTCGAGTCGATCTATTCATCCCTGCAAATCCAGCTTGCCCAGAAATACGGCGTTGCCGATTCCACCGGTTTTATCGCAAAATACGGCCTGCGAAACGGTTTCGCAAAATGGTTCCTTGATTCCACCACCATCGAGATATCGTCCATTTACAGTGCCGGGCTCAAAACGAAAACCATCGACATCTCCTTTTACGAAAGCGCTCTTGCGGCGCGATCGAAGAAGAACCTTTGGAAATACGATGCAGTACGCAGGATAGGGTATGATCTCAGAAAAGTTACCTGGGGGTACACGAAGGAACAGGTCAAGGCGTCGGAAACCGATGCGCCCGAGGAAGACTCGGGCGATGCCATCGCCTACCGGACGACCTTTGCAGGATTGGATTGTACCGTCCGGTATGAATTCGTCGACAGCACGCTCGTGAGGGCGAAGTACATCGTTCGGGAACAGCATGCCGACAAAAATGAGTATATAATCGATTATGCGACGTTGAAGTCGCAGTTGACCGAAAAGGTCGGCAGGCCCGGCGTGGATTTGGATGAACAGTGGAAGAGCGACCTGTACCGGGATGCGCCGAAAAATTTCGGGAATGCCGTCAGCGTCGGTCATTTGTATTACCTGAGCGGCTGGCAACTGCCGAAAACGACCATCAACCTCATGCTGAGCGGCGAAAATCACCACATCGCGCTGGTGGTGGAATATGCGAGCACCGCGCTTGCGAATAAGGAAACGACCCGGAAGGGCAGCGACGCCATCACGATCGGCGTGGAATAAGCGATTACCCACCATGTTTTTTGACGGGGGAAGGCATCCTCCTGAGCCCTTTGCCTTCCCTTTTCACTCTTCAATTCCTACCTGTTAATAATCACCCGCATTCGCCGCTCCATTTCCGCCGAGCGGAAATGCAGGACATACGCTCCGGCGGCACGTTTCGACGAGCCGAGCGCCAGGCGGTAGCTCCCCGCCGACTGGAAGCGAGCGAGCGTGAATACCGTCCGTCCCCGAGCTCCTCGCCGTCCACACCTGCTGCCCCCACGCGCCCGCGATAAAGCCGGTCAGAAGCAGTGCCGCCATCGCCATCGTCCTGTTCATCACTACCTCCCTGTGCAGAAGTGGGGTACTCGTGATTTTCGCCGATCCTTGCAGGGGTTCAACGTTACCACGCTGTAGGTGAAATACAACCCGCATCGAGGCAAGGTCAAGTTAGAACACACTTTAGAACACGTTTTTTTACGGGGCCGAATGCCGCCGCTCCGGCCTAAAATATTCTACCGTCAGCAAGGGTAATCTTACGGGGAGGGGGAGAGCGGAAGCGGAAGCTTCCGGGAGCGTATCCTTGCCCCTCAGTGAGTGAGCGGGGCGGGGTGCAAGGGTGTGAGTTACCTGAGGAGGTAGAGTATGATAGTAATAACGGGAGCGAGTGGAAAAACCGGAAAATGGGCGGCCGAAGAGCTCCTCGACCGGGGGAAGCCGATCCGGGTCGTCGCCCGGGAGGCGGAGCATGTGCGCCATTTGACGCAGCGCGGTGCCGAGCCTGCGATCGGCGATGAATCGAACGTGGAGTTTCTGGCCGGGGCTTTTAAAAATGCGGAAGCCGCCTATCTGATAATTCCACCGAATTTAAAGACATTCAATCCGCGCGATCACTACAATCGCATAGGGGACGCCGCCATCGCGGCGATTAAGCAGTCGGGTTTAAAGAAACTCGTATTTCTGTCCAGTCTCGGGGCGGAGCGGGAGTCCGGCACCGGGCCGATAAGCGGGCTTTACGATGTGGAGAAGAAACTCGGCGCGCTGACGGATGTCGATATCGTCTTTCTGCGTGCGGGCTTTTTCTATGAGAATACGCTCGCCTACCTGGAGCAGATCAGGAGTAAGAGCTCCTATTCGTATAATGCCGACCCAGAGGCGCCGATCCTGATGGTAGGGGCGAGGGAGGTCGGCTTGCGTGCCGCGGAACTCCTGCAACGGCAGAACTTTTTCGGGCATTCGGTGGAGGAACTCTTCGGCGATCGGCTGACCTTCAACGAGGTTATCGGGGTGATTGCGGAAAAGCTCGAACTGCCGAGCCTGAAATACGTCCGGATCACGGAGAGTGAAGCGATCAGGAATTTGCAGGGCATGGGAATGTCCGAGGCAATGGCGACGTCGTATGCAGAGCTTGCGCAGGGCCTGAGCCGGGGCCTGATCACCGCGACCACGCTGAATCCCAGGAAACCCAATGCGTCGACGAGATTCAAGAAGTTTGTCGAAGAGGAGTTGGCGGTTGAATACCGGAAAGCGGCGTAAATGGTGACAAGTGAGAAGTGTCGTACGAGCGGGGGGGGAACCCCATGATGGGGGCTCTCCCTCGCCGCAATGCTTCCAAAAGAGAAAAAGAACAACGGAAGAGCTAAAATTCCCCCGTTCCCGAGTGCGGGGGAGAGGATTTTATATTTTTTTTCGCAGACATCTTATGGGTTTTCGCCCCGGAGAGAGGTAGCGCACTCGGTTTCTGCAAAACTACTCCGATAATCCGCAAAGAAATCGAGCTCTTCAGGGGCTCGCCCTGTCGCGGATGGCGATATTCGCCCGGCGGCATGCCTTCGATATAATTTAATAGCTCGCCGGGTTTTTATATCCTGGTGCGGTGTTCCACTCTCACTCGTCCCAAACAAGGAGGTTGTATGAAGCGTGCCCTTATTGCCGCAGTCCTGGTATCCGCCATTGCCCTTAACGGGTGTCTCGGTTCCTTTGCCCTTACCAACAAAATCCTCAGCTGGAACAAAACGGCGACTTCCGACAACTATGTAAATTCGGCCATCATGTGGGTGCTGGGAATTATACCGGTGTACGAGTTATCGCTGTTCGTCGATGTGGCAATCTTCAACGTGGCGGAATTCTATGGCGGGAAAAACCCCATGGCCTTTACCAACCCGCAGAAAACGGAAAAGACCGTGATGTCGAACGGTAAAACCTATAAGGTGACCATGGGTGCCAACGCCCTGACCGTCGACCGGCTCGACGGTCAGGTTGCGGTGAGAGAATTGTCCCTCCGATACGATCCGTCCACGGGCTCTTACTTCACGGACGACTGCTCCGGACGCTCGACCATGGTCGCATCGATCGACGGGTCGACGCTGAAGCTCTTTTCGCCCGACGGCGGCGTCACGGTCCGCTCTCTTGAGGAGCAATCCGCGCCGCTGGCTTTTGCCGGTTACCAGTATTGACCGATACACCGTTGGTGGGGGAACCGATCGAGCGGTTCCCCCATGTGCCATCGTCTTGCTGATCGCCCGCTGCCCGGTTTCGTAATCGCTTACCCTTTTGAAATAATCCCCCATTTTGGCTTCGAAATCGAGTATTAACCCGGGGTGCTCTTTCAGGAGCGGGGTAATGCCTATTTTCCGCAGAAATGGCCCGGCGGCATGCAGCATCTCCGGCCGGGCAAAATGGATTTCCGCCGGCTTCCTTTCCTGCTGCCGGAGGAGCGCAACGAGTTTTGTGAAGGATTCCCGGAGGGGGGCGGCATCGCGTTCGATCATTCCCGCCGGATCGAGGCTCATCCCTCTTTGCGATTCAAGACATACGAACATACGCGCGAAATAGGGCGGCTCCGTTTCGTGGATCGCGCCGGGAAACGACACCAGCAACCTCTTGAATATCGCCCGATCCTTCCAATCGAGAAATTCCTTGCCTCCAAGGGTAAATCCCGTGCATCGAAGGGAAAAAAGAAGATCCTTCCGGGCAATCTTGCCGCTTGCCAGGTTCTCAAAGTCGCGTAACCCTGCATCGCCGGGATACACCTGCAACCCGAATTCCATGCCGCCGCTTCCCATCACGTTGCAGTAGCGGTTTGGCCCGATACCGGGTCGACGACGCCGTAGATGTCACCGCTTTCGAGGAAAATTCACGGTTCAAGGGCATTGAATGCCTTGATTGCCGCGAAGAGCCGTTTCCAGGTATCGAGAGATGGCTCGACAAACTCTCCAAAGGGTATATCTTCGGCTTCGGCTGCGTGTTCACGACGGTTCCCCTGAAGTTGAAGGTAACCACCACTAAAAAGCACTGTCCCCCCGAATGTCGGTTACCGAGATTCCTTTCCCTCGTTCCTGAAATGCTCCCGCACCCGCTTCGCCTGCGGTGACAGTGCGGCTTCTGAAAAAAGGAAAATCTCTTCCAGCCATTCAAGCTTCTTTTCGGCAGGCAATCGCTTATATTCCGCGATCTTTTCCCGTTCGACCCGATACCGGAAGCCCTTATGCTTTTCCCGCTCCATAGATCCCTTTCGCCTCCAGAAGCATTGCAATATCGCTCCGGTCGGTTTCCCTTCCGCTCGCGGTTTTCATCGTGATAAGGTCGTCGATGGAGACGAAGGGAATTTCTATTCCCTTCGCGATCACGATGTTTCTCTTCGATTCCGCCTCATTGAAAATGAGCGGATGTGCAATGACGATGTCGATGACCTTGAACGTTTCGACCCGATGGCAGAAGCTGAATGCCTTCATGTTTTTTTCATCAATCAAAAACCGGCGTGTCGCCGGGTCTTCAAGGCTTGCCGCATCTACCGGCACCCGGGGAACATAGTTGAGTTCGCCCATTGCCTTGAGCAGTGAATGGATATTCTCTTTGTCAAACGAAATGATAATATCCAGATCCATGGTGGTACGTGGAACGCCGTGGAGATTCACCGCCAGCCCGCCGACAACAAGGTAGCGGAGGTGATTCTTTTGAAAGGATTCCATTACCTCGAAATAGAACATGATAATCGCTCCCCGGAGGAGGAACGAAGAGTGCCTGCCGCCGTGTAATCCAAAATACTACATCCCGCACGGTTATATTCCGGCAGGCCGAACCGCCGGCTATTTGCATAAAACGTACCCGATAACGTACATTTTAAGCGGAGGTGGCTCATGACTTCAATAACCGTGACGCAGGCAAGGAAACAGCTTTTCAATCTGGTCGATCAGGCTCGCGCTTCGCACGAACCCATTCATATAGCCGGGAAGAGGGGCGGGGCCGTATTGGTTTCGGATGAGGATTGGTCGTCGATCGAGGAGACGCTGTACCTGCTTTCGATACCCGGTATGCGGGAATCGATACGCAAGGGTCTTACAACGCCGATTGCAAAGTGCTCCGACGAACTCAAATGGTAAAAGAGGAGTGGTCCCTTGTTTTCACGAAGGATGCCGCGAAGGATGCAAAGAAGCTTTCTTCCGCTTCGCTGCGCCCGAAAGCCGAGGGACTTCTCAAACTTCTGCGACAGAACCCATTCAAAAATCCTCCACCCTATGAGAAGCTTATTGGCGATCTTTCCGGAGCCTATTCACGCAGAATAAGTATCCGGCATCGCCTCGTCTACCAGGTGTATGAGCAAGAACGTATCGTCAAAATCATCCGCATGTGGACGCATTACGAGTAACCGCGAAGCCCCACCTAGGAAGCTAAGGTTAGCCGAACGCTGGGATAGTACACGCCGCCTTCCTTGTTCACCGCCCCCCCGACAAACTATTTTTCACGCTTCCTTACTATATTAAATAACGAACATCGAATCTCATCAAGGAGGAGCCATGCGCCATTTCTTCACTTCAGAAAGTGTGACCCAGGGACATCCGGACAAGGTCTGCGACCAGATATCCGACGCCATTCTCGATGCCATGCTCGCGCAGGATCCCCATTCGCGCGTTGCCTGCGAAACGCTGGTCACGACCGGTCTGGTCGTGGTGGCCGGTGAAGTCACCTCGAAGGCCATCGTCGACGTGCAGGGTGTCGCGCGGAAAACCATCGCCGAAATAGGGTATAACGACCCGGCGCTCGGGTTCGACGCCGACTCCTGCGGCATTCTCGTCTCGGTCCACCAGCAGTCTCCCGATATTTCGCAGGGTGTCACCGAGGGCGAAGGGCTCCATAAGGAACAGGGTGCCGGCGACCAGGGGATCATGTTCGGGTATGCCTGCAACGAAACCGAGACCTACATGCCGCTTCCCATCTATTATGCGCACAAGCTCGTCGAAGCCCTGACCGAAGCTCGCGAATCGGGAGCGATTCCCTACCTCCGGCCGGACGGCAAGACCCAGGTGACGGTCGAGTACGACGACCTGAAGGCGGTCCGGATCGACACGGTGGTGCTCTCCACCCAGCATGCGCCGGACGTCGCCTATGCGAAGATAAGGAAGGACATGATCGACAAGATCATAAGGAAGGTCATTCCGGCAAAGTTGCTTGATGCGAAAACGACCTATCACGTCAACCCGACCGGCCGTTTCGTGGTCGGCGGCCCGCACGGCGACTCCGGGGTCACCGGTCGCAAGATCGTTGTCGACACCTACGGCGGCTACGCCCCGCACGGCGGCGGTGCCTTCTCGGGCAAGGATCCCTCCAAGGTCGACCGCAGCGCAACCTATGCGGCGCGCTGGGTGGCGAAGAACATCGTGGCCGCCGGCCTCGCAACGCATTGCACGGTGCAGCTCTCCTACGCCATCGGCGTGGCGAAGCCGCTGTCGATCCATGTCGACACCTGCGGTACGAGCAAACTCTCCGAGGATAAGATCTGCGGCATCATCGATAAGGTGTTCGATCTCCGCCCCGCGGCGATCATCGGCAAGCTCAGGCTCAAGCGGCCGATCTACCGGGAAACGGCGCGTAACGGCCATTTCGGCCGCGAGCTGCCCAATTTTACCTGGGAGAAGCTCGACATGGTCAAGGCGATTAAAAAGGAGGCCGGGCTGAAGTAGTCGGGGAGCCCGCCGTCGTTTTCGGTCCGCATTACGTGTTATCATACCCATTCCGGATGCGGGGTGGGTATTTTTATTGGTTACGGCGGTCCTCAGCAAAAAGGGGCATAATGGCTAAGATTCTCAGGAAAGAAGTGCTGGCGGAGAGGGTGTACCGCTACCGGCTCGACGCGCCCCGCATCGCAAAAAAACGGCGGCCCGGCCAGTTCATCATCCTCCGGCCGGTGCAGAACAGCGAACGGATTCCGCTGACCATTGCCGACGCCGATGCAACCGCCGGCTGGATCGATATCATCTTCCAGGTTGTCGGCAGAACCACCGTGCTCCTCTCTATGCTCAATGGGGGGGACAACATCCTCGATCTGGTCGGGCCGCTCGGGCAACCCACGCACATCGAAACGTTCGGCCGCTGCCTCTGTATCGGCGGCGGGGTCGGCATAGCGCCGCTCTACCCGATCGCCCGCGGGCTGCGCGACGCCGGGAACGACGTCGTCACCATCATCGGGGCGAGAACGCAGAGCCTGCTCATCCTGCGCAGCGATTTCGAATCGGTCTCCAGCGAGCTGCACGTCACGACCGACGACGGTACGTCGGGGCGCAAGGGGTTTGTCTCGAATGTCTTTCAGGAGCTTGCCGACAAGGGGGAAAAATTCAACGTTGCTTTTGTCATCGGGCCGGTCATGATGATGAAGGTAACCGCGCAGCTCACCCTCGCGGCGGGCATAAAAACCTATGTCTCCCTGAATCCCATCATGGTCGACGGCACCGGCATGTGCGGCGGCTGCCGCGTGACGGTGGACGGCCGGACCCGCTTTGCCTGCGTGGAGGGACCGGAGTTCGACGCCGCCGGGATCGACTGGAATGAGATGGCGAAGCGGCTGACGAGTTACCGGGGCTTTGAGACGGAATCCCTCGAAAAACACGAGTGCGAACTTGAGAAGGCGGTTAAAGAATGATGGAAAACGGCGAAACCAGGCGGTCGATGCATAAAATTCCCATGCGTGAACAGGACCCGGCCCTCCGGCGGTCGAATTTCAGGGAGGTGCCCTTCGGCTACAGCGACGGCGAGGCGAAGGACGAAGCGGCGCGCTGCCTCCAGTGCCGGAAGCCGCTCTGCATCGAGGGGTGCCCGGTCAACGTGCAGATCCCGCAGTTCATCGGCCTCGTCGCAAAAGGTGAATTCGCCGCCGCCGCCAGGACCATCAAGGAAACGAATGCCCTCCCCGCCGTCTGCGGCCGGGTCTGCCCGCAGGAGGAGCAGTGTGAACTGCAATGCGTCCTCGGCAAAAAAGGATCACCGGTCGCGATCGGGAACCTGGAACGGTTTGTCGCCGATTACGAGCGGGACAACGGCCTCGTGGTTACGCCGCAGGTAAAGCCCCGGAACGGGAAACGGGTGGCGATTGCGGGAAGCGGTCCGGCAGGGCTCACCTGTGCGGGCGAACTCGCGGGGCAGGGGTTTGACGTCACGATTTTCGAGGCGCTCCACGAAGCCGGCGGGGTGCTGGTGTACGGCATTCCCGAATTCCGGCTGCCCAAGGCCATCGTCCGGGCCGAGGTCGGCTATCTCGAACGGCTCGGCGTAAAGATCGAAAAGAACTTCGTCGTCGGACGGACCGCCACGATCGACGAGCTCATGGAGGAGGGGTACGATGCGGTGTTCGTGGGGTCCGGGGCCGGCCTGCCCTCTTTTCTCGGTGTCAAGGGAGAGAACGGCATCGGCGTCTATTCCGCCAACGAGTACCTGACCCGCAGCAACCTCATGCGGGCCTTCGCCGACGATGCGACGACCCCGATCATGCGCGGCAAGCGGGTCATTACGGTAGGGGGAGGGAATGTGGCGATGGATGCGGCGCGCACCGCGCTGCGGCTCGGGGCGGAGCCTTCGACCGTCGTGTATCGCCGCAGCGAGGCGGAAATGCCGGCTCGCAGGGCGGAAATTCACCACGCCCGTGAGGAAGGAGTCGAATTCCGGCTCCTGTGCACCCCGACCGAGATACTGGCCGACGATACCGGCCGCGTCACGGGAATTTCATGCATCCGCATGGAGCTCGGTGCTCCCGATGCATCGGGACGCCGCCGTCCCGTGCCGGTTGCGGGGAGCGAGTTCACGATCGACGGCGACGTGGTCGTGGTGGCGGTCGGCAATTCGCCGAATCCGCTGATTCCGAATACGGCGCCGGATATCGCCACGAGCAAGCGGGGCGGCATCCTTGCCGATGAGAAAACCGGCCGGACCTCCAAGAGGCGGGTCTATGCCGGCGGCGATATCGTGACCGGCGCGGCGACCGTGATCCTGGCCATGGGAGCGGGCAAGGTCGCGGCACGAAGCATCATCGAGGATCTGCAATGAGCATCATGACCGATTGGCGCAGGACGCATACCTGCGGTGAATTGACGGCAGCGGCGGTCGGCACGCCGGTGCTGCTTAACGGGTGGGTCCACAACTGGCGTAATCACGGCGGCATCATCTTCATCGACGTGCGCGACCGTTTCGGCATAACCCAGGCGGTATTCAATCCGGCCGATGATGCCGCACTGGCCGAGGGGGCATCGCTGCTCCGGCATGAGTTCGTCATCGCCGTGCGGGGGGTTGTCAGGAAACGGCCCGGAAATATGGCGAATCCGAAGATGACCACCGGCGAGATCGAGGTCGCGGCCTCGGGCTTGCAGGTTTTCAACGCCGCCGAAACGCCGCCCCTGCATATCAACGATCCCGACTCTTCCGAGTCCGAGGAGTTGCGCCTTAAATACCGCTACCTTGACCTGCGCAGGCCGCACCAGCAGCAGGCAATTCTTTTCCGTCACACCGTGGCGGCCGAGGCGCGGAAATTCCTGTGGAACGAAGGCTTTGTCGAGATCGAGACCCCCATTCTCATGAAGAGCACGCCCGAAGGCGCGCGGGACTTCCTCGTCCCCTCGCGGATTAACAAAGGAAAATTTTACGCCCTGCCGCAATCGCCGCAGACCTTCAAGCAGATCCTCATGGTATCCGGCTTCGACCGCTACTTCCAGATTGCGCGCTGCTTTCGCGACGAGGACCTGAGGGCCGACCGGCAGCTCGAATTCACCCAGATCGACGCCGAACTCTCGTTTGTCGACGAAAGCGATATCTATTCGGTCTTCGAGCGGATGATCGTTGCGATCTTTGCGGCCTGCCTCGGCCGCAGCGTGACCACGCCCTTTCAGCGCATGCGGTACGAGGAGGCGTTTCACCGGTACGGCAGCGACAAGCCGGACCTGCGCTTCGACCTGCCCATCGTCACGGTCACGGAGCTCTTCCGCGCGACCGGGTTCCAGGTTTTCCGATCGGTCATCGACGGCAAAGGCGCCGTGGCCGCGATCGCGGGGAGCGGATGCGGCGATTTTTCCCGCAAGACCATCGACGGCCTGACCGCGCAGGTGGCAACGTTCGGCGCGAAGGGTCTGGTGTGGCTGCGATTGACCGATGCTGGATTCGACGGTCCCTCGAAGAAGTTTTTCTCGGAAGAGGAACTCTCGGGCCTGCGGCGGCATACCGGCGCCGTGCCGGGCGACATGGTGTTCATGATCGCCGCCCCGGAAAAAATCTGTTTCACCGCCCTGGGCCAGCTCAGGCTCGAACTCGCAAAAATTAAAAACCTCGTTCAGGAGGATCAGTTCCGCTTCCTCTGGGTGACCGATTTCCCGCTCTTCGAATACAGCGAGGAGGAGGCGCGTTACGTTTCGGTCCACCATCCGTTCACCGCGCCCCTGGAGGGCGATATCCCGCTCCTCGCGACGCCGGAGTATTTCCGTGCGCACGCCCGCGCCTACGATATGGTGCTCAACGGGTTCGAAATCGGCGGCGGGTCCATCAGGATCCACACGCGTGAAGTGCAGCAGGCTATTTTCAGGCTCATCGGTATAAGCGAGGAGGAGGCGCAGGGAAAGTTCGGCTTCCTGCTGAAAGCGCTGGCCTACGGCGCTCCACCCCATGGCGGCATCGCCTTCGGGCTCGATCGTCTCGTCATGCTGATGCTCGGGCTTCCAAGCATCAGGGATACCATCCCCTTTCCAAAGACGAGCGCCGGCATATCGCTCATGGACGGTTCGCCCGATCAGGTTTCCGGCAAACAGCTGGATGAACTGGGCATTGCCCTGGCCGGATCATGATCCGCCTGCCGGAAGCGGCGGAAGGACGAGACAATTATTCTTGTTTTACCCGTTTCGGGACTTATTTTATAAACGAAGTAGTATATTAAATTGAATCCCGTTCCCGGAGAACGGCATTTTAAAAGGGGAGGTCGTGATGGTGCGGTTTTACGGTTTCGGACGAATCCTGCTTGCGGGTGCGCTTCTGGCCGGTTGCTCGTTTATCGGAGCCTGTACCAAGGCGCCAAGCGCCAAAGAGGTTTCCAAGCTCGAAGAACAGCGTGCCGCAGCGGAGAGCGCCGAGAAAAAACTGGCCGAAATGAGACAGGAAGAGATGAAGCTTGCGCACGATCTCCAGGCGAAGCAGGAGCAGCTCCGGAAAGCGAATGCCGATACGACAAAGAGTACGGCGCCGGCGTCGACGGTCGTATCGTCGGTCCGGGACTCCTCCAAAGATCAGCCGGCGACTCCGGTGCAGGCGACGGTCGCCGTCGACACCGTGATCGGCGCAAAGAGCGGTGTACCCGCTAAAACCGACCAGCAGGCGCAGGTGCTCGATACGACGCAGAATAAGTCGAAGTAGTAGGGCCCTCCCCGATAAGGCTGTTAGAGAGCCTTGGAATCCTTTCCGATGCGATGCCGGGATGTTGCTTCTCTGGTGGGGAAACCACCTTGCGGTGGTTTCCCCTGGTCGGAGCCACGAAACGCGTCTCCGACTCACCCCCTCCCGCAACGCTCTCCTCCAAGGGAGAAAAAACACGGGAAAAGATTATTTGATAAAGTCTTTCCAGCAAATTGTTTTGAAAACATAATGGAGGGGCGATCATGACCGAAGGTCCGGCAAAATATAAACGGCGACACTATCTTATCGACCGTCACTTTCAGCTGCGCTATCTTTTGACCTACGGGATCCCGATGCTCTTTATGCTCGGATGCATGCTCTGCACGCTCTATTTCGCCACGGTTACCGCCGTCGACAGCGCAAGCCGGATTCTCCGGCACAATATCGAGAGTACCGTGGCGCTGTCGTTGCAGGATAATGCCGCGCCTTCGGTCGATGAGTATCAATCGGTGCTGAGGAACATTTCGACGTATGTGGGAACCTTTTCGAAAAACGGTGCGGTCAGGCGCGAATTGATGCCCGTGCTTCTCGGAATTTTCGGCGTCGGGTTCGTTCTGGTCACTCTCGAACTGGCGCTTCTTACCGTATTTTTCTCGCACCGGATAGCCGGACCCGTCTACCGCTTCGAGCGTATCCTTCGCGAGGTAGCCGCCGGGCGCTATACTTCGACGGTTACGCTTCGCCGGTCGGATGAGCTTCAGCATCTGGCGGTTGCGCTGAATATGGCTATTTCAGCGACCAGAACGAGGCTTCGGGACCTCGCCGATGCCGTGAACGGCGAGCAGCGGAAGAGAACAGCCGCTGAAATCGAGATCTGATCTTTGCGGAATTTCCCGGCATAATTTAAATTAGTATGCTCAGGAGAGATTGCCCATGCACGATAAAATATTTTCTTCGAAGAATATCATCCTGTTTCTGGTTGCTTTAGCGCTTCTGGTGGTGGGGTACATTCTGCTGGGTCAGGGCCCGGTGAACAATCCTCTGTCGAAAACCGTCGCCCCGCTTGTTTTGATTGCGGTATACTGCGTTTTTGTTCCTTATGCGATACTGGCAAAAAGCAAAAAGGAACGTGCCGACGAGCAAACAGATAAAAAATAGGGCGTTTAGCTCAGCTGGTATAGAGTACCTGCCTTACACGCAGGTGGTCGTAGGTTCGATCCCTACAACGCCCATTAGGAAAAGGATTTAACCGGGCTGGTAGTTCAGTCGGTTAGAACGCCGGCCTGTCAAGCCGGAGGTCACGAGTTCGAGCCTCGTCCAGCCCGCCATAAAAAAAGCTCTGGAAACCCATAAAACAAATGGTTCCAGAGCTTTTTTATTGCAGGAGTGCCTTATTCCGCCTCTGCAGGCGGGCGTAACATGTGCAATTTTTTTCCCGATTTTTCGTAATGCATCTGGGTTGAGGGGATAAATTCATACGTGGATCGACCCCGGCGGACCATTATATCAGAGGATTGTATGAAACAAAAAAAAACAGCCGAAGTTGAAGAAGAGAAGTTTGTTCCGGCGATTGACCCCGACATTCTGGCGAGAATCAACGCCAAAATTGCACGGGCGCATGAGCAAAACGAAAAACCCTATGTTTTCCAGAGGCCGAAGAAAGCTCCGGAGCCGAAGAACGATAGTGATCCTGTAAAAAAATAACCTGCCGTAATCGCGGCATGCGCGCATGCGGGCGCGTGCCCGCATAATCAAGCCGTATACGCTCCGCCTGGTGGCGGAGCTATAATTATTCCGGTCTGTTCCCAGGGGTGGCCTGCCGGGGATCGTCCCCTGCAAGAATATCCTCGTCCGGCGGCTACCGCGCCGCGCCTGCATGCTCTCCCATGACCGGCCGGCAGCTTGATAAAGTTATCCCCATACCTTCTCTCAACCCCCTGCGGCCCGTCTAATATGGAGGGCGAAATCCGCCTCATCAAAGAGATGAAAGCGTGCCGGTCATGCTCCGCAAATCAGTGACGTTAGCGATACCCAAGAATAAGTTTGATTTAATAAATAGCGCAGTTTAATTTATAATCATTAATATTATCCAGGCAAATTAATAAGTCGGGTTCAAAGGCTGTTCCGCATCTTTGGTTTCCGAAAATTCGTTCCCGTGAGGGGCTCTATTCAGGCATAATCGGAAAATAACGTCTTAGAGGTGAGGGGAGATTGAAAATGGGTTTGATGGAAAAGTCGGCGCTCTATGCGATTACAGTCATGCTTTCCTATGGTGCCATGGCAAAAGCCGATATGGTCATTGCATCCGATACCGCGATAAATCCTGCCGCGATCGCGGTTAACCCGGCGACCAACAAGATGTATGTGGCTAACAGCGGCGGCGGCACGGTCACGGTCATCGATGGGTCGACCAATTCCCTGACAACCATCGGCGTCGGCTCCGCCCCGTGTGCGGTGGCGGTGAACCCGGTAACGAATACCGTTTATGTCGTGAATAAAAGCGACAATACGGTGACGGTCGTTTCCGGAGCAACAAATGAAGCGACGGCAACGGTAAATGTCGGATCGACTCCATGTGCCGTGGCGGTGAACCCGGTGACAAACATGATCTACGTGGTGAACAAGGCGGGAAACAGCGTAACGGTAGTTAACGGGACGACCAATTCGACGGCCACGGTGAGCACGGGTTCGGCTCCCGATGCCGTGGCGGTGAACCCGGTGACCGACATGATCTACGTGGCGAATGACGGCAGCGGCACGGTTACGGTGATCAACGGGGCGACCAATTCACCGACCGTCGTCGGTGTGGGAACAAACCCCGATGCCGTGGCGGTGAACCCCGTGACCGACATAATCTATGTGGCAAATTACGGCAGCAACAGCGTTACGGTCATCAATGGATTGAATAATTCGACGGCAACCGTCGGCGCCGGGACAAATCCTTTCGCGATAGCGGTTAATCAGGTAACCAATACGATTTATGTCGCAAACAGCGGCACCAATAACGTCACGGTGATCAACGGAGCGAATAATTCGACGACAAGCGTCGGCGCAGGGAGCTATCCCTATGCGGTAGGGGTGAACCCGATTACCAATAAGGTCTATGTCGCAAACTATGTCGGCGGCACGGTTTCGGTAATAAACGGAGCGACCGATTCGACAGCAACCCTGAACGTGGGAACCTTCCCCGTGGCGGTAGCGATTAATCCGGTGACCGATAAAATTTACTTGGCCAATAAAAGCAGCAACAACGTTACCGTTATCGACGGTTCGGTCATTTCGACGGCGACCATAACCGGCGGTTCCCAGGCATGGGCGGTGGCGGTGAACCCGGTGAGCGATAAAATATACGTGGCGAATAACGGCAGCAATAATGTCACGGTTATCGGCGGGGCGACCAATTCGACGACCATGGTGGGCGCGGGATCGAATCCCTATGCGATCACGGTGAATCCGGTGACCGATAAGATTTATGTCGCGAACTATTCGGGCAAGAGCGTCACGGTCATCGATGGGGCGAGCAATGCAACGACTACCGTGAGCGTCGGGAGCTACCCTTCCGCCATTGCGGTGAACCTGGTGACGAATAAAATCTATGTGGCCAATTATGGCGGCGGCACGGTCACGGTGATCGACGGCGCGACCAATTCTACCCAAACGGTTGCCGTGGGCACGGGACCCGGCGCCCTGGCGGTCAATCCGGTTACCAATACGATTTACGCGGCGAATGCGGACGGCACGGTCACGGCCATAAGCGGGGCGACCGGTGCAACCGCTTCGATTACGGTCGGACTTGCACCCGTTGCGATCGCGGTGAATCCGGTGACCGACGAAATTTATGTGGCGAATAAGAGCAGCGGAAACGTTACCGTCATCAACGGTGTAAACAACGCAACGTCAACGGTAGGAGCGGGCACCTATCCCTCGGCGATCGCGATTAACCAGGCAACCGACAAGATTTATGTCGCGAACAGCGGCAGCGGCACGGTAACGGTTATCGATGGAGCGACCGGAGGCGCGACGACCCTGGCCGTCGGATCCGGTCCTTATGCCGTGGCGGTGAACCCGGTAACCAATACCGTTTATGTCGCGAATAACAGCGACAACACCGTTACCGTTATCGACGGCGCAACGGCGGCGATGACGACCTTTTCCACCGGAACTTCGCCGAATGCGGTGGCGGTAAACCCGGTAACCGGCTCTATTTACGTGGCAAACGACGGCAGCAGCACCGTTACCGCGGCAACTCCGGCAGCGGCAACCGATACGAAACTCTGGGCACTGGCCGACTCGTTGCCCGCCCGATCGTGCTTCGTTGCGCGGCCGACGCTGAGCGGCAAGGCGGTTAACCGGGCATTTACCGGCAAGTGCGGCATCGAGGGCGTCTTCAACAAGGTGAATACCGCCCAGGGGGTCTGGAACAAGGCAACGATCACCGCCCTGGCGGGCACCGATTCCACGCGGTGGAGCTGCTACTGGGGCGCCACCGATTCACTGGTCGGCGGAGAAAATTATATTTGTCTTTTCGCGGCTGATTCTCAGTGTGCAACGACGAATAACGCCGGTCTGGGTACCTCCTTCACCGGAAACGTGATCGTGTATCCACTGTACTACATAGCCGGGGTACCCGCGCTGTCCACCCCGACCAACGGCGCGACCGGTCAGCCGGTCTCCGGAACGCTCAGCTGGGGCACGGTACCCGGAGCGGCCGCTTATACCCTGCAGGTAGCGACCGGCTCTACGTTCTCAACCACGGTTGCCGGTCAAACCGGCATTACCGCGGCAGGCGGAACGGTAAGCGGCCTTGTCAATGGGGGGCATTATTTCTGGCGGGTGAGCGCCGCAAACGAAGGAGGGGGCGGTGCCTGGTCCGCGGTATGGAGCTTTACAACAGCGGCGACCTCGGTCGTTTCCCCGAACGCTCTGCCGGTCGGGCAATCGTTCCGCCTTCAAAACGGCGTACTGTCCTACGCCCTGAACCGGTCGAGTCCGGTTGAAATCCGGATATGCGACATGCTCGGCAAAACGCTTCTTGAATTCAGCCGCCTGCAGCCGGCAGGAAACCATTCCTTGTCGGTCAAGAATTTGAAATTTTCGGCCGGTGCGTATATCGTTCATTTCAAGGCGGGAACCATGGAACGGGAATTTTCGATCGTAAGCAGATGATGGGATGAATCGTGAAAGGGGGTGGACAATTAACAGAGTCCATTGTATTATTTTAAACTATAATCATTGCTAAAATTTCGTTTCAGGAAAAGGTGGTGGCAATCGGGTCGTGCCTCCGGCCTGAAAACGACATTTGCTCTGATAATAGTATCATTCGTATCACTGCTGTCCCATCATAAGTTGAATAAATTCAATTGAATATCTTCAGGCTCT
>CAZYYB010000012.1:0-49492 GCA_964651515.1 uncultured Fibrobacteraceae bacterium
TTGCCTACCTGCTCATTATCAGCAGGTGGAAGGATATGCGCAGGGTCTTCGAATACCACGGCGCCGAACACAAGGCAATTTTCACCTACGAAGACGATAAAGACTTGACAGTTGAAAATATGCAGCCCTACACCACCCTGCACCCCCGGTGCGGTACGAGTTTTCTCCTTCTGGTCGCACTCATCTGCATCCTGCTTTTTTCGATTGTCGACGCCGCGGTGATCAGGTTTGTCGGACCCTATCCCAATGTCGGCGTGCGGCTGATCGTCCATCTTCTCCTTGTTCCGCTGGTTTCCGGAACCTCCTACGAGGTGCTCAAGCTGTCGGATCGTTACCGACGGCTGCCGATCGTCGGCGCGCTCATTCTTCCCGGCTTGTGGCTCCAGAAAATCACCACACGGCCGCCGGATGACGGCCAGCTTGAAATAGCGGCCAGGGCACTCAAGGCAGTCGTATGATCGCCGAGAAGGTGCGAACCGTACTCAAGCGACGCGAAGAACTTGAGGCGGCACTCTCGACGCCCGATATCGCCCGCGATCCGGCACAGATGGAAAAACTCGGCCGCGAGTATAATGCCATCGGAAAAAACCTGCCGGTCTTCCTCAAATACCTCGACATTGTCAAATCGATCGGCGAAGCCGAATCGATTATTCAATCCGAATCCGACCCCGACCTGGTCGACCTTGCGCGCGAAGAGCGAAGCGAGCTGCTCAAACAGATTCCGGATATCGAACAGAGGATAAAGTTTCTCCTCGTGCCCCGGGATCCCAAGGATGAAAAAAACGCCATCGTTGAGATTCGCGCCGGAACCGGCGGGACGGAGGCCGGAATATTTGCCGCGAATCTCTATCGCATGTACACTCGCTTTGCGGAACGGAAGGGCCTGCATATCGAGGTCCTGAGCTCCAGCTACGGGGATATCGGCGCCATCAAGGAGATCATTTTCATGGTAAGCGGCGAAAGCGCCTACGGGACACTCAAGTATGAATCAGGCGTCCACCGGGTGCAGCGGGTTCCGGAAACCGAAGCCCAGGGCCGCATCCATACCTCGGCCGCCTCGGTGGCGGTCTTTCCCGAGGCCGACGAAGTGGAAGTGAGCATCGATCCCAACGACCTGCGCATCGACCTCTTCTGTTCGAGCGGACCGGGCGGCCAGTCGGTCAACACCACCTACTCGGCCGTCCGCATCGTTCACCTGCCGACCGGTCTGGTGGTACAGTGCCAGGATGAAAAATCGCAGCAGAAGAACAAAGCCAAGGCGCTCAAGGTGCTCCAGACACGGCTTTACGAAAAAAAACTTTCCGAGATCGAGGCGCAGGAGTCGGCGGCGCGTAAGAGCATGGTCAGCACGGGCGATCGAAGCGCAAAAATCCGCACCTACAACTTCCCGCAAAACCGCGTCACCGACCACCGGATCAACCTGACCCTCTACCGGCTCGACGCCATCATCGACGGGGACATTCTTGAATTGATCGATGCGCTTGCCATCGCGGATCTGAACGAGCGGGTCCAGCAGGCGGCCTGAAGGCCCCTCGGGCATCTCCCGGTCCCGGTCGATCGTAAATCGACCCATCCGCGGCAGGTCCCGACGCGGGGCCGTGAAATACGACACCCCTGAATAACCGATGAAACTTTCGCAAGCGCTCAGAGACCTCCGGGCTTCCCTCGTCAGGGTCGCCGGGGAGTGCTCCCTCCCGGAATCCGAGCGGATCGCGACGTTCCTCCTGGGAATCTCCCGATCCGAGCTCTACCTGTGCGGCGATACCGAGCTTTCACCCGGACTCCTCCGGTCAATCGCCGATGTTGTCAATCGCCGATTGACCGGCGAACCCCTCCCCTATATCCTCGGGAGCGCCTATTTCTTCGACCAGGAAATTGCGGTGACCCGCGACGTGCTGATTCCCCGCCCGGACACCGAAACGCTCATCGAAGCCGTGTTGGCCGGCGAGAGGCCGGAGCCGCTCCGTTTCCTCGACTTCGGTACCGGATCGGGCTGCATCACGGCGGTGCTTGCCGGAAGAAACCGCCGCTGGAGGGCGGTCGCCCTCGATGCATCGCTGCCCGCCCTGCGGATAGCGCGCAGGAACTGCGGCGGCGGGGTCGGCTTCATCTGCGGCCGGGGGACGGCCGCGATACGGGAAAGCGGCTTCGATTTCATCGTCGCGAATCCGCCCTATATCCCGACCCCGGTGATCCCGACGCTCGACCGGTCGGTTCGCGACTTCGAGCCGGCCATCGCCCTCGACGGCGGCGCCGACGGCCTCGCTTTTTACCGCTGCCTGGCCGATGCCGCGGGCACGCTCCTCAAGCCGGGCGGCAGGATCTACCTTGAGATCGGCTACGACCAGGGAGAGGCGGTCGCCGGGATCCTGACGGCGCGCGGCGGGGAAAACATACGGATAGTAAAGGATCTGGGCGGGAGAGACCGGGTGGTACGGGGAAAGTTACCGCTTGTACGGCAGGCCTGTTGAACTTTGCATCAGGCGCAGCGTATTTTTTTAAGTTTGCCCGATCACCCGAGCCCGCCCGCGCCGGCCCTGCCACCTTATCCCGAAGAGACCCTACCATGACAGCATCCCTTACCGCCCTCGCCCGCCGATGGGTGCCGGCCGTTCTCCCCTGCCTGCTCCTCCCCGCCTGCCTCCTTGCCGACATGCGGCAGGACCCGAACGCTCCGGCCTGGGAGCTCCTGCTGGCCAACAGGGCAAACGAAGCCGGGACAATCTTTTCGGCCAATACCGCAAGCCGCGACCGCGCCGTGGCCGGCGAGGCACACCGCGGGCTGGCCGAGGTCGACGGCTTTCTCGGCGATGAGAACGGGGGGTGCCGGGAAACGTTCAAAGCCTTCCGGGCGGACAACGATACGCTCATGCTGGCAAGCGCCATCGGCGATATCCAGCGGTTCGGCCGCACCGCCGAAGGGCATCACATCGACGAGGGGTACCCGGTGCTCGAAGATCTGGCAGGGCAGCCGGGGCCCTTCTGCGGCGAGTTCCAGGATGTCCTGGCGACCCGGTACCTTGCCGACGGCTACCTATCGAAGGCGGCGGGGTTCGTGCGCCGCATGGGCTGCATACTTGATTGGAAGTATATCGGGCCGTTCGAAAATATCTCCAGTTCCGGCTACGCGGCGGAGTACCCGCCCGAACGGGAGATTGATTTTTCGAAGACTTACCCCGGTAAAGACGGCGCCGATGTTTCGTGGCACGACCTGAAAACCGCCCCGACCTCGGCCTGGATTTTCATGGGGGACCACTCGTCCGAACAGAATGCGGTCGACTACTTCTCCTGTACGGTGACGAGCAAAACCGAACAGCGGGCGCGCCTGGCATTCGGCGCGTCGGGGACCTTCGCCATCTTTCTCAACGGTACCCGGGTACTGGCCGATTCGGTGTTCCGCAACACCGGGATCGATGTCTATATGCAGGAGGTGCAGCTGCACAAAGGGGGCAACAGCCTCCTTTTAAAGCTCGGCCATGAATGGGCGCAGCGCGGCTCCTCCGCCGCCCCGTTTTCAAACTTCTCCCTCCGCTTTCTCGATGAACGATACCGCCCGCTCTCGTCGCTCACCGTAAATGCGAACGCGGTGGTCAACCATCCCTCCGGGGAGACGAAACCCGTCGAACTCCGGCCCCAGCCGCTCTACGATTCGGTTGCGGCGGCGCTGCGGGGCCGCCTGCTGCGCAACCCCGGCGATATCGATGCCGCGCTCCGTCTCGCCGGGTTCTACAACGGGGCGGATATGACCGATGAGAGCCAGTCGTTCCTGCGCGCATGGCTTAAAAAATATCCGAAAAGCGCCCTGCTGCACGGGCTTTTGAGCATATCGCTCCTGCAATCCAAAAAACATACCGACATGCAGACCGAAGCGCATACCGCATGGACCCTGTCGCCGGATTATTGCTACGGCTGGGCCGCCGAGATGCGCACCGTCGCCCAGGGAGGCGACCCGCAGCAGACCTTGAAGTTCATCGAGCAATCGCCCGCGAACTGCGCCGCCACTTTTTTCGCCCTTGCAAACAAAATGATCGCCTGCTCCAGAACCGAGAACCGCAACGCGGCCATCGCGTGCATCCAGCAGATGCGGCAGCGCTACCCGCTTAACGAGGAGGCGCAGGGCATCGTCGCCGCGTTCGACCTGGAGCAGGGGGATGCCGCTGCCGCCGAGCAACTCTGGAACTCGTATCTCGACCACGATCATGCCTCCGTCGCCGCCCGGCAGGCGCTCACGAACATCGTTCTCAAGCAGGGCCGGCAGCGGAAGGCGATCGACATCCTTCACGAAGGGCTGCGCTACCGCCCGATCGATGCAACCGCCTGGTACACGATGGCCAACCTCCATTACCTCAACAAGGAGTATGCCCCGGCGCTCGAATTTATCGACAGCGCCCTGGCCGTCATGCCCGCGGGCCCGGAACTTTTGAATCTCCGGGGTACCATCCTCCAGGCGATGGGCGATCGCGCCCGCGCCCGCGGATCATTTACCGATGCGGTGCACCTGACGAGGAACAATTTCAATGCCTGGGAAAACCTGCGGGCCCTCGATAATAAACCGGAAATCGATTCCATGGCCGCGCTTCCCGCCCCGGACGCGCTCGTCGGGACGAGCGCCCTCTGGAGCGGACGCTCCAATGAAAACGGGGCGATCCTGTCGTATATCCGGGATATTTTCTGCTATCCCGACCGCAGTTCCAAGGAGCGGACATTCCTTCTTGTCTACCTGCCGACCGCGAATGCCGTCGACCGGTGGAAGGAGTACACCATCGGGCTGAACGGCTATTACCAGGTCGCAACGATATCCCGTGCGCTCACGCTCAAGGCGGGCGGTACGCAGGTTCCCGCCGACCGGGAGTACACGAAGATCGTGTTCAAGTCGCTGCAACCGGGCGACTGCATCCTCCTGGAATGGACTCTCAAGAATTATTACAACGGCGAACTGGCGCACCAGGTGTGGGGGGAGGAGCCCTTCCGCCTCAATGTGCCGGTGTTCGACCAGCGCCTGCGGTTTGTCACCCCGGCAAGCGACACGATCCCCTATACCGTATGGGGCGACTCGGTCTCCCGCGCCGTCGCGACCGCGGGCGACTACCGGATCACGACGTTCTCGCGCACCCCCTACCTGGCGCACGACCGGGAGCTGTTCGAAGCCACCGACTGGGCTTCCAACCCGAAGGTCACCTTTTCCACCTTTACGCAATGGTCGCAAATTGCCGACTGGTACCTGCACCTGACCGAGCACCTGCAGACCACTACCCTGGAGCTCAACGCACTGGCCGATTCGCTCTTTGCCGGCGCCGCATCGGCCGCCGAGAAGGCCGGACGCATCCAGCGGTACATCACCGACAATATCCGGTACAGTTACGTGTCGTTCCGTCAATCGGCCTGGATTCCGCAGCAGGCAAGCGAGGTGGTCGCCTCCCGGATCGGCGATTGCAAGGATATGGCGTCGCTCGGCCGCCTCCTGCTCCGCAAGGCCGGGATCCCGGCCGACCTCGTCCTTGTCAACACCGGCGAGCACCAGTTTATCGACCATGCCTGCATCGGGCCGGAGTTCAACCACTGCATCGCTGCGTGCACGATCGACGGCGTGCGGCGCTTCATCGATTTTACCTATACGAACGGATCGCTGTTCACCCTGCCGCCCATGGACCAGTCCGCCCTGGCGCTCGATATACGCCGGGGAAGCGCCGCGCCCGAAATGCTGCCGCTCGACAGCGCGGGCCGCCGTTCCCGGGTCCGCACGGTCAAGGCCGTGCTCGATCCGGCCGGGACGCTGACCGCCGCCGTCACGGTCAAGCGGGCCGGGATCGAAGCCGCGAACAACCGGGCGGAGTACCGGTACCTGCCCGTGGAGAAGCGCGCGATCGGTCTCCAGAAAAGTGTCGTGGAGGACTACCCCGACGTTTCGATCGACACCTTTTTCATCACCAATCTCGATACCCTGTCCGATACCGTCGAACTCAAGTATGCCTATACCGCACGGAACACGGTGACCCTTTCCGGCACGACCGCCATATTTTCCTTTCACCTCCCGGATGCCCTGAAGGCCCGCACCTACCCGTCGGAGGAGAAACGATACACGCCGGTAGACTTTACGGAAAGTTTTCTTTCGGGAAGCACGCAGTCCCAGCATGCCGAGCTTTCCCTGCCCGAAGGGTGGAAGCCGATCAACCTTCCTCCCCCGGTAACGCTGCATTCGCCCTATGGGACCTACTCCATCGAATTCAGCCGCGACGGACGGACCATCGCGGTCGACCGGCACGCCGTTTTTTCGCTCTCCCGCCAGATCCCGGTCGCGGAGTACGGCGCGGTCAAGGAGTTCCTGAACGCGGTGGCGAAGGCCGACGCGGTGCAGCTGGTGTTCTTTACAAAATAGACTCCGGCGGGCATGAACGCGGTCAGGCCCCAACCGCCTCGGCGCACGCGGCCGCCACCCTCGCTATCGCGCCATATTCCGGCAGCAGGTCCATCACCGCATTCAATCTCCTCAATGCCACGCCGACGTAGCGCCGGTAGCGGGGCTTTCCTTTGTTGACAGTCAAGTTGCCGTAGGCGCCGAGGGCCTGCATGAGCCGCTGGGCCGCGCAGCGATAAAAGTCGCGGCGATCGCCGGAAGCGGTACTTCCGCGCCCGGAATAGTATTCGTAAAGATCGCGGACCGCATCGCCGTCGAGGGCGGTGATATACGGGTCGAAGAGGAGCGAGGCCACGTCGTAGGCCGGCGGACCGAGGCGCGCGCCCTGGAAATCGACGAAGCGAATTTCACCGTTGAAAAGCAGGATGTTCTCGGACTGGAAGTCGCGGTGCAGGAAGGTGCGCGGCAGACCCGCCGCCGCTTCGGCGAGCCTTCCGGCCTCGGCCTCCCACGCCTCGTCGAGGAGCGCGCCGCAGCCGCAGAGCTCGACGACGCAGTGGCGGGCGAAGTAGTCGGATTCCCACCGGAAGGCCGCGTAATCCATGCTCCTGCCGGCGATCGTGGGGCTCGCGCCCGGCTCGATCGATTGCCACAGAGCAAGCGCATCGAGCACTCGCCGGTAGGCGCGGTTGCGCGCCGGGGCGTCGCGTTCGATCTCGCGGCGAAGCGTCAGCTCCCCGAAATCCTCCTCGATGATGAGGCCGAGCGATGCGTCGGCCGCGTGGATTTTCGGCAGGAACGGCAGCCGTCCCGCGAGTTCCCGGGGTATCGAAAGGAACCGTTCCCAGTCCTCGTCCCGTGAATCCCATAAGACCAGTATGAACGACCGCTGGTCCCCCGTCGTCCGGAGGCGCAGGAAGGTGCGCTGCGATGCCGCGCTTCCGGCGAGCGTGACCTCGGTCAGCGCGCCGGAAAAACCCGGCAGGGAGCGCTCGACAAACGCCCGCTGGCCCGGTGCCAGTATCGCGTTACTTTCCAAAAGCCACCTCGCAGTCCGGCGTCACGATCAGGTTTTCGACGGTTCGTCCCGCCTCGATGCGCGCGCCGGGAAAAACGACGCTGTTTACAATGCGAACATCGTCGCCGATCGCCGCGGTTTCGACCCAGGCATGGGGACCGAGGGTGCGCTTCAGCCGCCGCTTCAGCCGCCGCAGGCAGCAGCGCCCCTCCGCGCGATCGATGGACAGCCGGGAGTCGACCGCGAGCGGCGCCGTCCCGTCGATGCAATCGAAATGGATGCCGGCGAGCGCGCCGGGCGTCCCGATGTCGCGCCAGAAACAGCGGGGCACCTCGATGACCCCGATGCGGTTCCCCCGCCCGCTCATCCGTTTCCAGACCGGAACAATCGAAAAATCGTCGCGCCGGAGCTCATCGAGGAACGACGGCCGGTAGAGCGCCGCCCCGATAAACGCCCCGGCAACCATCGATGAGCTCCGCGCCGTATCGGCCGCGGCGCCCGTGTAGGCGTGGGATCCCCGGTCGTAAAAAACCGTTTCCCCGCCCGCAGGGTCGACCAGGAGTCCCGCATCCCAGCCGCTGCCCAGGAACCGGTCCACGAGGGGTTGCAATTGGAGGTCCAGGACGATATCGACATTGCAGACGAAAAACGCCTCGTCGCCGGCCAGGAAGCGGCGGGCGAAATAGAGCCCTCCCCCGGTCCCGCGAACCTCGTCCTTCTCATGGAAAAGCACGAAGGGATGGGCGGAGGTTTTCTGAAAGTCGGCGAGCTGCCCTGCGTGGCTGTGTGCGTTCACGCCGACAAGCGCAATTCCCTGGCCGGAAAGGTAGTCGAGGCACCGGTCGAGGAGCGGCCGTCCGCATACGCCGATGAGCGCCTTGGGCGTTTTTGCGGTCAGCGGCATGAGCCGCGTACCGAACCCGGCCGCCAGGATGAATCCCCTCATACCGGCCCCTCGGGGTAGTGGGCGAGGTACCGGAACTGCTCGACAAACGGCTGCCGCTCCCGTTCCCACTCTTCGCGGAGGTCGGCAAGCTCGCCCGACGCGGCAACGGCGTTCCTGAACCGGTCGCCGCCCGTGAGGATATCGATCGCCGGCCTGGCATACTCGTACTCGTAGGGATCGGTGCGGAAGGCGAATTCGCCCCCGGAACATGCCGCCGCCGCGAGGATGATCGCCGCCGCGGTTTCCACCGGCCTGAAAACGCGCCGGTCCAGGACATGGAGCTGGAACCCGCGGCACTCCCTGCCGGCCCACTTCTGGAAGGTCGGGATGAAGTCGTGGTTACGGATAGCGCATCCCGGAAGGTCCGCCGCTTCGAACCGCTTCCTGAAATTTTCCATGTCGAGCCATGGGGCGCCGAACAACTCGAAGGGACGCGTGGTCCCGCGTCCTTCCGAAAGGTTCGTCGCTTCGAGGAGCACCATGCCCGGATACACGACCGCCGTGTCGGGGGTCGGCATGTTCGGCGAGGGCAACACCCAGGGCAGCCCCGTATCGGTAAAAAGCGATTTCCGGGCGTACCCCTCCATCCAGACGACCGATACGTCGGCCGCCGGGTAAAAATGGCGCTGCAGGAGTTGCGCGACTTCGCCGATGGTCAACCGGTAGCAGAGCGGAATTTCGGCGCCGCCGACAAAAGAGTAATATTCCGGCGAAATCATGGGACCGTCGAACCCGATCGCCGAAATCGGGTTGGGCCGGTCGAGAACGTAGAGCGGGATCCCCCGTTCGCCGCACGCCTCCATGCAGAGCTTGAGCGTCCACAGGTAGGTGTAGGGCCGGGCGCCGACATCCTGGAGATCGAAGACGAGCGCGTCGAGCGGGGCGAGCATGGCGGGAGCGGGCTTCCGGTTCCGGCCATAGAGGCTGTAGATCGGGACCCGTCCGCCGGAAGCCTCCTCCCCGCCCTCCCACTCGATCATGTTGTCCTGCGTCTGGCCGAAGAGCCCGTGTTGCGGGCCGAATACGGCGCCGACCGTCGCGCGCGGATGCGCGGCAAGCTCGTCGGTGATGTGCAGCAGCGAGGCGGTGACCGACGCGGCATGGCAGACGACGCCGAGCTTCTTCCCGACAAGCTCGCCGGGGAAATTCCGCAGGAAACAGTCGAGACCGGTTCTGACCATGATCTCCCTGAAAAAACAGTGATTGGTGGAAAAAACTACGGCTCTGGTGGGGGAACCTCGCTTCGCGGGTGCCCATTTTACCCCAATGGACTAATTATCATAGCCCGAGTCGTAGCTGCCCCCCGGCCAAAGCCTCCGCGTCCGCAAAGCCGGGCTGCGGGGTCTTTGGCTCACCCCTTCCTGCGGACTCCCGCAACGCTCACCTCAGGTAGAAAAATTACGGGAAAAGAGATAAAGCAAAAGTTAATAATTGAAAGATTAAAAATAATGCATAAGCGATAGCACCGGCGAAAGAGACCTCCTCAGATCCCGCCGCCTTTGGTGGGGGAACCGAGCTTGCCACCTTTCGTAGGGACTGAAGCCTATCTTTTTTCTCACTTCGCACTTTGACTGCTTTCGGGGGGTACGAGGGCCTTTTTTGATCAAAAACACCCCTGTTTTTACCATGTTTTGCTTCGTAACATATTGATTAATTTGTAGATGAATTGGGGGACCCCTCGTTACCACTTTTTTTTCCGATCAAACGGCTGAAATATAGAAAATTGCATGACTTTAAACTTACCTTACCCCCGGCTGCATGCGGAGGGGTGACATGAGCGCGCAGACTCCTATGGTCGACCGCAGCGCTCCCCGTCGCATGATTTCCACCTATATGCTAATATACACTATTTTTAAGATTAATGCAATATATTTTATCTAGACCGGCGGGTCTGTAATCACGCGATCGAGCGGTGTCCGCTTCGGTATCGTCACGAGGTTATGCAGCTATCGGCCATTCCATATTGATCATTGCCATTACTTTTCGGATATGATCACGTTCACCTTCAGCTAATTCCTTCATTAGTTTTATGGCGGCTTTTCCCATTGGCATGCTGAGGACAATTTGGAAATAATATTCCCCTGAAGAATTTTCAATTTGCAAGGCAAATAATAATGCTTCTTTTTGGGTTGGGGTATGACTTTTAAAATGACGTAGCTTTTCCTCAATCATAAAATTCAACTCGTTTATCCTGTCCAGATCGGGGTCCAACATCTCAATTGGAAAAAGCCCTTCCTCATAAAAGTAATCCTTACCGGCATGGATAATTGCAGCATGCGTTTCTTCCTCTTTACTCAGTGCTTCCCAGAAAACAGCATCATCCGGAAACAATCCTGCAAGGACGTTATAAAAACCTGCGATTCTCCGTTCCATAATAATTGTTGCATTGAAAATCTCTTCAATTCGAGCATCCATTGAATCGGCTCCCTTACATGGTTTCTACGGATCGGATATTGAATAGGAAAGCAAATATTATTCCATAAAAATTTACGAACTACCTCATACGCCAACTCTATCTCCCTCCACACGAAACGTGGTACATGCCGTACTACTGCGCACGTTTCACTTTCCTCATTCCGGTCTCCGCGTTACCCTTTACCCGTTTCGTTACTATATTAATTTCGAGTGAGAGCGGCGGGGTTCGCCGCCGCCGAAGGAAAACGCAACAGGCATCTTTTCGCCGTCCTGGATCGGAGACGCGCCGGGTCATCGGTCTGCCGATACATTGACAATATACCATGGACGGGAATCATCCTTAAACGCACGGAGGCTCACATGGATAAATTCATGCGGCAGGTTGCCCTGTGGTTCGGGCTTTTGGCGATGTGCACGGTTTCGGTAAATGCCCAATGGGTGCAGACCAACGGGCCGGGCGGCGGCGACATCACCGCCCTTGCCGCGATCGGCAGCGATATCTTTGCGGCGACCAATGGAAGCGGCGTTTTTCTCTCCACCAACGGCGGCACGAGCTGGACCGCGGTCAATACCGGCCTTGCGATCTCGGTCGTCAACGCGCTTGCCGTGAGCGGGACCACCCTCTATGCCGGGACCACGGGCGGGGTCTTCATGTCCACCAATAACGGCGCCAGCTGGACCTCGGTCGTCACCGGCCTCACCGACAAGGATATACTCTCCCTTGCGGCGACCGGGACCACGGTCCTGGCCGGGACAAGCGGCGGCGGGGTCTTTCTTTCCACCACGAGCGGCACCTCCTGGGCCCCGGTGGGGGTAAGCACCACGTCGGTCTACTCCCTCGCGATCAGCGGGAGCACGGTCTATGCCGGAACAAACCAGGGAGTCTATCTCTCCACCAACGGGGGCGCCTCCTGGGGAGCGACCGCGGCAGGCCTGGGGAGCATCACGGTTATTTCCCTCGCAGCAAGCGGCAGCACGGTTTTTGCCGGGACAAGCGGCAGCGGCATTTTCCTCTCCACCAACAGCGGCGGCACCTGGAACGCGACGGCCGACTCCGGCCTCACCGATTTTGATATCCAGGCACTCGCGCTGAGCGGCAGCGATATTTTCGCGGGGGGATTCAGCGGAGGAGTCTTCCTGTCGACGAATAGCGGGACAAGCTGGACGCAGCTCAATGCCGGCCTCACCAACCTCAGCGTCCAGGCTTTTGCGGTCAGCGGAAGCTCAATGTACGCGGGGACCCAGAGCGGCGGGGTCTGTCTCTCCACCAACAACGGTACCGCCTGGAAGGCGGTCAATACCGGCCTCCTGAATACCAACCCGCAGACGATGGTGATAAGCGGCGGGAATATTTTTGCGGGAACCAACGGCGGGGGCGTTTCCCTGGCAACCATTACCGGGGCGAGCTGGAGCGCGGTCGACTCCGGATTCCCGGTCGCCTTCAATGCCCGCTATATTTATTCTCTTGCGGTAAACGGGTCCGCCATCTTCGCCGGTACCCTGGCAAACGGGGTGTACCTCTCCACGAATAACGGGACAAGCTGGAGTGCGGCCGGTTCGGGCCTCCCCACCGCGGGTATTCTCGCCCTGGCGGTGAGCGGCGGGTCCATCCTTGCCGGGACCAACGGCTACGGCGTCTACCTCTCTTCCAATAACGGCGGCAGCTGGAAGGCAATCGACTCCGGCCTCGCGAACCTCTACATCAGGACCTTCGCGATGCACGGTTCGACCATTTTTGCCGGGGCTCTTTCGGGCGGCGTCTTCGTTTCCACGAACAACGGGACCACCTGGACAACGGCCAACACGGGCCTCACCGATTCGAACGTACAGGTTCTGTTTGTAAACGGCAGTACCGTTTATGCCGGAACGAACGGCGGCGGAATATTCCTGTCCACCAATAACGGCGCATCGTGGAGTGCCGCCAATACCGGCCTCACGAACCCCGACATTTCCTGCTTTGCGGCGAGCGGCAGCACCGTCTTTGCCGGAACCGAGGGCGGCGGTGTTTTTGTTTCCACCACGAACGGATCGAGCTGGAAAGCCATCAATGCCGGCCTCACCAATCCGTACGTTCTGTCGCTTGCGGAGGGCTTCGGCTACCTCTATGCCGGAACGTACCTTGGCGGCGCCTGGCGCGCGCTGCTTTCGGGACTCGGGGTGGGCGTGCTTGACAATAAACGGGATGCGTCGAACCGGGAAGTTTTGACCGTGGCCTCCCGGGGCCTTGCCGATCATGCCGCAACCATCGACTTTTATCTTCCCCGATCGGAAGCGGTGACGGTTGCGGTTTTCGACCCTGCCGGCCGCGAGGTGGCGTCTCTTGCCGCTGGGCCGCTTGCGGGGGGCGATCACCGGACGGTGTGGAACACCCGTGAGGTCGCCGCGGGCGTGTATATGGTCCGGCTGCGGGCGGGAGAACAGATTTACACCCAAAGCCTGACGGTTTTACGATAGGGGGATAGCGGTGGATTAAAAAGGGGCGACCTTCACCGCTTTATTTTCAGGAGAGCCGCCTCGATCTTCCTTGCCGCCTCCTTCTTCCCCGCGGCCCGGGCGATCCCGAGTGCATTCTGCGCGACGGCGATCGCCTCGTCGGGCTGTCCGGCTTGCAAATAAGCGTCGAACAGCCTCTTGCGCACCTGGAGGTCGTCGGGCCGGAGTGCCAAGACCTCCTTATACTGTTCGACGGCCTCACGCGGCTTTCCGAGTTGCATCAAGCCGTTCGCGTAATTGCACCGGACATCGGCAAGCGAGGGGTCCCGGTCCAGCGCCTTCCGATACCAGGTCATCGCCTCGTCGACCCGCCCGAGCTGCATGCACGCGGTGCCGAGATTGTTGATGGTCGCGGTGTTGTCCGGGTCGTTTTCCAGTTCCCTGCGGAACTGGGCGATTGCCTCGCCGGTCCGTCCGAGTTTCCATAGTGCAATGCCCAGGTTATAGCGGCACCGGGCATCGGCCGGCGAGAGCGCCAGTGCGGCCGTGAAGTGGGCGGCGGCCTCGTCGTTTTTTCCCTGCGTCATCAGTGCGGCGCCGAGGTTATTGTGCGCGGTGACGTTATCCGGATCGATTTCCAGCGCCCTCCGGAAATGCGCCATCCCCTCGTCGCTTCTGCCCGCCTGCATCAATGCGCTGCCGAAATTATTGTGCGCCTCGATATAGTCGGGCCGGAGCGCCAATGCGGTTTTGAAACAGGCCATGCCCTCCTCCGACTGCCCGGTTTCGATCAACGCCCCGGCAAGGCTCAGCTGGGCGGGCGGATAGTCCGGTTGCATTGCCACGGCCTTCCGGAAACAGGCGATCGCCTCCCCGGTACGTCCGGCGCGCAGCAGTGCACGGCCGAGATCGTTGCAGGCCTCGACACAGCCGGGGTCGATCGCGAGCGCCCTGTGCAGATACGCCATCGCCCGATCGGTCGGCCCGTTTTTTTCGAGCAGGACATCGCCCAGGTTGTCGTACGCCATCCAGCAGGCCGGGTTTTTTTCGATGGTGGTCCGGTAGAGCGTTTCGGCATCGGCATACATCCGGCAATTCCGCCATGTCAGGAACGCGAGGAGCGCCACGGGAAGCAGCAGCACCACGCAAAAGCCGTGACGCACGGTCCGGTGCAATCCGGGCATGAGGGCGACCGCCCCCCCGGCGGCCAGAACAATCGGCCCGAGGCCGGCAAGGTACTGGAAATGATCGGCCACGAAGGAAAACCGGAACGGGTAGACGTTGAAAAATCCCATCGCCGGGAAGAGCATTACGCAGTAGTAAAGGTATGCCGCAAGCGGCGCGCGCGATTTCCGGCGTATCGCCCAGAGCGCCGCGGCACAGAGGATCGCGAAAAGGGGAAACAGGAAGTGCCGCCATGCAATGGGCTCGATGGTCCAGCGCGGATAGATGAAGGTCAGGTTGCCGGGCCAGAAGATCTTGCCGAGGTAGAACCAGGTCGCGCGGCCGGCGATGAGGCAGCGTTCGATCGCCGAAAAATGGAAATCGGCGCCGATTGCACCGATAAATCTTCGTTCCACCCATGCGGTGAAAAGGCCCGAGGCGATGCCGATCGAGGCAAAGGGCGCCAGCGGGAGAACGTCCGACCTTACGGAGAGTCTCCCCCGCTTCCACCATAAAATGACCAGGAGCGCCGCCGGCAGGGGCGCTATGACGGACTTTGACAAGAGGCCGAGGATAAAGAGGCCCAGGGCTCCGGCGTAGTGTTTTTTATCGCGCTTCGCATCGAAATCGAGATAGACCAGCACGGTCGAAAAGAAAAAGAGGCCGGAGAGGGTGTTTTTCAGCTCGGTGATCCAGGCTACCGACTCCGCCTCGATGGGATGGAGTGCGAAGATCGCCGCCGCCAGCCAGGCGCCGGGAATGCGCAGTCGCCGCAGGATCCCCGCCAGCAGCAGCGCGCCGCAGGCATGCAGCAGGATGGTAAGCAGATGATACGGGGCCGGTGCATCGCCCCAGAAGCGGTGTGCCAGCCAGAAGACGCTGTGAACAAGGGGATAATATTGCGGCGTTACACCGGGTTTCGTCCAGATCTGCGCCAGGCCGTGCAGCGAACGGAGCTCGCTGCGGGTAATATGGGCATTGTCGTCCCAGAGCGGTGTGCCGTTCCATGCGGGATAGTAGACAAACAGGACGGCGAATAACAGAAGCGCCCCGTTCAGGCAGCCGGTTTTCTTCCCTCCTGTCATTCGCGGCGTCGCTACTCCTCGATCACCTGCCGCATGACCTCGCCCTGGCCGTCGACCTTAAGGCGAATGATATAGGTCCCGGCCGGGAGACGGCGCGCCGGGGAACCGGCGGCGTAGGTTCCGGGCTTAACCCGGCGGTCGACGAGCGTTGCCGCGAGGGCACCCTTGACATCGAATGCCTGGACGCGCACCCGGGTAAGCGCTCCCGCCCCCGGAGGGACGGAATAGGTGATCGTCATGCCGCCTGCCGACGACGCGACGTTCAGGCGCGCGCCCCGGAGGATCTCTCCCCTGCTCCAGGGCCGGGTAAAGGTCGTCGGCGTATATGCCCCGGTGATGAACAGCGAATGCAGGGCGGGCAGCGTCAGGGGAATGTCGGTCACCGGGGTACCCGATACCGTGGTCTGCGTGTAGGCGGGGGAGGTGATGAGGCCGGTATGCGGGTCCCACTCGGTGGGCACGAAGCTCCCGCGCAACTGCACGGTCGTGGACACGGACGTGCCCGCCACCGAGTCGCGGTTTTCGAAGAAATAGATGTTCAGGCTGTCATGGGCGACTTTGTGGATGTACTGCACGGGCGTGCCGGTGAACTGCACATCGTACACCGGAATCGCGGCATTGATCGCGTTTACCAGTTTGGGGTCGCCTCCGACGATCGACGAATCGACGCTCCCGACAAAGACCGCGCTCCCCCCGCTCGCATTTGTCAGAGTGGCCCCGGCAACCGGGAACATTGCCTTGACGGTCCTGGCGATGTCCGTATCGTGGCCGAACTCGGCCGAGGACACCGGCAGCGCCCCGGTCACCACGACATGCCCGCCGGCATTGTAAAATTGCTGTATTTTCTGTAAATTAGTCCACCTGATGGTCGAACAGGCCGGGACGACGACGACGCGGAATTGCTCGTGGTTGACAAGGTTGCCCTGGTACAGGGTCGAGCCGGCGACGGTGCAGGTCGAGTCGAGGATTTCGGGGTGGATCCAGGAAAAATCGCGACATACCTTCTGAGAAAGGATTGCCGCGATCCCGATATAATCGAGCGAGGCGTTGTCCGCTCCCTGGTGCGTCGGAGAGACCAGGCTGTCGAACCAGTAGGTTCCCTGCATCGCGGTGATCGGGTACAGCATCGCGATATCCGCCACATGCCGTTCATCGGGCTGCTGCAGGAGCACCCGGCACCGTCCCATCCAGGTATTGTAGGTCGCCATGGAATTGTCGCTTGTCGGAGCCGGCCCGGTGACGGTGGCCGCATCGGTGAAGGAGTGCTGCCGGATGATGCCGTCGGCCAGCTGCTCCATCGCCTCGCCGTAGTACCCGCCGTTCTCAACGCCGCATTCCGGATGGTCCCAGTTGTATTGCGCGGCGCTGAAAAGTTTATAAAACAGATGGGTATAGGTATACCCGATATTATCGAGCGTCGGGCTGGCCTGGTATTTAAAGCATTTTATATCGTCGGTCGTGGAACCCACCTGGTCGGTCCAGTCCTCGTTGTCCTGGTGCCCGCACTGCGTAACCCCGTGCGCGGAGTCCCAGAGATGGATCTCCTTCATGAACCCTTCGGCATAGAGGTCCGCCCGCATCCCCCACAGGTAGTTCCTGGCGGCCCTGGTCAGCGGACCGATGCTTTTATACAGTGCCGGATAGAAACGCCGCCCGTTGAAACCCCACCGGGCAATGAATTTCTGGTTGTACAGCGGCGTCCAGGTGACGCGCAGTCCCTGGATCATGCTCGGTTCGTCGTACCAGGAGTTATTGATGACCGTCCCGATATAGTTGGGGCAATAGGTGGCATAGGGCTGGTAGGCCATCTGCACGAACAGGTCGCACGAGGCGGAATCCAGGTAATCGACGATGACCGTCCCTTCCGCGTCCGAGGCCGGATCCTTGAGCAGCTCGAACACCATGACGTCCCACCTGCCCGCCGGAACGGTCCAGGTGAGCGAGTAGAGCGAGTCGGTCGTGGTTCCCGAGTCGGTAAGATCGATGAGCGAGGTGTGCTGCGACGTATCGGTGATGACGATGCTCGAATCCATGGCGACGACGGCCATGAGCCTGGTGCAACCGGTATCCCGGCTCGTGACCGTGATCGTCGTCGGCCCGGTAACCCAGTGGTCGTGAACGTAGAGATCCTTGACCGTGTTCTTGGGGTAGGTCAGCCCGAACCCGCCGCCGGTACAGTACCCGCCGTGATTGGAATTCCCATGTCCGCCGTTTCCGCTGGGGAATTGCACGTCGTCATAGATCCCGTAACTTGCGCCCAGTTGCTGGAGAGTATCGCAGGTCAAATTCAGGGCGGCGAAGAAGGCCGGGGTATTCCAGTTCGTACAGGTTGCCAGCTGGCTTATCCCGCCGAAGCCCCGTGTCGTGACGTTCTCCGCGGCTTCGTAGGGGGCGCCGGTAAATCCTATCGTCCGGCGGTTGAGCGGCGGGGTGGCGAAATCGGTCTGCATGGTGGCATAGCCGAGATCGCCGGTTAAACATAGACAGAGCACAATCTGGATCGGGAGAAATGCCGCTCGCCTGGCCATAATACGCCTCCGTTGATGACGTAGCACGGATTGAATGAATTCGAAGAAGAATATAGCTATTTCCAGAGGTTTTGATGAAAATTAGTTACTCAGGCGGGGCTCCCTTTCGACTTTGCCGTTATTCTTGGATTCCGGGCACTACCCGGCCAGTATCTCCGCCGCAATTCGTGCCACCCGCTCCACCACGACGCGATCCTGACGCATGTCGCTCTGCGGACCGGCGCCCAGGGCGCGGAGAGGATACATTTTGCTGAACCCGAACCTCCTGAATGGGCCGGCGTAGCGGGTGATCATATCGGCAAACGCCGCTTCGTCCGGATTTCCCTGCGGAACCACGAAGATCAGCGATTTACCCGGCGCCAGGCGGCCGGGGTTCGCGTTCGTCCGGTAATCGGGTTTCAGCAAGCAAAAGAATCGGTCGATCAGCCCCTTGGCCTGCGCGGTGACCTCGCCGATGTAGACCGGGGACGCAACGATGACGACATCCGATACGTTGATCTCGTCGAGTACCCCGGTGAGATCATCCTTGACAACGCAGGTTTCGGAACCGGTCTTGCATGCCATGCAGGCCTGGCATCCGCGATACGACATGCCGTTGAGCTCGAATACCTTCGGCGCCGCTGCCGGCTTGAGTGCTTCGAGAAGCATCCCGACGATGGCGGCACTGTTACCTTTTTTTCGGGGACTTCCAATGACGGCGGTGACTCTCATGGTCGGCTCTCCGGGGTGGGGTGACTATCGTACAAAAAATACCCCTACCGTTTTTGCCTGGTTTTTTCTACCTGATAGGAGCGTTGCGGGGTGCGTCGGAGACGCGGCTTTGCGCGGCTCCGGCCAGGGGGAACCGGGAACCGGTTCCCCCGCCAGAACTTCCATTAATCTACATAAATTTTATCGATATTCGAAACGATCTTCCGACTCCCGCGATAATTCTTGTACCACTCGGCGTAGGTCGACTGCCGGACCTGGCCCATGATCTTGCCGACGAGCATCTGGATCTGCGGCGAGCCCCAGGGGACGACGACCGCCGGACCCTTCCAGAGCGGCCGTACCAGGTAGTAGCCGCCGTTGCTTTCGATAAGCTTCGAACGCTTGCCCACGGGCAGGACAAACGCGACGGCCGCGACCTTGGTGTCGACGCCGATGCCGGGGATATAGGTCATGCGGGTAACGGTGTCGGTAACGCCCGAGAGCACCGAAGCGGAGTCGGCCTTTTTGAGATCGGCGAGCCGTACATCCTCCGGAATGGCCGCCGCCCATGCCTCGGCCGCGGCGCGGAAGGTCTGGGTGCGGAGTGAATCGGCCAGGATCGAAACGATGCGCTGCTTGACCGCCGCGAACGGCGGGATGCCCTTTGGAACACGCTGTTTAACGCTGAAGAGGAAAAAGGCCGACGAATTCTCAAGCCGCTCGGAGATGTTTTCGCTCTCCTTGTCGCCGCCGACGAGGAAATGGCCCAGGCCCGAGACAAACCCGATGCCCGGCACCGGGCCGGCATGGGGAAAGAACCCGGTCGAATCGAAGATAAAAGCGGGATCCTTCTGCGCCGCTTCCCGCGCCGCCTTGCCGAACCCGACCTCCTCCATGTTTTTGCGGAGCGAGTCCGCCTTTTCCTGGAGGGCGTCAAGCGTTTCGCCGGTGGGGATGATCTTGCGGAGGATATGCCGTACCTTGATCATCTCGACACCGTCGCGTTTCTCCTTCTTTTCGACATAGATGAGCTGATAGCCGAGGCGTGTCTTGACAGGATCGGACACCGCGCCGGTATCGAGCTTGAACGCCACCGAGTCGAACCCGGGCGGCATGGCACCGGGCTTGATCCAGCCGATATCCCCGCCGTTCGGGGCCGACCCATCGTCGTCCGAAGAGATTTTCGCTTCGTCGGCGAAGGCCTGCGAACGTGGAACATCCTTTTCGCCGAGGATCTTGGTTTTCAGGTCGACCATCTCCTGGAAGTAGGTCTGGTCGTCGCGCTCGGTCGGGGTCTTCAGGATCCGGACGGTATAGAGATCGACCTGTTCGTCGGACTTGAAGGCGTCGCGGTGGTCGGCGTAGTACTTTGACGCGGCATCCTCGGTGATCTTCGACAGATCGACCTTCGAAGCGTCGTTCTTGAGGGAGGCGTACTCGAATACCGCCTTTTCGTTCTGTTCCTTATAGAGGTATTCCACCTCGGCCCTGGTGGGGAGCAGCGCCGCATCGAGGAGGGTTTCCAGCTTCTGGCCGGGCACGATCATCTGGCTTGCCTGCTGTTCGAGCTGGCGCAGCCCCGGATTGTATTCGTAGGCGCGCGGATCGTTCAGGAACTGGATGTACTTGCTCGTATCGAAGACGCCGTTCGTCCGGAACATCGAGGCGGTATCCACACCGGGGGGCGGATTATGCACCAGGTAGTCGAAGACCTCGTCGGCCGAACCGAACAGGTCGGCCTTCTTGTAGTAGCTGTTCATGAGGGTCTGGTTGACGGTTCGGTCCCATACCTCCTGCGGGAGCATATGCATCTGGTATTGGTCGTCGGAAGCGCCGTGTTCGAGCCGCTGGCGTTCGCCGTTAACCTCCCGGTCGAAGTAGCTCAGCGGAATTTCCTGCCCGTCGATGATACCCGCCGTTTGCGTTTTTGCTCCTCCGGCGCCGCGATTCATGCCCCAGTTGAGGAAAATGGTTCCAATGACGAATGAAACCAGGATGATGATCATGATCGGTAAGGTCCACTCACGAATTTTGCTGATCATAGGCGGTTCAATCTGCTCCTTGCTGATTGATGGTTCTTGGCAAACTTATCGCATTGCGCCGCCGACGGACTGCCGGGGTTTCAGCAGTGCCGCATAGGCGTTACTATGGGTCAAAAAGTCGACGGCCGTCTTCAGTTGGGCGTCGTCGGAAAGCTTCCAACGCCAGTAGAGGTCGTCGTCCTGGCCGAACTGCCGCGTGAGGAACGCCTCGGTAAGGTACTTCTTGATTTCGCGCTCGTTTTGGGCGATCTCCCGCTTGCTCTCGCGGGCAAGGAGCGTATCGATGGCTTCGGAGGTCTTTTTCAGTTCGCCGATCTCCGGGTCGGTCCAGTTTGGCTTTTCACCGGGGATGATGAACCCTTTCTTCACGGAATCGACGGAGTCCTTCATGAGGCGCGATGCGCGGCGGAACTCGTCGAATTTCGATTGCGCGACACTTTGATAGGTAAACTTTACGGAGTCGAGGTAGTGGTAGAAATCCTTCATGATCGCCTCGTCGATGACGATCGGATCCGACCCGACGCGGTTGTTCGCCTTCAGCCGGGCGTATTCGATGGTCGCGAACCCGAAAAAGGCGTCCTTGCCGAACAGTGAGCGCACCACCACGTTGGGAATGGTCATGTGGACGACCGTATCGGGAATGATGCCGCCGCCGCCGTAAACCGTCCGGCCGTTGTTGGTGAGGTAGCGCAGGGTGTCTTTCCTGGCGCCTCCCCTGGCGTGAATTGTCGAATCCTCGGCGCTGTCGCCGCCCTGGTCCGCATCGTTCTCCTCGGCCAACCCGCCCCGCGGGCCGTTTTCCGGACGGTTGATGCACCGTCCCGACGGGGTATAGTAGTAGGCGGTGGTCAGCTTGATGTGGTGATCCGGATCCTGCGGTATTTGAAGGACCGTCTGCACCGAGCCCTTGCCGAAGGTGGTATCGCCCACGATGATGCCGCGATCCCAGTCCTGGATGGCACCGGTGACGATTTCCGCCGCACTGGCGCTCGCATAATTGACCAGCACCGCAACCGGGATGGAGGTCGGCAGCACCGGCTCGTTCTCGGACTTGTACTCGTGGTCCTGGTCCGGAGTCCGTCCGCGCGTTGAAACGATCAGCTTCCCGCGGGGAAGGAACTTTTCCGCGACCTCCTTTGCCTGCGGCAGGAGACCGCCCGGATCGAACCGGAGATCGAACACGAGACCCTTGATGTTTTTCTTGAGGAGGGCGCGGATCGCCTTTTCCACCGCGTCGCCGGCATCCTCGGAAAAGGTGGACAGCGTGATGTAGCCGATGGAGCTGTCCAGCATACCGTAGTAGGGAACCGGCTTGATCTGGATGATTTCGCGCGTGATGCTGTAGGCCATATCCTTGGCCTCGCCCTTGCGGCGGATGGTAATCGACACCTTGGTACCCGGTTCGCCGCGCAGCTTCGATACCGCCTTGTCGATCGAGATGCCCGCGGTCGATTTGCCGTCGATCTGGATTATCTGGTCGCCGGACTGGATACCGGCGCGCGAAGCGGGCGTCCCGGCGATGGGAGTCTGGACCGTCAGCACCTTGTCGCGAATGGAAATCTGGATGCCGAGCCCGCCGAACCGGCCTTCGGTATGCATCATCAGGTCGGCATACTGTTCGGTGTTGAAGTAGGTCGTGTGCGGATCGAGAATCCGCAGCATCCCCGTAATGCCGTAATCGATAAGCGTGTCGCTCTGGATATCCTCGACATACTTTTGATGGATGGTCAAGGCGACCTGCTCCATCCGCGTTATGTCGAGGTAGAAGTTATCGCTCTGGCCCACCGCGTTGGAAACGTCGATAAGCAGGCCGGAAAAAATGATGAAAAGCACGGCCATCCCGGCGATGTGGGACTTTCCTAAAAAACGATTTTTATTGTCGGTCATAAGTGCCCGCTCCTGAAAAACATACCCGCTCTTTCCTTCCCGCCCCGATCGGGGCCTATCACCGACCGCCCCGAAGCGATTTTATGCGGCAATGATCGATGACGATTATCATGCAAATCCTTCATTGCGGCCGCTTTCGGGCGCATTAAAAATAAGGTTTAAAATACATTATGCAGGAGAGCTCCCGATGCATCGAACAAATTTGTCCGATCATTCAGGGCTCGGCGCGACCGTTGGATGCGCCGCTCCCCTCCTCCCCGAAAATTTTTCCCCCTTCGGCGATGAACTGATCGAGCGAGTCGGCATGCGAAAACCTGCCGGATATCGGTTTGAGCGTGTGGGAGTAGACCGGCAGCAGACGATTCTCTCCGCTCTCCGCATGGTCTGAAACCGCAACCGCGGCGACCACTCCCCCGCCGACCAGGACCGAAACGATCCCGCGCCGCAGGTCGTTCATCCCGCCCGCGAGACTCATGTTGATAAAGAGCAGCGCCGTCGCCAGGACGGCATCGCCGGCATACTGGAACGTATCGGCGACCGCCACGCTGCCGCTCATATAATCGATATACTCCACCGCCAGGGAGAGCGCGATGAACAGGATGTAGACGACGTTGCCGACCAGAAGCTGGAGAGCGAACTGCGCGTGGCGCCGGACGATAAACCCGGCAACCGCCCACAGACCCGCCCAGAGAAGCGGTACCGAGAGGTAGGGTATCGACCCGGCGACCAGCGTGACCAGGGCGGTTTTCTTCTCGGTGTCGAGGTGCTGCTGCAGGATGACCATCGCACCGGCGACAAGGAGGCTTGCCAGCGCCAATGCCGGAGTGACCGCTCGCCGCACGATGCTCCGGCGGGTGGGAAAGATCTGGGTCCGACCCACGGGGTGGTGGGGAGACCAGAGCCGCAGCACGGTCTTTCCCAGGGTTATCTGGTCGCCCGAACCGGCGCACATCGGGCCGGTGAGCCTTTCGCCCTTGCCGATGAAGGTCCCGTTCTCGCTGGAACGGTCGTCGAGCATCCAGGCATCGCCGCCGTCGGTGATCACCAGGTGGAGCGGCGATACGAAGGGGTCGGCGAGGACGATGTCGTTATCGAACGCACGGCCGATCCGCAGCGGGAACCGGTCGACCGCGTAATAGGCGACGTGCGCCCCGCCGCGCGTACACTCCTCGACGATCAGTTGCGGCATCGCAGCGCCCCCATGAATTTTTTGCAGAACGAAAGCGCCGATTCCCGGCTGACGCCGAGCAGCCGGAGTTCCACGATCATGCTTCGCGACGGCTTATTGACAAGGGCCATCTTGAGTACGACGTCGTGAAGCCGGGGATATTTGCGATACTGCCAGGAACAGAGGGTTGTTTTCCAGCGTGCGCCCGCTATGGCGACGAACCGCGTGACCGATTGCGGTTCCCTGAGTTCGTCTTTCGCATCGGCGTTCGGGACGTCGGTCTCGGCAAATTGCCTTTGAAGCACCCGGTAGAAGCGTTCGCGACCGAGCGCGGTCGTCTCGTACCACCGGTAGTTGATGTCGATATCGCCGGTGGAAAAATCGGACGACAGGAAGATATCGTCGGAATTGGAGCAGGTAACGTAGGAGGTCGAGTACAGGAGATCGGTGTCGTGGGGCGTTTCGCCCCAGCAGCGGAAAAAATCACCCATCTCGCGGGGGACCAGGCAGTCGCCGAGCGTATCCTGCTTCCATTCGCCGGCAAGGAGCAGGTGCATGTACCGCTCCTGGTTATCGTACAGCTCCTGCTCGATTCGGGCGAGAAAATGGACGGTATCCCCGCTTTTCCGCTGCCTGACGGTCGACAGGAGGTTCCGCAGGTAGAGTTCGGGAACCAGGAAGCTGATTTCGTTTCCCGCGGTGGAGACATTGATCCCGATCACCGAGCCGGATGCGTCGATGGTCGGACCGCCGCTCATCCCCGGATTCAGGGAGCCGGAAAAGATAATTTTCTCGTAGAGCGACTCTTCGATGAGGCCGCTGTAGGTGCCCTCGATGATGGTCATGCCGAGGTCGAGGGGATTGCCCATGGAAAATATCGGATTTCCCTTCTCCGGCGAAACGGCTCCGAGTCTGAAGAAATCGTCGCTCTCACGATCCGAGGCGACCAGGGCCAGATCGTGCACCACGTCGACGTCGAGCACGCGCACGGGACCGGTCCGCCCGTCCCCTGCCACGTATTCGAGCCGAAACCGGCCCGGTTCGATGACCGCATCGGACACCACATGGTAATTGGTGGCGATGAGACCGTCGGCGCTTACCGCAAAGCCCGATCCGATGGCGAATTTTTTTCCCGTGGAGTTATCGATCACGCGGAGCTGGAAAATGCGCTTCTGGGAGACCGAAAAAAAACCGCTCGCCCCCCCGCCGCCCCTCGCTGCCGCGACCCCTTCCGGGAGGAGAACCAGGACTGCCATTGTCGCAGCGCACAGAAGGATTCGGCATGCGGTCATTGATGAATTCCTCTCGGGATACCACTCCGGTCCGCCTTCGGCCCTCCGGCGGGAAGCGGCCCTGCCTCTCCGCGGAGAAGGTCGCGATAAAATAACACAAAAGCAATTTCCGCGCCGGATTGGAAGCGCCTGAAAAATGCGGCCGATGCCGGAGGGGAGCCGAAAACTGCGACGGTGGGAAAAAAGTATACGATCCAGAGCTCCCGCCGCGCAACAGCGGCCGTCGCATAGCCGGGAAGATGGACGATAAAGTAGTTTTATTCAAGCACTAACCGTGCGGCGGAAAATTCCGTTGTTATATATATAGAATGGCCGGGTCGTCTGCGCGCCGCTGCCCAAAGCGGAGAGGTGTCCTCGGACCCGGCATTTTTTTAAAGGACAACTGCGGGTCATGAAAGTTTGCGAAGAGTGCGGATGCAGGGTAGCGACCATCCATTTGATGCAGATCAACGGTTCCGACCAGAAATCGGTTTTTTTATGCGAGGAGTGCGCGAGGAACCAGGGAATTCCCGTCTCGGCCGATGATGCGCCCGGCGTCGCCGCAGCCCTCGACGATACGACGGGGTCGCCGAAAGCGGAAAGCGAATGTCCGTCGTGCGATACGAAACTTTCCGACTTCATCCGCACCGGACGCCTGGGGTGTCCGGAGTGCTACCTCGCTTTTGCACCGGAAATCGAAACCCTGCAGCGGGAAGCCCGCGGCCTTTCTCCGCATGCGGGGAAAAAATACCGGACACCGGTTCGGGAGTCCGGGAAGGACGATCTTTCGACGATGCGGGTCGAGCTTGCCGCCGCGATTAATAAAGAGGAGTTTGAACGCGCGGCGCTACTCCGCGACGCGATCCGGCGCCTTTACCGGACGGAGCCTCAATGACCGTACGGCGGGATGCCGTTCCGGCATGGCTTTGCGGGCAGGGGCCCGAAGCATCGATCGTCCTTTCGACAAGGGTCCGGCTGGCGCGCAACGTCGCGAATCATCGCTTCACCTCCTGCGCATCCGCGACCGAGCGCGGAGAGCTGTTTGCCGAAGTCGCCGCCACCCTTGAAAAAGACTCGCAGCTTGCTGAATACGAATGCATCAATTTCGGCTCGGTGTCGTCGCTCTGCCGGCAATTGCTCGTTGAAAAACGGATCGCGAGCCCGGAACTCCTCCCCGAACGGGGAGACCGGGGCGTGGCCTGGAGCGGGGAGCCCTTCTCCTCCATTCTCATCAATGAGGAAGACCATCTTCGCATCCAGTGCCTCGAAGGGGGGTGCGATCCCCTCCTGGCCTGGAAGAGGGCGGACGAGATCGACGACCGGCTGGGAAGCGGGTTGAAATTTGCTTATACGGAACAGCGGGGGTATCTCACCTGCCGTCCGGGAGAAGCCGGAACCGGTCTGCGGGTTTCGTTCCTCATGCATCTGCCGGGCCTCGTTCTGACCAGGGCCATCGAAGCGGTGCTGTCCGGCGCAAGCAGGATGGGGATGGCGAGCAGGGGGTTTTTCGGCGAGCGGGAGGTCATCGGCAATTTTTTCCAGCTTTCGAGCCAGCCCGCGTTTGTCGAGGACGAACGCGGCTGCCTGGATGCGGCGAAGCGGGTAGCCCTCGAGGTGGTCGCGCATGAACGTTCGGCGCGGCAGCGGCTGCTCAAGGATGCGCGTCTGGAGGTCACCGATAAGGTTTTTCGCGCGCTCGGTATCCTGCAGCAGGCGCAGATGCTTTCGGTCGCCGAGTTCATGAATCTCTCCTCGGCCCTCCGCCTGGGCATCGAGTGCGGCATCCTGTCCGGCCTGGCTCCCGAGGGGCTCAACAGGGCGCTCGTCCAGGTGATGCCGGCGCATCTGCGGCAGGGGGCGAATAAAAGACTCAGCGAAACCGACCTTGCGGTCATGCGGGCCGGGGCGGTGAGGAAAATGGTACTGCAAAAAATACGAAAACGCCGTACAGCGACGTAATATATGGAATTCGCAACTGATGGAGCGCAAAAGGGGTGAAGCGATGATGAATGGAATGTTTACAGATCGGGTAAAAAAGGTGATGCAGATTGCCCGGGAGGAGTCCATCCGTCTGGGCAACGATTACGTGGGAACGGAGCATCTGCTGCTCGGACTCATCAAGGAAGGCGACGGTGTCGCGGTCGCGGTGATGCGCAGCATGGGCGTCGACCTCGACGATCTTGCCGCCACCATCGAAAAGACCATCACCTCCAGCGGCGGCATGATGACCATCGGCCAGATGCTGCCGTTTACCCCACGGGCGAAGAAGGTGCTCGAAATCGCCGCGAACGAGGCCCGGTCGATGTCGCACAAGTACATAGGCACCGAACACCTGCTCCTTGCGCTCATGAAGGACACCGAATCGGCGGCGGCCAATGCCATGGCGGCATCGGGCCTCGATTACGAACGCGTCAAGGAGGAGATCAACCGGGTCCTGCGTGGCGGCGAATCCCCCGGAACCGCGAAGGATAAGAGCAAAACGCCCTTTCTGGACCACTTCGGGCGCGACCTGACCGCCCTGGCGCGGGAAGGCAAGCTCGATCCGGTCATCGGCCGTGAAAAAGAGATCGAACGCGTCGTGCAGATCCTCTCGCGGCGCAAGAAGAACAACCCGGTCCTGATCGGCGAGCCCGGCATCGGCAAGACCGCCATCGTCGAGGGACTCTCGCAGAAGATCGTCGAGAAGAACATTCCCCAGGTCCTCGAAAACAAGCGGGTGATCAACCTCGACATGGCCTCCATGGTTGCCGGCACCAAATACCGCGGGCAATTCGAAGAGCGTCTCAAGGCCCTCATGGTCGAGCTCCAGAAGAATGAAAACATCATCATCTTCATCGACGAGCTGCACACCATCGTCGGGGCGGGCGGCTCGGAAGGCAGCCTCGACGCCTCGAATATCTTCAAGCCAGCGCTGTCGCGCGGCGAGATCCAGTGCGTGGGAGCGACCACGCTCGACGAATACCGCAAGTATATCGAAAAGGACGGCGCGCTCGCACGGCGCTTCCAGACCATCATGGTCGATCCGCCGAATGTCCCCGAAACGATCCAGATACTCGCCGGGCTGCGGCACCGCTACGAGGACCACCACAAGGTGACCTACAGCGAGAAGGCGATCGAATCGGCGGTAAAGCTTTCGGACCGCTATATTTCCGACCGGTTTCTCCCGGATAAGGCCATCGATGTGATCGATGAGGCCGGGGCCCGCAAGCGCCTGTCGAGCATGGAAATACCGAGTGAAATCCGCGATATCGAGAAAGAGATTGCCGATGTCGTGAAGGAGAAGGAGACCGCGGTCGAGCAGCAGGAGTTCGAGCGCGCGGCCAAACTCCGCGACAAACAGGAAAAACTCAAGGGTACGCTCCTCGAAAAGAAGGCGCTCTGGCGGAAATCGAAGGCCGAGGAGCGGCTCCTGGTGGACGAGGCGATCATCGTCGAGGTGGTGGCGACCATGACCGGCATCCCGCTGTCGCGCCTCGCCGAGGCGGAATCGAAAAAAATTCTCCATCTCGAAGACGAGCTGCGCCTGCGCGTCATCGGCCAGGACCCGGCGCTCGAAGTCGTTGCGCGGAGCATCCGGCGGTCGCGTGCCGGACTGCACAATTCGCGCCGGCCCATCGCGTCCTTCATTTTCCTCGGACCCACCGGCGTGGGCAAGACCGAGCTTGCGAAGACGCTCGCCCAGTCGCTGTTCGATACCGAAGATGCGCTGGTGCGCATCGACATGTCCGAATACATGGAAAAGTTCGCGGTATCGCGCCTGGTGGGTGCTCCTCCGGGATACGTCGGCTACGAGGAGGGGGGCCAGCTCACCGAAAAAATCCGCAAAAAACCCTATTCGGTCATTCTGCTGGATGAAATCGAGAAGGCGCATCCCGATGTCTTCAACCTGCTACTCCAGATTCTCGATGACGGTATCCTGACCGACTCCTACGGCCGCCATGTAAACTTCCGGAACACCATCATCATCATGACCTCGAACGCGGGAACGCGGGACGTTAAAAAAGCGGGGACCTTCGGTTTCGGCAAGGCGACCAGCGAAACGGATTACGAGTCCATGAAGTCAAAGGTTATGGACGAGCTCAAGCGGATTTTCAATCCCGAGTTCCTGAACAGGGTCGACGAGACCGTGGTATTCTTCGCTCTCGACAAGGTGGAGATCGCGAAGATCGTCGAAATCCAGCTTCGGGACGTCCAGAGCAGGCTGACGGACAGGAACATCACCCTGCAGATCTCCCCGGAGGTGAAAACGTACATCGTCGACCAGGGATTCGATCCGCTCCTCGGCGCCCGGCCGCTCCGCCGGGCGATCCAGCGGCTTCTCGAAGACCGGCTGGCCGAAGAGTTCCTGAGCGATATCTTTCATGATCACGATACCATCAAGGTCGAGCTTGAAAATAATGCCATTACTTTTGTGAAAGTATCCCCCGCCGAATGAGCTGCCTGAAGGGGCCGTTATTACCGGTGCGGCCGGAATCCTTACCAAAGGTTGTCAGTACCCTATGAAAATGTGCCAGGCAGCGGTGCTGATTTTATCATTCCGGATGGCCGCGGCTCTTGCCGCAGGCGGTGCGGCTCCCGACAGCGGAGCGGCCGATACCGCCGCCGCCCGGACCGCTGTCGTGTCCGATTCCTCCCGCGCTTCCGTGACGGCGGTGCGTGACAGCACCGCCCCGGCGTCATCCGGTTCGGACTCCGCCGTTTCCCGTGAAGCGGATTCAACAGGCGCCCCGAAACGCGCCAAGGTGCTCGACACCCTGCTCATCAGGGGGCTCGCCGTCAATTCGCCCGGCGTCATCCGCAACAATATCGGCATGAAACGCGGATCGAAGCTCTCCCCCGCCGAGGTGAAAACCGCCATTAAAAAACTCTACGGCCTCGGTCTGTTCCGATCGATCGACGTGCTCGTCGCCGCCGAAACGGACTCTTCGGCGTCGCTCCTGCTCCAGGTCGAGGAGTTTCCCCTGTGCGAAGGAATCGAATGGAGCGGGCTCAATAAGATAAAACAGAAGGATCTCGAAGAAAAGTTGCCCCTCAAGCGCGGGCAGATCGTCACCGACAACGCCGTTTTCCGCGCGAGGAGCTCCATCAAGGATGCGTATGCGGCAAAGGGGTATCTCTTCGCCGACGTCACGATCGACCAGGCGCCCGGCAAGGCGCCGGGCAACGTTCTCCTGAAAATCAAGGTCAAGGAGGGGAAATCGCTCCGCATCAGGAGCATCACCTTCCTGGGCAATGCCGACATCCCGGAGAAGAAGCTCAAGAGCCACTTCAAGACCAAGGAAAAACGCTGGTGGCGGAGCGGAGAGTTCAACGAGGAGGAGTACCGGGCCGATCTCGATACTTTGGTCATGTACATCAACGATCTGGGCTACCTCGATGCCGCCGTGGTGAAAGACAGCATCTGGTACTCCCCGTCCGGAACGGATATTTACATCGCCATCACGATAGCCGAGGGCCGCAAGTCCTATGTCGGCAAATTCACCTTTACGGGAAATTCGGTCATCGCGACCGACTCGCTGTCCGACAAGATTCTCCTGAGGGAAGGGAAACCGTTCGTTAAGAGCAAGTATGAAATGTCCAAATACTTCATCGAGAACGCCTACCGCGAAAGCGGCTACCTCTGGGTGCAGGTCGAGGACCGTAAGCGTTACCGGGGCGACACCGTCGACGTCGCGTTCAGCATCGAAGAGGGAAAACCGGCCATCGTGCGGAAGGTCGATATCAAGGGAAATTACAAGACCCGTGAAAAGGTCATCAGGCGCGAGATCGACCTTTTTCCCGGCGAGCGGTACCGGCAGTCGCTCCTGACGTTGAGCCGCCAGCGGATCATGGCGCTCAATTTTTTCACCGACGTCAAACCCGACATCACGCCGAACAACGACGGTACCATCGACGTCATCTTCGACATCACGGAAAAGGAAAATATCGGTACGTTCCAGGTCGGCGCCGCGTACAGCCAGGTCGACGGCTTCGTGGGAACGGTTTCGCTGGGGATCCCGAATTTCCGCGGGGCGGGCGAAGACCTTAAGATCGACGCGCAGCTCGGCACCAACCGCCGCTCCATCGATCTGGGCTTCAAGGAGCCCTACGCCTTCGATACCCGGACTTCGCTCTCGGGCGAGATTTTCTACAATTGGAGCGTCCCGATTCTCGGCTCCACGATCCCGGATACGATACAGAGCGAGGGGTTCGAGGTCGGCATCGGCCGTTCCAACCTCCCGTGGCCGGACAACCACTGGTCGATTGACGCATCGTACCGCCTGAGCTACGAAATGTCGACCTACTACGCCGACACCACGTCCTCGTCGCTGGTCAAGGTCCTGCGCGACGGCGTCCTGAGCCGCATCACCACGACCCTCATGCGTTACGACCTCGACATGCCGACCTTCCCCAATAGCGGATCCAAGCTCATCATCATGCCGCAGATCGCCGGCATCGGGGGCAGTTTCGATTACTTCAAGGGCACGGTGGAGTACGACCACTATTTCCCGCTCCTGTCCCGGCTCGTGCTCGGGTCGACCAGCAAGATCGGGGTCATCAGCTCGATCGACGACGGTCCGGTCACGATCACGCGGACCGATCTCTTCAAGATCGGCGGCGTTTACGGGGATGCGGACCTGCGCGGGTACAGCGAATACTCCATCGGCGGTTTTTACAGCGCGCCGGAGAACGGCCTGTCGATGTTCGCATCGACGCTCGAACTCCGGTACACGATCATGCCCCAGACGCTCTACTTCGGCGTATTTACCGATGTCGGCAACACCTGGACCGGCCTCCCGCAGATCGATTTTGGCGATCTGTACCAGGGCATCGGGTTCGGCATCCGGGTCAATATCCCCATGATGGGCATCCTGGGATTCGACTTCGGCTTCCCGCTCGAAGCCAACCCGAAGGACGTTTTCGGCAGCAAGCCCGGCGGGATGCAGTTGCATTTTCTCATGAATAAAGGATTTTAAGCCCCGGAGCGCGGGAAGAGTGCAAAACCGGATGCCTTTGGATGGAACCCGGCCGGGTCATAACGATTTATCGAACGATGTAAAAAACTATTTTTCCCCAGGGACGCAACCGAATGCGCCCGCAACCATAGGGAGGGTTCATGCGAAGGAACATGATTATTACGGCAGTGGCGATCGGGATCGCGGCGATGTCCGCTTCCGCCCAGTTGAAGCTCGGCTATGTCAACGGCCAGGTCATCATTACCAAGTATGAGGGTTACAAAGAGGCGAGCGAAAAACTGGAAAAATTGCAGGCCAAGTGGGAGCAGGAGGGGTCGCAGCGCCAGAACGACATACGGGCGCTCAGCGCCCAGATCGATAAGCAGAGCCTGCTGCTTTCCGCCGAGCGGAAGAAGGAGCTCGAGGATTCGCTCAAGGAGAAGACCATCCAGTACGAGCAATACGTCCAGGACAAGTTCGGCCAGAAGGGCGAGATCTATACAAAACGGGAAGAACTTCTCAAGCCGGTCAACGATAAGGTATTCCTGATCATCCAGAAGATCGCCAAGGACGAAAACTACGACTTCATATTCGACCAGCAGGGCGGCGGCGTGCTCTATGCGATGGGTAAATACGACCTGACCGACCGCGTCCTGATGCTGCTCAATAAGGAGAAATAGTCGTGAAGCTTTCGGCGATTGCCGAACGTATCGGCGTCCCGTTCCCTCCCGGAAGTGCCGACCCCGAGATTACCGCGATCGTCTCCCCGCAGAATGCGGGCGAGCGGGACCTCACCTTCGTTGCACGGCCCGAGTTCCGCACGGCCGCGGAAAGCTGCCGCTGCGCCGCGGTGATCGTCCGGAAGGGAGAGCCGCTCCCGGGCAAGCTGTCGCTCGAAACCGACGATCCCTATGCCGCCTATGCCAAGGTGGCACAGCTCTTCGAGGAGAGCGGCTCGCCGTGGGGAGCGGGCATCCATGCCTCCGCAATAATCGACCCGTCGGCAACGGTGGCCGCCTCCGTCTCCATTGGCCCGTACACGGCGGTCGGGGCGGGAGTGACGATCGGAAAGGGGTGCCTGCTCGGCGCCTCCTGCGTCATTGAGGCGGGAACGACCATCGGGCAGGGGTGCCGGATCGATTCCGGCGCGGTCATCCGTCGCCGCTGCGTCATCGGCAACCGCGTGATCATCCAGTCCGGCGCGGTTATCGGCAGCGAGGGCTTCGGCAACGCCCGCGAAAACAACCGCTACCTCCGTATCCCCTGTTTCGGCACGGTCGTGATCGAGGACGACGTCGAAATCGGCGCGGGAACCACCATCGATCGCGGCAACTTCGAGCCGACCGTCATTCGGCGCGGCGCAAAACTCGATAACCTCATCCATATCGCCCATAACGTGACCATCGGCGCCGACACCGCCATCGCCGCGCAAACCGGGATCGCCGGCAGCACCGCGATCGGCGACCGGGTGATCATCGCCGGCCAGGCGGGCCTCACCGGCCACATCGAGGTCGGCGACGACGCCTTCATCGCCGCCAAGGCCGGGGTGGCGAAGAGCGTCAAGCCGGGCGAAAAGATCACCGGGTACCCCGCCCGTGACATCATGACCATCCGAAGGATCGAGGCCTGCCAGACGAAGCTGCCCGAGGTTCTCAAAGAGGTGAGGCGGCTGCGGCGGGAGATTGAGACGCTGAAGGCCGATAAATAAATGCAGGGCCCAACCTGTGCAAGCCCCTCCCCGACCCCGCCGTTTTTGATGAATTTTACCCGATAAGATCTCCTTGGACAGTGGGCGATTGCCGAGTGAATGCCGGCATCTCGATACGCGGGCATAGTATCAAGTATTCGTTATCGGGCCCGGCACGCGTATCCTCAGCGCGGCAACCAGATTCGCCGCCGCAATCACCGCGCCCAGCAGGAACACGTACTGGTACCCGAATGCGCTCCAGAGGGTTCCGGCGAGGAGCGCGATGGCGATGGAGAAGACGTGATCCATGCTCGTGGCCAGGGTGAGCGAGGGCTGTATGTCCGATGCGTGGAGGGCGATCTTCCGCATGTAGGTCGTGCGGGCCATGTTGACCGACATGAGCATCTGGTCGAGCAGGAAGCAGCCGCAGGCGATGATGAAGGCGGTCTGCGGAGCGAACAGGTTCCGGGCGAAGCCGTACCCGGCGCAGACGACGATGAGCAGAATCGCCTCGGACGCGAGCACGACCCGTTCGCCGAGGTGATCGATCGACCAGCCGAGAAGCGGCTGGAAGAAGATGCCGATGACCCCGCCGATGGTCAGGAGCGTGGCGATGGTCTGGGTCGGCTGGCGGAAGACGGTCACGAGCACCCAGGGGGCGAAGGTGAGAAAGAGCTGCTTGCGCGATCCGTACAGGACCGCCAGGAGATAGTAGGAGCGGTACTCCCGGTGCGGCTTCAGGAAAAGCCTTGCCGAATGCGGCTTCTTCGGCTGCATCATGAACAGGACGATCGCGGAGAGCGTGAATCCCGCGCCGGCGATGATGAAGGTGTGTATAAAGCCGAGGTGGGCATACTTGAAGGCGACAAAGACAAGGAAACTGCCGATGACCGCGGAGAGGTTCCGTATGGAATTGAGCTGCCCGAGCCTCCTGCCGACCCTGCCTTCGGCGGCCAGTTCCATGCCGATGGTGGAGGAGACCGGAATGAAGAGGTGCTGTCCGAGGCTGTACAGGAAAAGCCACAGCATCATGAGCGCATAGGTCCGGGAGAAAAATCCCATGAATACCGCGCCGAGCATGCTGAACACCATGGCGAGCGCACCGAGCCGGCGGCTGCACAGAAAGGCGAGTATCGCCGATACCACGACCACCAGGAGGCCCGGCAGTTCGCGGGGAAGTTCGAGAAACGACCGCTGGAAGCCGGTCGGGGCGAAGCGGAAATTCAGGAAGTTATTGAGCGTCGCATCGATGATGCTCCCCGCCATGCCAAGACAAAACGATGCAACCAGGAAATATTTGAGGTCCCGTGAACTTGCAGAAAACCTGCGAAAAAGCAACATCGAAATGTTCCCGTCTGAAGTGAAAGAATAAAAATACATTTCAGCATTAATTGGCAAATTCGATTGCATCGCACCATCGTCGGCCGGGTAGGCGCGGCAACGGGCCCTTATTTATATTCACTATCTTGGCTGTGTCGCTTCCGGCCCGACTTCCACCATAACGCCGTTTAAGACAGACACAAGGGAAAACATGGCTGCAACGACCGCCGTGAACGGCACCACCCGCCCGCTTCTGCGGGCGATCGTCCTCATCTTTTTTCTCGGTTGCCTTACGGTCGTGGTTTTCGTTCTTCGCTTCGGCAGGGAAACCGGGTTTTCCGCCGCACCAGTCATCGTGCCCATGGCGCACGGCTTCTTCGCGATCGGTGCACTGACCATCTGCTTCCTCGCTTTCGGCAGGTACCGGGTTCTGCGCGATCCGGTATCCTTCTGGATCGGGACCGCCTTTGCTTCCTCATCGGTAATTCTCGCCGTCTATGTGTGCTCGTTTCCGGTAAACCTCCCGCATGGCGGGCAGTTTATCGCACTTCTTCCGGGCCCGCCGGCATGGATCCTGGCCGTTGCGCAGATGGTCTTCTGCCTGCTGATTCTGCCGGCAGCCGTGGAGCGACAACCGCTCAAATTGGAAAAGGAGGGACCGGCGTGGATCCTGTTTGTCATCGCGATCGTCTGCGCCTCGGCGATTCTCAGCGCGATCGTGATTCTCGCCGGGAGAAACCTCCCCGTTCTGGTCACGGCAAGCGGCAGTTTCACCCCGGCCATTTACCAGCTCAACGCGATTCCCCTCCTGCTCATGGCGGGGGCGACCGCCGTTTCGCTGCGCGGCTACCTGCGCAGCGGTGAACCCCTGCACGGCTATACGACGATCTGCCAGATTTTCTTCTTATTTGCCTATGCCGTCTTTTTCCTGAGCGTGCGGCGCTACGACCTCTGGTGGTGCTGCTCCCGGCTGTTTTCGGTCGGCGCCTGCGCATCCATGCTTCTCGGCCTGCTTTCGGGATACGTAACGCTCTACCGGCGCGAGCTGGAAACGACCCGCGCACTGCAACGGACGATCGACGATCTCAATCTCTCGGAGGGCGAACTGCGCGCACGGGCCCACGATCTTGCCATTGCCAACGAAGAGCTGGAATCCTTCTCCTTTTCGGTTTCGCACGATCTCCGGACACAGCTCCATATCCTGACCGCCTTCGCCTACCTCCTGAAGGAGGAGTTCGGCGAGAAGCTCGGGGAGGTCGGGGACGACTACCTCCTGCGCATCGCCAAAAGCGTCGATTTCATGAACACGGTGATCGAATCCATCCTGAAACTCTCCCGCATCTCCCGGCACGAGCTTTCATTGACCCAGGTGAATATCGGCGCCCTGGCCGCCGCACTCATCGAGGAGCTCCGGCACGAGGAGCCCGACCGGGCGGTGGAGGCGGTGATTCACGACCATCTTTCGGCCGTGGCCGACGAGTCGCTCATCACCGTAACGCTCGCCAATCTCATCCGCAACGCCTGGAAATTCTCCGGAAAAAAAGCGACCGCCCTCATCGAGATAGGAAGCGAACAGAAAAACGGGCAGCGGGTATTTTTCGTTCGCGACAATGGAGCCGGATTCGACATGATCGATGCCGAAAAGATCTTCAAACCCTTCAAACGGCTCCATCCGGAGGGCGACTTTCCCGGCAGCGGCATCGGTCTCGCCATCGTATCGCGAGCTGTAAAGCGGCACGGCGGCCGCGTCTGGGCCGAGGCGAAGGTCGATGCGGGCGCCTGTTTCTACTTTACCCTTCCCCCGCCGGAGCGGGGGGACCGCATCCTCCCTTCCGGCACCACGGACGGGCCCGCGTGAGCGATCCATCCCTCTCCCCCGCCTTCCGGCTGTATAGTTCAAACCGGATGGAACTCCTTGTCGAGGCGCTCGCCGGTACCGTCGCGGCGCCGCTCGACTCCCCGCTCGCCACGGAAATGATCGTGGTCCCGAACCGCGGAATGGCGCGCTGGCTCTCCATGCAGCTTGCCGACCGCCTCGGCGTCTGGGGCAATACGGAATTTCTCTTCCCCGATCACTTCGCGAACGACCTCTTCCGGCGCGTCTTTCCCGATCTGCCCCGCCATACGGTTTTTGACCGGGAGGTGCTGCCCTGGAAAATAATGTCGGTCCTTTCGGAGGAGCTGCTCGGCGACAAACATATGGAGCCGCTTTCGGCCTGCCTGCGCGACGGCCGGTCCGTCGGGAAATTCCAGCTCGCGTGCGACATCGCCGATGCCTTCGACCAGTACACGATCTTCCGGCCCGGGGAGGTCCTCGGCTGGGAGGAAGGCCGCGACCGGCACTGGCAGGCCGTCCTCTGGCGGACGATCACCGGCGGCGGCGTGCCCCATCGCGCCCGGCTGCGGCGGGATTTCCTTTCGGCAATCGGGCGGCTGCCGGAAAATTCGCTTCCGTCGCGCATCGCCGTGTTCGGTCTCTCATCGCTTCCGCCGTACCATGCCTCCCTGCTCGCGGCAGTTGCCACGCTCCTGCCGGTCCATCTGTTCGTGCTCAACCCCTGCGCCGAATTCTGGGACCAGATCGTTTCCGAAGGCGAAGCGGCGCGCATCGCGCGGCGGGAGTTGCCCGAAGCCGGCGCCGAGCGGACTCTCCACCTCGAAGGGGGAAATCCGCTGCTCGCCTCCCTGGGCGACTACGGCCGGGAGTTTCTCTCCATGCTCCACGACTACGATCCGCAGGAGATGGAAATTCCCTTCGACCCTCCCGGGTCGACACTTCTGGAAATCGTCCAGGCCGATATGCTCCACCTTTACGACCGCGGCGCTTCGCCGGAACTGCCGGCACTGGCAATCGCTCCCGGGGATCGCAGCATCGAAATTCACTCCTGCCATACGCCGCAGCGGGAGATCGAGGTACTCTACGACTACCTGCTCGACCTCTTCGACCGGGATCCCACGGCGAACCCCTCCGACATCCTCGTCATGACGCCCGATATCGCCGCCTATGCGCCGGTGATCCGCGCGGTATTCGGTTCGCCCGAAAATTCAGGCCGACGGATACCCTTCGCTCTCGCGGATGTAACCGCCGGCAGCGACGGAGCGGTTCTCACGGCGTTCGGGGCGATTCTTTCACTGCCGCTCTCGCGATTCGAGGCGACCGCGGTGCTTTCGCTCCTCGAAACCCCGGCCATCCGCGCGGCCTTCGACATCGAGGAGTCGGACCTGCCCACCCTTGTCACCTGGGTACGAGCGTGCGGAATCCGCTGGGGTCTTGGACCCGAAGCGCTCCGCACGCTCGACCTGCCCGCAATGCCCGACAACACCTGGGAGGCGGGAGTGCGCCGCCTGCTCCTCGGGTATGCGCTGCCCTCCGGCAAGGGACGCACCTTCGGCGGCAGCGCCGGATTCGACGACCTGGAGGGGAGCGGCGCCGAACTTGCCGGCAGGTTCCTCGATTTTCTCGACACGCTGGCCACCTTTACGCAGGAGTGCGGCACCCCCCGATCGCTTACCGCATGGGCGCGCCTCCTGGGCAAACTCCTCGACGAGGTCGTTGCCGACACCGGGGGGGAGAGCGCGGCGATCAGGGAAGCGATCGGCGGCCTTTCCGAGGCGGAAATACGCGGCATCCCGGCCGTCACCGTGGACTATGAAACCATCCGCGCCTGCATCGCCATGCTTCTCGACCGCACCGGCAGCGATGCGCCCTTCCTGAGCGGCGGCGTCACCTTCTGCGCCATGAAGCCGATGCGCAGCATCCCATTCAGGGTCGTCTGCTGCATCGGGATGAACGACGGGGCCTTTCCCCGGAAAGCCTATCGCCCCTCCTGGGATCTCATGGCGCAACATCCGCGCCGCGGGGACCGGTCGCTCGATCGCGAGGACCGCTACCTGTTCCTCGAAGCGATACTTTCCGCCCGGCAACGCCTCTACATCAGCTATATCGGGCGAAGCGTCCGGGACAATTCGAAAAACGGCCCCTCGGTGGTGGTGGAGCACCTCCTCTCCGCCATCGATCGCGGATTTTTTCCGGAGGGCTCCCCGGCCGCCGACCGGGAACGCCCGGCACGCACGGCGCTCATCGTCGAGCATCCGCTCCAGGCATGGAATCCCCGCTGTTTCATCGTCGGCGATCCCTCCGGGAGTTTCTCCGATGCCAATGCCGTCGTCCCGGGATCGCCCGAAGGCGAGGCGTCTCCCGCACTCCGGTTCCGCACGGGCGAACTTCCTTGCCGGCAGGGAGAGAACAACCTCGGCCTCCGGCAGTTCATCGATTTCTTCAGGAACCCGGTCAAATTCCTGTTCGTCGAACGGCTCGGCATGAAACTGCCCGATCGGGACGAACGGGTCGCGGACACCGAGTGTTTTCACCTGGGCCCCCTCGACCGCTACGCCATTGCCGGGCAACTGGCCGGGCAGCTCCTTTCCGGCAACGACCGGGAGGCCGTCTATGCGCTGCTCAAGGCCCGGGGGGAACTTCCGCAGGGCACCGTGGGGAAGTTCGAGTTCGATGCCCTCGCCGCGGAGATCGGGCGCTTCGTGGAAGAGACGGTCCGCCCCCTCGTTGAAAGGGAGCCGAAGCTGCCGCCCCTGATTGTCGACGGCTCATTTCCACCGCTCCATATTGCAGGGCTCATCGACGGCTGCTACCCCTCGATCCGCCTCGCCTGGCGATGCGCAAAGCTGACGCCCGGCGATTATCTCGCGGCGTGGATCCCGCACCTTGTGCTCTGCGCGGCCGCCAAACCGGGCTACCCGACCCGGACGATCCTGGCGGCCCGGGACCGGACGGTCGTGCTGGACCCGGTGCCCGGCGCTCGCGAAGAGCTGACCCGCCTGGCGGCACTCCTGGAAACGGGGATGCATTCGCCGCTTCCCCTCTTTCCCCGGACGAGCTTTGCCTTTGCGGAAGGCGTGCTGGTAAAAGACCAGACACCGGAGAAAGCGCGCTCCCGCGCGGCGGAAACCTGGTACGGTACCGATTTCAGCCGCGGCGAGGCGGAAGATCCCTACTACGCCTTCTGCTTCCGGTCGGCCTCGCCAATCGATGCCGACGGGGAGCGCCTCGCTCTTGCGGTCTGGGGCCCGGTTTTGCGCGCTACCGGCGATTGGAACGACCATGGCCGACACCCCTGAAAAAACTCCCGCGCCCATCACGGAGCTCGACGGTGCAAACTGTCCGCTTGTCGGGGTGAACCTGATCGAAGCGGCCGCCGGCACCGGGAAGACCTTTGCCATCACCCGGCTTTACCTGCGGCTGCTCCTCGAAGGGAAGCTGCTCCCGAGTCAAATTCTCGTGGTTACCTTTACCGAGGCGGCTACCCGCGAGCTTCGCGAGCGTATCCGCCTTACATTGGAGGCGGCGCTCCGTAGTGCGGCCGGCGGTGGCGAACCGGAAGATCCCTTTTTTCATTCGCTCTTCGGCAGGCTCGACCGCTCCCATGCCCGCGTCCGCCTGGCCGAGGCGCTGCACTCCTTCGATTCCGCCGCGATCCATACCATCCACGGATTTTGCCGCCAGGTGCTTTCCGAACACGCCTTCGAAAGCGGGACGCGCGCCGCCGAACAGATCATCACCGATGAAAAGGAGCTCCGCGAACTGGTCGCCGCCGACTTCTGGCGCAGGCATTTTTACCGTGCCGCCCCCTCATTCCTCGCTTTTGCGGCCGCGGAAAAATGTACCGGTCCCGGCTGGTTCGTGGAGCTTTTCCGGGTTCGCAAGGGGGTCGAGGCGTATCGGCTGCTGCCGCCGTGCGACACCCCGCCGGACACGGCCGGTCCCGAAGCCGCCCTCGCGGCGCTGATGGCGAGGGCGGCGCCCCTCTGGAAGGAAGGAAAAACCGAAATCACGAATCTCCTGGCCTCCCCTTCGCTCAAGCAGAACGTCTACTCGCCGAAAATAAACGAAAGGTTGTGCGCACGGGTGGACGAATTGATGGAGCGGGGATTCCTCGACCGGGAGGGGCTGGCCGATTTCAAGAAAATCGGCGCACCGTCTCTCCTCGCCGCGACAAAAAAGGGAGCACCCCCGCCGTCGCACCCGTTTTTTGATGCGTGCGAGGAGATCCGCTCCTCCCTCGCCGCCCTGCACGACGCCTATCGCGCGAAAATCCTCGCTTTGAAGATCGAATTCCTATCGCGGGTCGACGCCGACCTCGGCAAGGAAAAGACGCGGCAGGGTCTCTTGGGGTTCGATGATCTTCTCCTGCGGGTGGCGGGGGCGCTTGCCCGCGGAAAAGACGAAAACGCCTTGCGCAACGCGCTCCGCGATTCCTACAAGGCGGCCCTCATCGACGAGTTCCAGGATACCGACCCGGTGCAATATGCGATTTTCGATTCGATTTTCGGACGCGCTATGCCGCTGTTTTATATCGGGGACCCCAAACAGGCGATCTACCGTTTCCGTGGTGCGGATATCTACGCCTACTTCGAAGCCTCACGGAATGCTTCGACACGGTATACCCTGTCCACCAACTATCGCAGCGACCCGCTCCTGATCGAAGCGGTCAATCGGCTCTTCGCCGGTCACGGCAACCCCTTCGCCTTCAGGCCGGTCGAGTATCGGCAGGTAAAGGCCGGCCTCGACGGCGGCGAAACGGCGCTGACCATGGCCGGCGAGCGGCGGCCGCCGTTTGTCCTGTGGCTATTCAAAAGGGATTCCGCCGATTCGGTGGAGCCCTTAGCCAGGGGTGCCTCCGGCGAGCTCGTCATGAACGCGGTGACGGGCGAAATAAGCCGTCTGTTGTCGGGCGCGAGACTCGGGACCGGAGAAAACGGCCGGGCCGTCAAACCCGCCGACATAGCGGTCCTCGTGCGGACCAACCGTGAAGCCGCCGCGATGCGGGAAGCGCTCGAAGAAGCGCAAATCCCGGCGGTGCTGTACCTGAGCGGCTCGGTACTGGGCTCCTTCGAGGCGGTCGAGTTCGAAATCCTGCTCTCGGCGCTCGCGGAACCGCATCGCCACGAGTACCTTCGCGCAGCGCTTGCCACCTCCTTCTTCGGGCTTTCGGGCGGCGAAATCGACCGGCTCGCCGACGATGACCGTCTCTGGAGTTCCTACCAGGCGCGCCTGCAACGCTCCCACGATGCGTGGCGTACGGAAGGCATCCTTCCCATGGTCCGCAGACTCATGAACGAGGAACAGGTGCGACGTCGCCTGCTCGTGCAGCGAAGCGGCGAGCGACGTCTCACCAATCTGCTCCACCTTGCCGAACTCCTCCACGCCAGGAGTGTACGGTCCGGCGCGGGGATGGCCGCAATGGTCACGTGGCTGAGCGACGGGATCATGCAGTGCGGGGAGAGCGTTCCGCCCGACGAGGAGATGCTGCGGCTCGAAAGCGACGAGGAGGCGGTGCGCATCGTTACCATCCACAAGAGCAAGGGGCTCGAGTACCCGATCGTCTTCTGCCCCGATACATGGAACGCAAGCTCGCTGCCGGCCGATAAGGAGTTCAAACTGCCCTTTGTTTTTCACGATCCCGGCCACGACTACGAAGCATCGATCGCCCTGGGCGGCGATGCGATCCGGCAGTTCCGGCCACTTGCCGAAGAGGAGTCGCTGGCCGAAAACATCCGGCTGTTGTACGTCGCGATAACACGCGCAAAGTCCCGCTGCTACTGCGCCTGGGGTCCGGTAAAGGGGGCCGAAACGTCGGCCCTCGCCTGGGTGCTCTTCGGACGGCTCATCGAAAACGACCCCGTCGCACGCCTGCGCGCATCCGTCGCCGGTCTCTCCGACCGCAACCTTGACGCCGCACTGGACCGGCTCCGCAAGGGTGCGGCGTCATCGATCGAGATAGTCCCCCTGCCCGTGCCGATTCCCCGTCCCCCGGGCTCCTGCCCGGACGGCGGCCCGATTCCGAATCGGCCGGTACCGCGATCATTGACGGCCCGATCCTTCGAAGGGGTCATCGCCCCTCCCCGCCGGATTCTCTCCTTTTCCGGACTTGCGCACTCCCTGCCGCTTTCCGACCGGGAGTGGATCGACGACGGTTTTTTCCCGAAGGCACCGCCGCCGCAAGAGCGGGGAACGAGGACCATCGCCGATTTCCCGCGCGGCGCCGAGGCGGGAACCTTCCTGCATGCGGTCCTTGCAACGGCGGACTTCGCCAATCCGTCCTCCCCGGAGACCGCCGCAGCGCTTCTCGCCGGACTCGCGCGGGGCGGCTTCGCAGCGGCTTTGCAGGAGAGCGTGGCGGCGATGCTCCGCACGGTGGCGGGAGCGACGCTCGATCCGATAAGCGGCCTCCGGCTCGGCCGGGTCCCGTTTCGCCGAACCGTACGGGAGATGGAGTTTTATTTTCCGGTGCAGCCCTTCTTGCGGGGCGATATATTCGAGCTGGCCGGCGAGGAGAGCCGGAGCGGGAATATCCCCGCGGCTCTCCCGGAGCTGAAAACATCGGGCGGGCATCTCAAGGGCTATATCGACCTGGTTTTCGAATGGAATGACCGGTTTTATATCATCGACTGGAAATCAAATTACCTCGGAGACGACGACGGTGCCTACTCCCCCGCGGCACTCGCCGGCGTCATGGTCCGCGAGCACTACCGTCTGCAATATCATCTTTATACGGTGGCACTGCACCGGTACCTGCGGCTGCGCCGGCCGGACTACTCGTACGAAAAGCATTTCGGCGGCGCCTACTACCTCTTTCTCCGCGGTCTGGGAGGCGTCGAGGGAGACGGGATATTCTTCGATCGGCCGGATGCGGCGCGAATACGCCGCATGGACACCCTCCTCACCGGCACCGGGCACGCGTCGATTCCCGGCTGAAATGCCCCGGCGTTTCCATCACGTCAGAATAATTGTGCGCCTATAAGACAAAAATATGTTGCACATCTCCCCCGGATAAGCTATATTATAGTTGAGCGGGAAGGGCATCGCCGGCGGGGTGCCCATGGCCCCGGTTCTTTGGCATTTTCAACCAGCCCCCCAAAGGAGGTCGTCATGGTCGATCACTCCGGCATGAAACTGGGTAAAAACGCGCCGCGACACGAGACGCGTACCCTCCAAATGGCGCACTATCTGCTCCCCGAGGCACTGCCCGGAATTCCGGATTCGCAGACATGGTATGGGAAGGTCGGCTCATGGCCGATGATGATGAATGACCGGCTTGGCGACTGCACCTGCGCCGCTGCCGGCCATTTTATCGAGGAGTGGACCGCGTATTCGGGACAGAAAACAATCCTGTCCGACGAGCAGATCGTCGCCGCCTATTCGACGATTTCCGGCTACGACCCTCGAACCGGAAAAAATGACAACGGGGCGGTTGAACTGGATGTGCTGAAATACTGGAAAAACACCGGGTTTGCCGGACATAAAATTCTTGCCTTCGTCGGGCTGGAGCCGGAGAATTTCGATCATATCAAGGCCTCGGTCTTTCTCTTCGGCGGATGCTATATCGGCATGGCCCTGCCCCTTTCGGCGCAGACGCAGGGAACCTGGTCGGTTCCTCCGGGAGGCGTCTCCGGTACCGGAGCGCCGGGCAGCTGGGGCGGACACGCCGTTCCGGTTGTCGGCTACGACGCCCATGGCCTGACCGTGGTCACCTGGGGAGCGCTCAAACGGATGACCTGGGGATTCTGGCAGGCTTACTGCGATGAAGCGTATGCGCTGCTGAGCCCCGACTGGCTGGATGCCGGAAATTCAGCCGCGAATGGATTCGATCTGGACCAGCTTGAAAAGGATCTCGTCGAGGTCGGTAAATCCTGAAGCCGCTCCCGATGAGGGCAAGCGGAGGTGAGGCGGCAGGCGGGTAACCTGCTGCAACTAGTGCGGTCGGCGGGCCTCGCCCTGAGGCGCATGCTCGATGGTGATGCTCTTGCTCCATGCCTCGAACCGGTCCCAGAACCGCTCCCGCGAAGAGTGGTCGAGGATCGAGTAGAGCACCGGCTCGGCAAACCCGGCGAATTGCGCGGCAAATGCCGATTTCTGTTTCTGCCGCTCGTTATGGGAGAGCTTATCGGCCTTGGAGAGAACGGGCAGCACCGGGATGCCGGTTTTCCGCAGCCAGGCGTACGCTTCGAGATCCATCCGGACCCCGATATGCCGCATATCGACGAGCCAGACGATCCCCTTCAGGTTCTCCCGCTTCTCGCAGTAGTCGAGTATGAGCGACGACCAGCGCTCCCGCTCCCCGCCCCCGGTGCGCGCGTAGCCGTAGCCCGGCAGGTCGGCCCAGTAGACCGTCTCCGTGATCCGGAACAGATTGACGCAGATGGTCGTGCCCGGCCTCTTGGAGGTGCGGGCGAGCCGGTGATCGGCGCAGACATGGTTGAGAAAGGACGACTTTCCGACGTTCGAACGGCCGAGAATGGCGAATTCGTCGCCAACGGGCGGCGGCAGGTCGCTGAACTTCCCGGAGGAGGAGAGAAAGGTCGCGGTACCGAAGATCTGGTTCATCGGGGAATTTCCATTGATTTCAGGCGATTACGGGTGATTATGGGGAAAATATACTCTCCGAGCGCCTGAAGAAATCGGAGTTTCCCTCAGGATAGGCTCCGGGAATTACCTGACGCGATATTTTCACCCCGCCGCCGGACCTCTGAAGGGGCCGATGCTGTATAGTATTTTTTAAACGATAATTAAACCGAGGAGTTCAATGACCATCCAGGAAGCCATTAAAGCCGTCGTTGCCGGGGAAAACCTTTCCCTGGAACAGTCAAGGGCGGTCTTTACCGATATCATGAGCGGCAAAGCCACCGACGCGCAGATCGCCGCCTTCATCGTCGGCCTGCGCATGAAGGGCGAGACGGTGAGCGAAATTACCGGCGCGGCGTCGGTCATGCGCGAAAAGGCGACCCGGGTGCTCCCGGAAAACGGCGCGCACCTCGTCGATACCTGCGGTACGGGCGGCGACGGATCAAATACCTTCAACATATCAACCGCCGCCGCCTTTGTCGCGGCCGGTGCCGGGGCGCTGGTCGCGAAACACGGCAATCGCTCGGTATCGAGCAGGAGCGGCAGCGCCGACGTACTCGAAGCGCTGGGCATTGCCGTCTCGGCGCCGCCGGAAAAATTGAAGGCATGCCTTGACACTATCGGCATCGCCTTTCTCTTCGCGCCGTCGCTGCACGATGCAATGAAATACGCCATCGGCCCACGCCGTGAGATCGCGGTCCGGACCATCTTCAACGTCCTCGGCCCGCTCACCAACCCGTCCCTCGCCCCGCATCAGCTCCTCGGCGTCTTCTCGAACCACCTTACGGGCACCATGGCCTCGGTCCTCAATAACATGGGCACGCAGCGGGCCTTTGTCGTCTGCGGCGACAACGGTCTCGACGAGATCGCCCTCTCCGGACCTACCGAGGTCGCGGAGGTCCATCTCGGCACGGTATCCTCCTATTCGATAGTGCCCGAGCAGTTCGGGCTCAGGCGCGCGCCCACGGAAGCGCTCCGGGGCGGTTCGCCCGCGGAAAATGCGGTCATCGTCAAGGACGTTCTCGACGGACAGAAGGGCCCCTGCCGGGATATTGTCGTGCTCAACGCGGCCTTCGCGCTGCTTGCCGCGGGAATCGTGGAAAATCCGATGGAGGGGATCGCCGCCGCGGCCGGGTCGATCGACTCCGGTGCGGCAAGAAACAAGCTGGAGCTTCTGGCAAAGGCGTGCCGGCCGATTTAATTCCGTAAAATATCCCGGACCGCCCGCCGGTCAGCGCGGGGCAAGCAGCCGGCATGCAGGATCGAGATGCAGGGCACAGGCCTTTTGAAAATCCTCCGCGGCGCGGCCGCTGTCCCCGGTGGCAAGGTAGGCCAGTCCGCGGTTGTACCATGCCTGGGGAAAGGCGGCCGGAGCCCTGTCAAGCGCCATCGAATAGTCCCCGATCGCCCGGCCATAGTTCCTTTCGGCAAGGTAGGCGTTCCCCCGGTTGATGCCGGCCTGGACATAGGAGGGATTCCGGCTGAGCGATCGATCGTAATCCGCAATTCCCCGGCCGAAGTCGCCGAGCATGCAGTAGGCGATGCCGCGGCTGTTGTAAGCTTCGGCATTGCCCGAATCGCAGCCGATGGCACGGGAGTAATACCCGATCGCCCGGGCCTGGTCCCCTTGCCCCTGACAAGCGAGTCCCGCATCGTAGTATGCCTTGACATAACCGGGGTTCAGCGCAACGGCACGGTCGAGATCCTCGATTGCCGCGCCATACTCATGCAGGGACAACCGCGCCGAACCGCGATTGCAAAAGGCCGAGGCGCTGGGATAGCCGGCAATGACATCGGTCCATAAGGCGACGGAGCTCTTCCATACCATGCAGCGCTTATAAACTGCCGTCCCGGAGACCAGCGACAGGGAAAAAACGATGGCCGCCGCAATGGCGGCCTTTTTGCCTTTCAGGCGGGGCATCGAGAGCAATCGGTCTATATAAGAGGCCGCAACGAAGGAAAGGCCGATATAGGCCATATAGGAAAACCGGTCCGCCGTCACCGAACCGCTGACCGGAACGAAATGAAGGATGAATATAATATTGACAACGAAAAAGCCGAAGCCGAACAGGAAGGGTTTCGATTTTCCGAGTGCGACGGCGACCCCGCAGCATGCGGCGGCGAAGAGCGGCGACAGCAGGTACTCACGGGGAAGCGACCGGGAAATTGACGCCGGGTATGGATACAGGGCGGATAGTTTCATGGGCAGGAAAAACCTGACGACATAGAACATGAAGGAATAGCAGGCAATGGCAATCCGTGTAAAGATATGCAGCGCCCCGGTGCTGTCGAGGGCGCCGACATCGTGTTGTCCCTTGATTGCCCAGAGTCCGGACATAATCGCCGGCAGCACGAAGGGAATCTTATCGACGAGCATTGCTTTTGAAAACTTCCGTCCCCGGAAATAATCGACCAGGAAAAGAATCGCCGGCATGGTGACCGCTGATGATTTTGACAACAACGATACGATGAATAAAAGGCAGGCCGTGCAATACGGAAGGAAACCGGCACCTTTTTTCCTGCCGAGGTATGAAAGGTAAAAAAGGATCGAGCAAAGGAAAAAGAAGGTATACAGAAGATCTTTCCTGCCCGAAATCCAGGCAACCGATTCCACATGCATCGGGTGGATACCGAACAACAAGGAACACAGCGATGCGACGAAATCGTTTGCGGCAATTTTCCGGATAACCAGAAAAACAAGGAGGACATTGCAGAGGTGGATCAGGAGATCGGCAAGGATATAGCCCGTCGGGTTGAGCTTGCCCGCAGCGTAGTTCAGGGCGAAGGAAAAAATGGTGATCGGCTGATAATTGGCCAGAACAAAGGTATGCGGCGAAAATATCCTGATGATATTCCGCACGGAAAGGGATCGAACGAGTATGTTTTCGGTCACATACCGGTCGTCATCCCAGTTGGTGAATGAGTTCGAAAGGGCGGAGGAGAAGGCAATAAACGTTATAATGACGGGGAAGGCGGCTGCGAGGGCGCGGGAAGGCGGAAAGCGACCGGTTCGCTTCCCGTTCGATACCTGATTCATGCGGCCGGGACTCCCCTGCCGCATGCCGGGAGACCGTGTCGTGGCGCATCTGCCGTCCGCGGCACCGTGACCCGGATTCTGATCGTGCCGGTATTTTTAATTCCGGTCATGGTATGCCGTCCCTAAAGGTTCGCATCACGATGCGAACCCCGCCACGACAGCTCCCGGCAAGCCGCATCAATATGCATGGCGCAGGCTCTCCTGAAATCCTCTTCGGCATGATCGATCTCGCCTATCGATCGATAGGCGACTCCACGGAAATAATAGACCTGCGGGTATTTTGCCGAATCGAGGCGTATCGCCAGGCTGAAGTCGATTATCGCCCGGGGGAAATCCTTCTTGAAACTGTAGGCATTTCCGCGGTTGACGTATGCGTCAGGCGACGACGGCTGGAGAACGATTGCCCGGTTAAAATCGGCCATTGCCCGGTCAAGGTCGCCTCGCATGCCCCAGGTTACTCCCCGATCGTTGCTGGCCTGCGCATAGGCGGTATCGATTTCCAGGGTTCTGGTAAAGCAGGCGACCGCCTGATCGAGCTCATTTACGGCCTGATGGCAGCGCCCCCGGTCGTACCAGGCATCGGCAAAATCCGGGTTAAGGGCCACGGCACGGTCATAATCGGCTATCGCGTCGCGATACTCTCCCTTTCGTGCCAAGACATTGCCGAGATTGTTGTACGCCTTTGCCGCTTCGGGATTCAGCGAAATCGTGCGTTCGAAGTCAGCGATTGCCCGCTCGTCATTACCTTGTACGTAATAATCATAGCCTCGGTTGTTATACGCCTCCGCGAATCCGGGCTTATGAGCGATCGCCCGGCCATAATCCCCTATGGCGCGTTCATGGTCGCCCTTGTCGTCAAACAGAAGCCCGCGGTTGTAATAAAGGAAAGCGTCGGTCGAGTCATACAGAAGCCCGCGATTATAATCTGCAAGCGCACCGGCATAGTCCTGCCTCAAATAATAAACATGTCCGCGGTTATCGTACGCCATCGAGCTGGGATATTTCCCGATGACATCGTTCCACAATGTTTCCGAATTTTTCCACACGGTGCAGCGCTCCCGGGTCAGTACGGTAAAAACGATCACCCCGAA
>CAZYYB010000013.1:0-48973 GCA_964651515.1 uncultured Fibrobacteraceae bacterium
TACCCGGTCTTGTTTTCAAGGGTCATGGATTAAACGCACGCAACACGGATCAACGTTCGGTATGAGCAGGAATATCTCAGAAGTGGCAATCGTGCATATTTATCCAAAGGAACTTGACGGAAACAATCAATTTTTGGTCTTTATCGCCACCGGATCCTGAAGCATTGATGCTTTTCGTAAAAACAAATCGATCCCTCCCCCTCCTTTTACTTATTTTCTGTGGGATGGCTGTGAAAGAGATTTGTGGATTTCCTTGAACCTCGTTCACCCTTAAATGCAATTCATTTCAAAACGCCATATTTTTCACTCTCCGTAATTCCAAAGTCATCATATCCATTTCCGACTTTGCAAGAAAACAGTAGTTCATCACACCCCCGTCAAAAATAGATGTTCTGCGGCGTTCCACCTCCCGATTTCTGCTCATAGTCCGTTTGAAATGCATCGATCGTTGAGCTGCAGGCCCACTTTTGTGGTATGATTTTTTTATACCATACTACAAATTTATCATGCTTTTTTTATACCATCATATAATTTTATCATCATGGAACGCACCCAGTCCCTCTACCTCTTCGACCCCGAGGTGAATGCCGGTAAGATGATTTTTCTTTCCGGCCCCCGCCAGGTCGGCAAAACTTTTTTTGTGAAAGCAAGGCTGGCCGAACTGAAGAATGAAGACCTGTACTTCAACTGGGACGATCCGCTTGTGGCGCGGGCTTACGCTAAAAACCCGCATTTTCTTAAGATCGCCCTTGCCGGCAGGCCCGGCACTCCCCTGGTCGCCTTCGATGAAATCCATAAGCATAAAAATTGGAAAAATATTTTAAAGGCGCTTTGCGACCTGCACGTCGGGGAAGCCCAGATAATGGTTACCGGGAGCGCCCGGCTGGATTTTTTCAAGGCATCGGGCGATAGCCTTGCCGGCAGGTACTTTTCCTATCGGTTGCTGCCGTTCGGCCTTGCGGAGGCCGCTCAGGAGTTTACCCATATCGTCGATGATCCTGCAGTTTTCACCGCTCCTGAAAAGTCGGGTTTTCTCGTCCATCTGCCCGAATCAAAAAGAAACAGCCCCCTGAAAGAGGCGGTCGAACCTTGGCTGCATTTCGGCGGCTTTCCCGAGCCGTTTCTAAAGGCCAGCGATCGGTTCTCGTTGAAATGGCGCCGGGATTACCGGTCGCTTCTGGTTACCGAAGACCTGCGGGATCTCACCCGTATCCATGATTTCAAGGGTCTCGAACAGCTGATGCTGGCTTTACCGGAAAGGATCGGCTCGCCGCTCAGCATCAACGCCCTTCGCGAGGAGCTGCAGGTCAACCATAAGACGGTTGCCGGCTGGCTTGAGGCCTTTAAAAAAATCTATCTCGTTTTCTCCATAGTGCCGTGGTCGAAAAATATCGCGCGGGCAATGGCAAAGGAATCGAAATACTACTTCTACGACTGGACCATGGTCGATGATCCGGGCATACGGTTCGAAAATGCCGTCGCCGTATCGCTGTTACGCTGTATCAACCGATGGAATGAACGGGGGCTGGGCGAGTTCGACCTGCGATTCATCCGGACCGCCCAGAAGCAGGAGGTCGACTTCGTTATTATCGACCGGAACAAGCCGGTCGCCCTTTTCGAGGCGAAGCTTGGCGATACCGATTTTACAAAAGCGGGCTCCGCCTTGGCCGCCATGCTGAACATACCATGCTACCAGATCGTCGCCCGCGCCGAAGTTATCGAAGCCTTTCCGGGAAACCGCTTCATGGTTCCCGCATGGCGGATTCTTGCCCTGATGGGATAATCGTTCTACCCTTTCCCTTCCTTCCTCATGAACTTCACCGTCAGATCGAACCCGGACATGAGCGGCAGCGAATGGTAGTAGGTGTACTTCTTCCGGAGAAAGTTCAACTCCTTTTTATCGTCCAGGGCGTCGCGGATCGACGTAAAATAGTCTTTCATGCCCGTAACCGCATACTTGTCGGAAAGCGGGCCGTGGCCCGGCATGACCAGGGCCGGATCGTAGTCGTGCGCGAGAGAATCGAGCGCAGCAATCCAGCCGTCCGTGCTGCAACCGCCGCCCGCGTTCAATACCGGGTGCATGTCAAGAAACACGAGGTCCCCGGTGATGAGCATCTTTCTTTTTTCGAGGTAGACGACGATATCCTGCCAGGTATGCGCCCTGCCGAGGTTACGGATATGCACGGTCTCGCTCCCGATGGCGAGGACCTTCTCCCCGCCCGTCGGAACGGTCTCGTCCGGAAAAGCGACATTTTTCCCGGCGGCCGCGTGCCACTCCTCCGGCGTGTAGGCGCCGGCGACGATATGCGCCCCGGGGTAGAGGCCGTTCCCGCCGGTGTGGTCGGGGTGGTCGTGGGTGTTTACAATAATGACCTCCGCCGCCTTGACTCTTTTCCGGAGCTCGTGCGCCGCCCGGCCCATCTTGGTGTCGACGACAAGCGCCCGCGACCCGTCTTCGGAGGTGAGGACGATCGAATTTCCCCCGCCGCCGAGGAGTATTTCGAGCTGCGGATCGTGCTCCACGGTCTCGATGGCCATGAATTTATCGTACCCGATGCCGATGAAAATGGCGCAGATAACAATAATGGCGGCGATTATCGATCCGGTAATGATAAGAAGTCGTTTCATGCTGTCTCCAGGTGATAGTATCAAGCCAGATAATACACACACTCCTTCTCCACCAATGCGTCGAAGATCTCCTCGTTATGGGAAATCAACAACAGTCCTATCCCCTGCCCGCGCAATTCGTCGAGCATGGCGATGATCTTGCGGACGGAGTCGAAATCGAGCCCGTTGAGCGGTTCGTCGAGGATGATCAGGGGAGGGTGCATGCTGATCGTCCGCAGCAGGTTGAGCCGCTGCTTCTGGCCGCCGCTCAGGAACTTGACCTTGCGCACCAGGAAGGCGTCGTCGAGCGCACCCTCGAAGAGCTCCCCGAGGAATCGCTTCAATTCGAATCGCGAAAATGAGCCGCCCGGCGGCAGGGCGGCGAAGGTTTCGGCAACCGTCGCCTCCATATCGAGCGCTTCGTCGGCATGCTGGAACACCATGCCCGCATGCCGTCCCCAGACTTCGCGCTCGAAATACGAGCGGGGCGTGGCCGGGGAGATGGGAACGTCGACCAGCGACAGGGAGAACCGATCGGCCTTGTAAAGTCCCATGATGATTTTGGCGAGCGTGGTTTTTCCGGCGCCGCTCGGCGCTTTGACATACACCATTTCACCGGCGCGGATGACGAGATCGGTTTCGTGCCGGCGTTCTTCGTCGCGGCAGAGGCGGTGGTCGGCCCCGAAAACCGAAAAGCACGGCGACAGGCGCAGCACCGGCTGCCCGCCGGGAAATCGCCGTTTATTGACGGCGGTCGCCCGCAGCCACGTGAGGTAATCGTCCGCCCGGAAATCGACGAGTTCGACGCTCCCCTCCCCTTTACGGCGCAGCTCCATGAAATGGATCCGGTCGACGAGATCTTTTTCCTTTGCATAAATTTCGCTTATGACCGAGTAGTCGTGAGTAATGACCAGGGCGGTGAACGGCCGCCGGCGATACTCTTCGAACAGGAAGGTGAGAAAGCGGTTGCGGTACCGGTTATCGAGACTCCCGGTCGGCTCATCGAACACGAACAGGGTGGGCGCCCCGGCCGGGAGGGTCGCCAGGAGCCGGATCTTTTTGAACGCCATGGCGAGCAGGATCCGCTGCTTCTCCCCGCCGCTCGGCCGGTAGGGCTTGGGGTATACCTTGAGAATCTCCCCGGGATGCCGTCCGTCGGCGCTGTTCCACAGACGCTCCAGAATCTCCGCCTCTCCATCGGTTCCCTCGATACTCCCTTCGCGCAGCTGATCGCCGATCCGCATGAGCGGGTTGAGGTGGGAGGAGGGCTCCTGGAACACGAAAAAACTCGATCGGGCGATGTCCCCTGTTTCTTTAAGGTCAAGATAACGGCGATAGGGCAGCCCGCCCACCGTGATATCGAGCTCCGACGGGTCGAGGAGGCCGTAGATCGCCTTGCAGAGCATGGATTTGCCGATGCCCGACTCGCCGAACAGGAAGGTGATCTCACCGGCGGCACAGGTGAAGTCGTCGATGGCCGCGATGGTCCGGCCGTTCGCGGCGATCGTTACCGGCCGGGGTGTCCGGTTCATAGTCGGTGCCTTTCCGCATAGCCGTTCGCTATGTTGTAAATGCAGAACAGCGAGAACACGATGAGAAACGCAATCGTCAGGCCCTGCAGGTGCTCGAAGAACAGGTGCGGCGCATAGTCGGGATGCGTGAGGGTGTAGCCGACGGCGAGGATGTCCTGCTTGCTGTCGATGGTCGCGAGGAGCCCGCCGAGCGTCGGCGGCAACGAGGTTTCATTGACATTGGCGGACAATCCCACCGAAATGATGAAGTCGACGCTGCATTGGAGAAATACGGCATAGCCCAGTACCGCGATGAGCTTGTTCAGGATATGGAGCCGGCTGTTTTTCCAGAGAATATCGAAATTTATGATCCGTCGTTCCGGAATGCCGCATACCCGCATCGCACTGTAAAAATCGAGTCGCTTGAAATGCTCGATCCGGTCGCGCATGAGATCGGCCACCTCGGGCACGATGAACACGCTCATGGAGAAGGACATGATGATAAACAGCGGCAGCCGCGCGGTGACGATGTCGTTCTGGACGAGGAGGGTCACGCCGACATAGGCGAAGAGGATACCGACGATCTGCGGGATCGAGCGGATGAGGTTCAGGCAAAAGGTTGCGGCATAATAGAATATCCGGTTCGATCGCCGCCCCAGGTCGTTGAGCAGGAGCGTCAGCGACCAGCCGAACAAAAGGGTAAAGACCACGACGCACAGCGCGATGACGAGCGTGTTGCAGAACCCGTCGAGCACCTTGAGGAGGGCGGGACGGTTCAAAAAGGCGAAGTCCCAGAGCCCGGCGACGATGGTACCCGTCATCCATATAACAATCCAGCGGAGGTCTTTATATTTAAGCAGTGTCATAAACTTATTCCAGGAGTATTTGCATAGTTCGGACGTTCCGGTTTTACGTGCCTCTCCGGTGGGGGCAGCGGAATACCGGCCGCCCCGGCCGGGATGGAGCGAGGGGGAGACTCCCCCCCTTGGCTCTTTCCTTTGACTTTATTCTTATTCCCCCTCCAGTCTCTTTTCCGCCTTCACCATCAAGTAATCCGCCACCACCTCGGTCGCCTTAACCGTATAGAATATGAACAGGATCATCACCACGACCGTCGAATAATTCTTATAGAGCAACTGCCGGAGCATCTCGTAGGTCAGGTGGCCGTGAATATTGAGGGCCATTTCGATGATGATGAGCCCGGAGATGAGGAACGACGCCTGCTCCTTGATCGTCGGGAGGTACTGGTGAGTCGCGTTCCGGAAGATATGGTCGAACACATGGCCCTCGAACCGCTTGAGGGGGCGCAGGAGGGCTCCGACCGGTATGCCGTCGACGCCGTGAAACCGGTACGACGAGCGGCAATTCTTGACAATTGCGGTGTCGACATAGCCCTTCCGGCTCTCGGCGAGGAGGAAGGAGTAGAACTTATTCGCATAGGTGACGAGCACCCCGTTCGAAACCACGCCGAGCAGGATCATGAAGACGACGGTATCGGTGTTGAATTCGGTCCTGATCGCATAGGCGATCACATAGGCCGGGCAGAAGAGGAGGAAGATTCCCGCCCCCGACGCGGCGTTTACCATCCCGCGCCGGAACCGGTCGGGAAAAGAGGAGCGTGCCGATGCGGCAATGCCTTTTTTGTAGACAAACCGGACCGAGGCGATCGTCTGGACGCCGTACCAGGTCAGGGCCATGACCAGGACATAGACAAGAAGAAATTTCGCGTACAGGGGGAGGATCCCGATGAAGCGCGCCGGGGTCAGGGGCTGCGACTCCCGCGAGTCCTGAAATTTCGCGGCGAACCGCCGCTCCTTGAACCGCACGATGACGTTGAGCAGCGAATCGTTCCGGTCGTGGCTGCCGGGATAGTAGAGGTCGAGGGCATCCTTCAGCAGGGCGAGGTCGAAGGGATTGTTGAAATCGACGAAGGAGAGGTCGCCGAATGCCCGCATGGCCGCCGGTTCGCGGGATTCCGCCCGGCGGGTGAAGGTGTTGACCAGCATGAGGCCGGCGATGAGCGCGAGGGTGACGAATATCACGGCGGCGCAATGTTCGAGGAGTTTCGCTTTCATGGGCGCCTCAAAAAACGACCTCGACCAGGTCGCCGATTTTTTTGCATTTGACGAGCGTCAACCCCTTATGGCCCCTGGTCCAGTCCGCCCCGTCGGCCGACCCGCTCACCACGCACTCCCTGAACCCCATGCGGGCAAGCTCCTTGAGCCGTCCGCCCATGTTGTTGACCGGCCGGATTTCGCCGCCGAGCCCGAGCTCCCCCAGGCAGGCGATATCGCGCCGCAGGGGACGATTGCGGAACGAGGAGAGGATGGCGGCGCCGATCCCGAGGTCGATCGCCGGCTCGGCCACGGTCAGGCCGCCGGCGATGTTGAAAAACACGTCGTGGTCACCGAGCGAATGCCCGCCGTGGCGTTCGAGCACCGCGAGGATAATCGAGAGCCGCCGCGGGTTGATCCCCGAGGCCACGCGCTGCGGCATGCCGAAATGCGACCGGACGACAAGGGCCTGAAGCTCCACCACGAGGATCCGCGACCCTTCGAGGATCGGGGCAACGGCCGTGCCGACCTGCGGGTCGTGCCGGTTCTGGAGGAAGAACTCCGAGGCGTTCCGCACCTCGTGCAGGCCGGAGTCGGACATCGAAAGCAGGGCGATCTCGCCCGACGGCCCGAACCGGTTCTTGACGGCACGGACGATCCGGTACTGGTAGGTGGAGTCGCCCTCAAAGGAGAGCACGGTGTCCACCATATGTTCGAGGACGCGCGGCCCGGCTATGGCGCCCTCCTTGGTAACGTGACCGATAAGAAAAAGTACCGCGCCGCCCGCCTTGGCGAACCGGAGCAGCATCGCGGCGCTCTCGCGGATCTGCGCCACGCTTCCCGGCGCACTTTCGAGCGCCTCGGAAAAAATCGTCTGGACCGAATCGATCACCACGATGTCGGGCTTCCGTTCGGCAAGGATGGCGAGGATCGCTTCGGCGGAGGTCTCGGTTGCCATGTGTACCGGCGCATCGGCGACCCCGAGCCGCCGCGCGCGCATGGCGACCTGCTCGGTCGACTCCTCGCCCGAGAGGTAGAGCGTCGAGGCGCCCCCGGCCGCCCAGGCGGCCATGAGCTGCAAAAGGAGCGTCGACTTCCCGATGCCCGGATCGCCGGCAAGAAGCACCACGGCCCCCCTGACAAGCCCTCCGCCGAGCACCCGGTCGATCTCCGGCAGCGGGCTCCTTATACGGGGCGCGGCCGAAACCTCGCTCTCCGCGAACGTCACCACCGCCGCGGGCGCGGAAGCCGCGGATTTCACGGCGCGCGAAACCGCGACCGGCTCGCGGAATTCGGTGACCGTGTCCCATGCCCCGCAGCTGTCACACCGCCCCACCCACCGCGGATGCGATTCGCCGCAGGAGCCGCAGACGTAGACGGATTTGGTCTTCCGGTTCATGGGACGAGGGTGTCCGATCGGGGTGCCTGCCCTGCCGTCGATGAATCCGGGGGCGTCGCTCCCTCCCGAGCGGGGACCGCGGAGGGTTTCACCGCACCCGCCGGCGCCTCGTACGGCCGTGCATACACCGCTTCCTCCTGGACCGCATACTGCATCTTGCGCTGACCCCGGATGAATTGCTGGATGTACGGGTTGTGGGAGTTCCGGATGTCGGCCGGGGTGCCGCAGAAGAGAATCCGGCCCTCGTGAATCATGGCGATGCGGTCCGCGATCTTGTAGGCCGACCCGATGTCGTGGGTGACGACGACCGAGGTCATCTTCATCCGGTCGCGGAGGCTCACGATCAGGTCGTTGATCTTATCGGTCATGATGGGATCGAGCGAGGAGGTCGGCTCATCGTACAGCATGATCTCCGGCTTCATGACCAGCGCGCGCGCCAGCCCCACCCTGCTGCGCATGCCGCCCGAGAGTTCGGCGGGCATCCTGGTTTTAAATCCCTCCTTGAGGCCGACCTTTTCGAGGGATTCGCCCACCACCTTCGTTATTTCCTCTTCTGAAAGCTCGGTCAGCTCGCGCAGGGGAAAGGCGAGATTTTCGCCCACGTTCATCGAATCGAAGAGCGCGGCTCCCTGGAAGAGGATGCCGAACCGCTTCCGATAGGGTGCAAAATCCGCGGGCCCCATCGTCGGCGATGAGATCACCGCCCCTTCGAGGGTAATCCGGCCGCCGTCCGGGAACATGAGCCCGATGATGTGCCGGAAGAGAACGGTCTTGCCGCTCCCTGACTGGCCGATGACGGCGAGGATTTCGCCCCGGTTCACTTCGAGGTTGATATCGTCGAGCACGATCTGCCCGCCGAACCGCTTCCGGAGATGTTCTATCTGCAATAAGCTCATGGGATCAGTCCAAAAAACGTGACAATGCTATGGAATAAGGCTTCAGGCTTAGAACAAGGGCTGCAAAGCCCGAGCTTTTGATTTTGCTGAAGCCTGAGGCCTGAGGTCTGAAGCCTTTCTTTCTCAAAGCACCAGCACCGCTATGACAAAATCGAATACCAGGATCAGCACCGCGGCCGTGATGACCGCCCTGGTCGTGGCCGTGCCTACCCCGGCCGCGCCGCCTTTCGCCTCGAAGCCGAAATACGCCCCTGTCAATGCAATGATCGCCCCGAACACGAGCGTCTTTGCTATTCCTATGTAAATATCTTCGGCGCTGAAAAAGAGCCGGAGACCGCTCAGATAGGTGTGCATCGTCATGTCGACCGAAAGAGCCACGGTGAGAATGGAACCTAAAAATGCGATACATTCGCCGACAATAACCAGGATCGGCAGCATGATGGTACAGGCGACCAGTTTGGGAACGATGAGATAGCGGATCGGATCGAGCCGGAGCACCTGCATGGCATCGAGCTGTTCGGTCGCCTTCATGGTACCGATCTCCGCGGCAATGCCGGTGGTGACCCGTCCGGCGACCACCATGCTCGTGATGACGGGTCCCAGTTCCGTTATCAGGCTTTTGCAGACCAGGACGCCCAGATAGCGCATCGGAACGATTCCGGCCATCTGGTAGATTGCCTGGATGACGGTCTCCGAGCCGAGGAAGAGCGCGATCACCGCGACCAGCGGCAGCGATTCAACCCCCAGGGTAAACATCTGTACGATGGCGAGATCGGGATTTCTGAAGACCTGGTGGCTGCGCGAGACGGCCGTTGCGGCGAGGAGGGAAAAACGATAGATGCTTCTGAGGAAACGGGACGCACCCGCCGCGGCGGAGAGTCCTCTTTCGCCGGTCAGGGCGACCAGGCGAAGGACCCCGGTCAAAAGGCCCCCGCTCCCTGTGCCCCTCCCCCGTTTTCAAGCAGATTATCGAACTTCGCGTAGTCCTTGATAAAGGCAACTTTCGCCGTCCCGATCGGTCCGTTACGCTGCTTGCCGATAATGATCTCGGCGATCGCCTTCTCCTCCTCGGGCACATCCTTATTGTAAACTTCCTCGCGGTAGACGAACATGACCACATCGGCATCCTGCTCGATGGCGCCGGATTCCCGGAGGTCGGAGAGCTGCGGCCGATGCTCGGTGCGCTGCTCGGGAGCGCGGGAGAGCTGGGAGAGGACGATGAGCGGCACATCGAGCTCCTTGGCCACGCCCTTGAGCGACCGGGAGATCTGCGAGATCTCCTGCTGGCGGCTCTCCACCGAGCCGGACGAGCCCATGAGCTGGAGGTAGTCGATGATGACGAGCTGGAGATTGTTCTGCGCCTTGAGCCGGCGGGCCTTGGCACGCACTTCGAGCACCGAAATACCGGGCGTGTCGTCGATGAAGAGGGGCGCCTCGGCAAGTGGACCGGCGGCAAGCGAAAGCCGGGGGTAATCGCGGCGGGGAAGCTTCCCGCTTCGCAACTGGTGCATATTCACCTTCGCCTCGGCGCAGAGCAGCCGCTGGGTCAGCTGGTGCTTGGACATTTCGAGCGAAAAAATGGCGGTCGCGCAGTTGCTTTTGATGGCGGCATGGGCCGCGATCGAGAGTGCAAAGGAGGTCTTTCCCATCGAAGGCCTGCCCGCGACGATGACCAGATCGCCTTTCTGGAGACCCGTGGTCATTTCGTCGAGCTGCAGAAACCCGGTCAGGATGCCGTTGAAACTTCCCTTTGCGTAATTCTCGATTTCCTCGAACGTATGCGGCAGCAGCTGGCCGACTTTTTCGAACCGGTTCGAGATACGCGACTCCGCAACCCCGAAGATCCTTGCCTCCGCTTTGTCGAGAATCTCCTGCGCCGCGACATCGGGTGCGAAACACTCGGTCGTGATCTCGGCCGAGGTCGTAATGAGTTCCCGCAGCGTCTCCTTTTCACGAAGGATATTCGAGTAGTACTGGATATTCGCCGAGGTGGCGATGCTTTCGGCGAGCTCGGCGAGATAGGGCTCCTCGCCGACCGATTCGAGCCATTGCTTTTTGCGCAGTACCTCGGTGAGCGTGACGATGTCGATCGGAACGCTCCCGTCGAACATCTCCTTCATGCAGAGGAAAATGCGGCGGTTCGCGCCCGAGTAGAACGCGCCCTCGTCGAGCGTCTCGAAAACGGCCGCCGCGGCATGGCCGTCGATAAGCATGGAACCGAGAACGGTTCGCTCGACATCGAGAGCCTGGGGCGGAATCCGTTCCGCCGCTGCGGCGGGCGGCGTTGAGGTATTATACTGCGGCATGGTCCCGGCTCCCCTTCAGAAGGCCCACGACCCGTTGCAGATCCTCCTCCGTGCCGGCGCGGTACCCGGGTGTGCGCAGCAGCGCGGCGGGGTGGTAGGTCACGAAGGCGGCGATGCCCCGATAGTCAAGTTGCTTTCCCCGAAGCGTCCCGATCGCCGAGGCGGTCCCGAGCACGGCATGCGCCGCGGTCCTGCCGAGCAGGAGCAGCACCGACGGCGCGATCACCTCGATCTGCCGGCGCAGGAGCGGCAGGCACGCCACAATTTCGGCGTCGCCGGGCGTCCGGTTTGCCGGAGGCCGGCACTTCAGGACATTGGCGATGAATACATCCTTCTTCCGGTCGAGCGAGCAGGCTTCCAGCAGTTCCGTGAGCAACTTTCCCGCGGCCCCGACAAACGGCATGCCGAGACGGTCCTCATCCGCACCGGGCGCCTCGCCGATGAGCATGAGACGGGCGTCCACATTGCCGGCCCCGAAGACGAAACTATTCCGGCTCGCACTGAGCGGGCATTTGCTGCATCGGGCGGCGTAGAGCTCCTTGAATATCGACCGCTTTTCGTCGAAGGTCAGGCGCGGGAGCGATGAAATCGGCGTCACGGCGTCCCGCATCGCGGCAACGGGTTCGGAAACGCCGCCGGAGGCGACCGGTTGCTTCAGACGGGAGAGTCGGGAGTAGGGATCGCCGGAAGGAGCGGGCGCGGGAGGAACGACTCTCCGTGCAGCCGGGGTTCTCACCGGAACTCCGGTTCCGGGAGCCGCTGCGGGTACCGTCGCCGATTGAAGGGGGCGCGGAGTTATCGATTTGAGGAGCGCTTTCAGGTCGAACGAGGGGCCCATCGGAAAATCCGGCATGGCGCAGTCGCTCTGCTGTCGCAGATAGGCGGCCAGGAGGGCGGTCTTCATGGGTGCGGCCCGCCGATCCCGGCTATGCGCCGCATGATGTCGTCGGCGGCTTCGGACTTGCTTTGAAGCGGCAGCTCTTCGGCCCGGCTTCCGGCAAGGATCGTCACCCGGGTGGTATCGGTTTCCAGGGCCTCGTCCGCCCGGTTGAGGATCATGAGGTCGCACCCTTTTTCCGCCATCTTGCGACGGGCCGAAGCCTCTCCGTCCCCGGTTTCGAGCGAAAAGCCGACGAGAATCCTGCCCTCTTTCAGCCGGCCGAGCTCGGCCAGGATATCGGGGTTGGCTTCGAGTTCAAGGGTCAGCCGCCGGCCCTCATTGCGGCGAATTTTCGAGGGGGAGACCGATACCGGCCGGAAGTCGCTCACCGCGGCCGCCATGATGCAGATATCGGCGGAGGCGAATTCGCGGAGCATGGCTTCACGCATCTGTGCCGCGGTACGGACTTTCACGAGGTCGCCGGCGGGAAGCGCTACACCGACCGGACCGCTGACCATGGTCACCCGCGCACCGAATTTAAGGGCCGAACGCGCGAGCGCGGCACCCATCTTGCCGGAAGAGCGGTTGGTAATCATGCGAACCGGATCGAGCGGCTCCTCGGTCGGTCCGAGCGAAATCAGCACTCTCTTGCCCGCGAGGAGCGGTTCGCGGTGCAGCTTCGCGAAGATGGCGAGGGCAATCTCCTCTACCTCGAGCATCCGGCCCGGCCCGGTCGTCGAGCAGGCGAGCTCCCCCTCCCCCACCGGCAGGATGGTCATGCCGCGTCGCGCACAAACGGCAACGTTTTCCTGCGTGGCGGCACTCTGCCACATGACCGTGTTCATGGCCGGAACCACCAGAATTTTTTCCGAAGGAATGGAAATGGCGGTGGTAGTCAGGAGGTTATCGGCAATCCCGTGGGCGATTTTTGCGATGGTGTTGGCGGTAGCGGGACAGACGACGAACAGGTCGGTCCATTCCGCAAGCCGGATATGCTCGATATCGTGGAATGAACCGTCGTCGCGGAACACCGGATAGCCGGTGAGGGTACGGAGCGTTTCATCGCCCACAAAGCGGAGGGCCCACGGCGTGCAGACAGCCTTTACCTCGGCCCCTTTTTTCTTCAGCAGACGGATGAGCTGCGGAACCTTATAGGCGGCAATGCCGCCGGTGATGCCGACGAGGACCCGCGTGGTTTCCAAAAGTTACTCTTCCGATTTTATCTCTTCGTTTTCGACGACGCGACCGTCAAACAGCCACTTGAGGGCCAGGGTCGCGGGCTTCTCTTTCGTTTCGAGAATGCCGAGCCTTATCTGCTCATTGATGAATCGAGCCTCCTGCGATGCCATCAGGACCGCCTTGTAGCGGCTGATGCCACGACTTTCGAGCTTCTCGATTTCCAGTTCATGCAATTCCTGCGGCATAGCATCTCCTTGCCGGAATCCACCCGTGAAGGGCGCCCGGACTATTCGATATTTTGTATCTGTTCTCTGATTTTCTCGATATCTTCCTTGAGGGTCACCGAGAGGTGGGCGATCTCGGTATCGTTCGCCTTCGAACCGATGGTATTGGCCTCGCGGTTCATCTCCTGGAGCAGAAACCCGAGCCGTTTTCCAATGGGTTCATCGGCCGCGAGATCTTCGCCGAATTTTTCGATATGCGCCCGCAACCTCGTGCACTCCTCGCTGATATCGAGTTTATCGGCCAGGATGGAGATTTCGAGGGCCACGCGGGAGGGATCGGGATCGGCCGCGATCAGTTTCGCTATCCGATCGCGAAGGGCGGTCGAATATTCTTTAAGCCGCATCGGCGCGCGCTTTTCGATGAGTTTCAGGTTTTTTTCGATATTCTGGAGGGTCCTCTTGAGATCCTTGAGAATGAAGAGAGCCTCTTTTTCGCGTGTCTTCTGGAAAGCTTCGAGCGCCTTCAGAAGAACCGGCCTGATATTTTTCCAGACGAGTTCATCGTCGAAGGTATCGACATCGGCTTTGATGATGTCGCTGAAGCTCACGAGGTCGTCGAGAGAAACATCCCCGGCAAGCTTATGGGCATCCCTGATCTCCCGCAAAATGCGGACATACTGCTCGACGGCCTGGCGGTCGTATGAGAGCTTTTTGCTCTCCTCTTCCCGGTCGCAGGAGATGACGACGCTCAGGGACCCGCGCGAAACGAATGCCTGGATCTCCTTGCGGATCTGCTGCTCCAGGTTATTAACAAAGCGCGGCTGCCGGAGCTGTACGTCGAGAAACCGGTTATTCACGGCACGAATCTCGACACGGTATTCGCCCGACGGCGTCGACGCTTCCGCCAGCCCGAATCCTGTCATGCTTCGAAGGGGCATATTCTCTGTTTCTTTGGCCTAGGGGTTGGATCAGGATGGTAAAACTTTTAGAATATACATGCTTATCCATAAAATAATCAAATTTCCATGCCCCGAGATTCTTTTTCGGGCTTTGGTCCTCCCGGAGCTTTATTTATATTATAAAATCGACAACGTCATCGGGAGAACAGGATGAGCAACAAAATCCGATTCATGAGCCTTCTGGCCGCACTCTGTATGGGTGTCGCCGGAGCACAGACCGCCTATGTCAGCCCGCTCACCGGGAGCCTTTCCGGCCAGGACTACTCCAAGGTCATGAAGGACTCGAATACCTACTACGTTTACTATACCGGAAACCTCATACCCTACAAGACCTCGCCCAACCGGATCGCGTGGACAAGCGGCGGCACCGCGCTCGCTGCCGCTCCGGCGTGGTTCAAGACGTATGTCGCCGGGGCCGGAACGGACGTATGGGCGCCGGACATCGATTATCGGAGCGGGCAGTACTGGCTCTATTACGCCGTCTCGACCTTCGGGAGCAACGTATCGGTCATCGGCCTTGCCACGAACACCACCCTCAATCCCGCCTCCGCGAACTACAAATGGGTCGACCGGGGCGCGGTGATCGCCTCGGTCGCCGCCGATTCGTTCAACTGTATCGACCCGAGTACGAGCGTCGACGCGCACGGCTCGTGGTGGATGTCGTTTGGCTCCTTCTGGACCGGCATCAAGCTGGTAAGGCTCGATTCCATCAGCGGCAAGCGATCGTCGACCGACACCGCCATATATTCTATTGCAAACAGAACCGGCGGGACCACGGCCATCGAAGGATCCTTCATATTTCATTATGGAAGTTACTATTACCTGTTCGTCTCCTGGGACAAGTGCTGCGACGGGGTGAGCAGCACCTACAACATCCGGTTCGGCCGGTCGGCCGCCATCACCGGGCCCTACGTCGATATGGCGGGCGTGGCCATGATGTCGGGGGGAGGGACGCTCCTCGATACGAGCGATTCACGGTGGAAGGGGCCCGGAACCGGCGGGGTTTTCGTGGACAACGACACGGTGTTCCTGTCGCTGCATGCCTACGACGCCAATAACGGCGGCACCGCCACCCTCCAGATACGACCGCTTTACTTTGGAACCGGATGGCCGTCCTTCACCCCGTCGGCCGGGGTCAGGGACCAACCATCCGCGACCCCGCTCCCGCAGAACCCCGCGAGCGAAATCTCCGTCTGCTCCGGGGACCGATTCGCCATTCCTCCGCAGTTTCGGGGACGCGTGGTTTCGGTATCGATCTATGCGCTGAACGGTACCCTGGAGAAAACATTGCAGACTCTCCGGGCAAGCCTGAGCCTGAAAAGGGATGCTGGAATTTCCGGGGGCACGCATGTCGTGCGATGCTCCCCCGCTCAATAAATTGAACCTTTTCTTCATGCCATTTATTAGTTTAATTTTAATTTTCCACGAGAGTACTATGCTATTATCATATAGTAGCATCACCATTCCAGAGTATCACAGGATCCCAAGGGGAGGTTTTCGATGATTCGTAAACGGGTGGTTCAAAAAACGGCGCAATGGGTTGCGCTCACCCTGTGCGGGCTCTGTTTCACCTCATCCGGCCAGAATACTCTTACCCTGCAGGTCGACTCCGCCAGGACGACCATCAATAAGGAGCTGTATGGCGCGCTCATGGAAAACTACGGCTACGATATGTACAACGGCATCTACGTCGGCACCGCCTCCACGGTGCCCAATACCAACGGCATGCGAAACGACATCATCAAATATGTAAAGCAGGCGGGGTTGAATGTACTTGAGTTCCCGGGTGGCTGTTTCGCGGAGAAATACCTGTGGAGAAACGGCATCGGGGCCAAGACCAGCCGTCCGGGCGGCGACATGGAAAACGGTATGGGCACGGCCGAGTACTTCCAGCTCTGCCAGCTTGCCGGCACCGAGGGGTATATCTGCTGCGACATGACCGCGGATTCGGCGCCGGACATGGCCGCATGGTTGAATTATATCGATTCCACGCCGGCATGGAAAAGCACCCTGAAGTACTGGAAGATCGGTAATGAGCGCTGGGGAGGGTGCGGCACGATTACCCCGGCCGGGACCTATATAACGCAATTCAACAAGTTCAGGGCAGCGATTCCGGCCCAGAACTCGGGCCTGACCATCGTGGCCGACGGCGGCAGCGGGAACAACGCCACCACGGTGGGCGGCTACCCCTGGGTTGACACAGTGTGCATGAAGGTGGTGGGGAGCGCGCAGGGTATGGGCTACCACTACTATGCCAATACGGTCTGGAGCGGCAGCAAGGGCCCCTCCATCGGCTTCACGGTAGCCGAGTATTATGCGAGGCTCCAGATGGCCTATGCCATGGAAGGCAAGATTGATACCTGCGACTCCATCATGAATCTGTTCGATCCCAATGCCACCGTGGGGCTCATGGTCGACGAGTGGGGCGCCTGGTACGATGCGATTTCAGGCATGGGAAATGCCTATCAGCAGAGCACGGTCCGCGACGCCATCATTGCGGGCATGACCCAGAACATCTTCAATAACCACTGTAAACGCGTGAAAATGGCGCTGGTCGCCCAACTGGTCAATGTCATTCAGTCGCTGTTCCTGACCCGGACCGCCGAGGCCCCCACCGACTCCTCGATAATCAAGACGCCCACCTTCTACGTCATGGAGATGTACAAGGTGCATCAGAACGCCAAGATGGTCCCGGCGACCCTCTCATGCCCGCTCCTGCAGGCCGTCCCCGTCATCTCCGCGTCGGCGTCGGTCGACAGCACGAGCACCCTGCACATCAGCCTCACCAATATCGATGTCATCAACCCGCAGGCCCTCGCGATCCAGCTGGTGGGCGCACCGAGTGCGTACCAGACGATCTCCGGCCAGATTATCAACGGTCCGACCGATTCAAGCTACAACAATTACAACGTCGCGGAAACGGTCAACCTCGAACCCTTTGCCTCAGGGAACTATTCCCTGAGCGGAACGGCCGTCAATGTGACGATTCCTCCCCACAGCGTGGTCATGCTGACCCTGGCGCCGAATCCGACCGGAACCATTGCCACCTCACCGTCGCAATCGAATGCGCTGCTGACCCTTGCATCAGGGCCCGCCGGTAAGGTCGTCGTCGGGTACAATGCCGTCCGGAAAACAAGCTTCCGTCTGACCCTGTGCAGCGTCGACGGACGCGTTATCGAATCATCAGGGGTAACCATGGAAGCCGGACAGCACCGTCTCACCTGGCAGCCCGGCGCGAAGGCGCTCGCGGGCGGAGTATATATCGTAAAGGTGCAAGGCGCGGGCTTCACCTCATCGAAGGCGATGGTACTGGCCCGATAGGCTGCGGCTCTACAATAACAATGCAACTTATTCAAGGAAAGACCGATCACATGAACAAGCGTCATCTTTCAACCTGCGGGCTGCTGCTGTCGGCGACCCTGCTGTGCGGTGCATCCGGGACCTTCGGGCAGAGCACGCTCACCCTCCGGATCGATTCCGCATTCACGACCATCAACAAGTCGATTTACGGGGCGCTGCTCGATAACTGGGGCCGGGATATCTACCAGCCCGGCATCGGCGGCGGCCTTTACGTCGGGAGGGCCTCCCCGATTCCCAATACGCTCGGCATGCGCAACGACATCATCGCCGGCCTGAAGAATGCCGGAATCTCCTGCCTCGAATGGCCGGGAGGCTGCTTCGCCGATTCGTACAACTGGAGAACCGGCATCATCGAACCGCCGAGCAGCAGGCCGGGAGGAGAGTTCATCAACGGCTACTCGATCGGTACGCTGGAATACTTCCAGCTGCTGGAGCTTACCGGGGCGCAGGGCTACCTTGCCTTCAATGACCGGAGCGATTCGGCGGCGGGTATGGCCGCCTGGCTGACCTATATCGATACCCTGTCGACCCACCCGGAGTGGAGGCCGCTGCTCAAATACATGAAAGTCGGCAACGAGGAGTGGGGCGGATGTTACTCCGCCATGGCGGAGACGACCTACGAATCCACCACCGCGAAGTTCCTCGCGGCGATCCCTTCGGCCTATAAGAGCCAGCTGACGACCATCATGGACGGCGGCGATGTGGGCGCATGGATCACCGCCGCTTACATGAAGCTGGAAACCGGCAAGATCGACGGTCTGTCGCTCCATTATTACGCCGTGTCCAACTGGACAACCTATGATTGTCCTTCCGTAGGTTTTACCGCGGCACAATATTACCTCAAGCTTAACGACGCCTATGCCATGGAGACCAAGGTCAGTGGTTTCGAGACCATCATGAATGCCGCCGATCCAACCGCTTCGGTCGGCCTCATGGTCGATGAGTGGGGTATCTGGAGTGCCCAGCTCGGCACCACCATGGGTACCTCGTACAACCAGAGCACGGTCCGCGAAGCCCTGGCGGCCGCCCTCACGCTCAATACCTTCAACAACCACTGCGAACGGGTAAAGATGGCCCTCATCGCGCAGCCGACCGACGTCATCCAGGCGCTGTTTCTCACGAAGCCAAACGACACCGACTCCACCATCGTGTATACGCCGACCTATTACACCATGAAAATGATGAAGGTGCACCAGAATGCCAGGAAGGTCCCGGCCCATTTGACAACAGGAACGGTCGGCACGCCGGCGACCCCGATCGTTTCGGCGTCCGCCTCGGTCGACAGTACCAATGCCCTGCATATCACCCTGACCAACATCGACATTGCAAACACCCAGACGCTCACGATCACCCTCACCAATCCGCCGCAGCCCTACCAGACCATCTCGGCGCAGATTATCAACGGTCCGACCGACTCCAGTTACAACGATTTCGGCAAGGCGGAGAACGTGAACGCGCAACCCTTCGCCGCAGGCAACTATGCCCTGAACGGATCGACGCTCACGGTTACCCTGCCGGCGCATAGCGTCGTGCAGTTTGCGCTCAGCCCGAGCGCCACCGGAACCCTGATTTCGCCCGAAGGACAGAATATTTCGACTTTTTCCATCAAGCCGGCGGCCGGAAAGGTAGCCGTTCATTATGCTGCCGCGGCCCGTACGCCGATGAGTCTCATGCTTCTGGGAGTCGACGGCCGCGTCATCGAATCCGCATCCATGATGGTAGATCCCGGTCACCGGAATATCGTCTGGCAGCCGAAGACGCCGGGCCTCGGCGGCAGGGTCGTCATTGTTAAAATTACGGCGGCCGGGGCGACCGGATCGGTACCGATGGTACTTGCCCGGTAAGGGTATGAGGAGAAAAACCACGGAAAAGTTTCACAGAAATCGACAGGAAAAGATCGGTTAACAATAGTGATCGGTGACGATCATCGCTCAATCACCAGGGGGAGGAAGTCATGAAGCTGTACCGTTGTCTCATCGCATTTTTTCTTATTGTTCCGTTTAAGATCATCTCCGCGGACACGACGACCGTAGCGGAAAATTTTAAGCTCGACGATATGGAATTTACCAAGAAAGTTTCCTCCGGGCTCCCCACCGATACGATGTGGATCCTTCGCGACGATACCGTCGGCCGCAATTATTACGATTATTCGGTATGCGATACGCTCCGAGCGTTCGATTCCGCCTGCCTGAGCGATATCTGGATGGATGCCCAGTACTGCAACATTCCCCAGCAGTTCTGCAACGAGGCCCATTGCGATACCGGCGATGAACACGACAGCACCTACATCAATTTTGATTTCCATACGAACAGCAGCGGCTATGCCGGCTTTAAGATCGACTGGGACGAGGGAAGCTCGACCTGGGATTGCGTCGGCTTCGATTCATTGATCCTGTGGCATAAGGGGCCGAATCCCGGCCAGAAGGTGACCATCAATATCGGCTCCTCGGCAGCCTGCGGCCAGCCGACGATATTCCATGAGATAGGAACCTTTGAGGCTTCCACGGTCTGGAAAAGAGAGGCCCTCGCCCTTCCCGCGGACGCCCAGATCGCGGGAAATTATGAGATGCAGGTGCTCATCAATACGGCGACCTCTTCCACGACAAAAAAGAATTGCGGATGCGGCGCCGGGACGGGCCTGGCCTTCCTCCCGCCGATATGGTTAAAGGCGATGTCGCTGCGCAGGAAGAAAAAAAGGGCAAAGAAGGTTGGCTGACGTCGGCATGAAAAATCGGTTTGGGGTCATAAATAAAGAGGGGGGATGGCGATCATGATGCAACGGCAATTGACTGTTCAGATTGTCCGATGGGTTACCGGGTGCCTGCTCTGCGGCGCGCTCGGGGCATCGGCGCAGAACACCATCGCGCTCAAATTCGATTCGGCGACCACCACCATCAGCCGGTCGATCTACGGCGCCCTGATGGAAAACCTGGGTCGCGATATTTACAATGGAATTTATGTGGGAACCGCCTCCACGATCCCGAACACGAACGGGATGCGCAACGACATCATCGCCGCCATGATCGACGGCGGTATCTCCTGCCTCGAATGGCCGGGCGGCTGCTTTGCCGAAACCTACCTCTGGCGAAACGGCATCGGACCGGTAGCGAGCCGGCCGGGCGGAGCCATGGTCAACGGGCTGGGCACCGCCGAATATTTTCAGCTGTGTCAATTGATCGGCAGCGATCCCTATATCTGCTGCGATATGACCGCCGATTCGGCGGGGGACGAGAAAGCGTGGCTGCAACACATCGATTCCACCCCGACCTGGGAGAGCAGCCTCAAATACTGGAAAATCGGCAACGAGGTCTGGGGCGGCTGCGGGGCGGCAATCACCTCGTCGGCCTACATTACAAAGTTCAACCAGTTCACGGCGGACATCCCCGCAGCAAACGCGAACATGTGGCGAATCATGACCGGCAGCCGGGACAGCGATTCCGGCTGGGGGTGGACCGATACGATCATGAAGAACGAGTATGCGAACATACAGGGGCTATCGTTTCACTACTATGCCGTCACCAACTGGACCGCCATGGGCCCTTCGCTCGGGTTTACCACCGCCCAATACTACGCCCAGCTCAACCGGGCCTACCTGCTTGACAGGCTTATGGACAGCAACATCGTGCGGATGGATAAGTACGATCCGACGCGAAAGGTCGGGCTCATGATCGACGAGTGGGGTGCCTGGTATACCGCTATTACCGGCATGGGAGCCGATTACAACCAGAGCTCGATGCGCGATGCCGAGATAGCGGTGATGAGTCTCAACATGTTCAACAATCGCTGCAACCGTGTCCGCATGGCGCTCGTTGCTCAGGCGGTCAACGTGATCCAGGCGCTCTTCCTGACGCCGACGAGCACCACGAGCACCAAGCTCATCAAAACCCCGGTTTTTTATGTTTTCAAGCTGCTCAAACCGCACCAGAAGGCAACGATGGTGCCCATCACGCTGCAGTGCGAAACCCTCCAGACCATGCCGGTCATCAGCGCCTCGGCGTCGGTCGACAGCACGGGTGCGCTGCACATCAGCATGGGCAACATCGATGTCGCAAATGTCCAGCCCGTTACCATAACCCTGACCGGCGCTCCGCAGGCCTACCAGACGGTAACCGGGCAGATCGTGAACGGTCCGACCGACTCAAGCTACAACGACACGACGGGGGAAACCGTCAATATCGAGCCTTTCGCATCGGGTAATTTCACCCTGAACGGTTCGACGCTCAGCGTCAACATGCCCGCCCACAGCGTCGTGATGATGACCCTGACGCCCAATGCAACCGGCCTGCTGGTTCCCGGACCGATGCAGACCATTCCCCACCTCTCGCTCAAGGCCGGTGAGAATGGTAAGGTGATGGTCGGGTATTCGGGAAAGAACGCCCTCCCGCTTCACCTGTCGCTTCTCGGCATCGACGGACGCGCCCTTGCCTCGACAAGGATCGTCATGACCGCCGGTGCTAAAAACTTCGTCTGGCAGCCCCAGGGCCTCAGCCTCGGCGACAGGGTGTATTTCATCAGGGCGTCGGGCGCCGGCTCGACGGCGACGGCGCGGCTGGTTCTTGCACGGTAGTGCCGGGCGGCTCCCGGTAGCGACCCGGAACCAATGAACCGCGGATTTTTAAGGCACACCTCGGCCGCGCTCATCCTGCTTGGCGCCATAGCGGCAGCCTGCGCGGCCTCGGCGACACACAACGATCACCGTCTCACCCTGAACTTCAACCGGGGATGGTTGTTTGCGGCAGGCGATATTGCAAACGGGCAGGCCGTCGCACTTAACGAATCTTCTTTTCAAACGGTATGCCTGCCCCACACGACCGCACGGGTAAAACACCGGGACATAGACCGGTCGTCCTTCGAGAAAATCACCTGGTACCGCCGGCATTTTGCGCCCCCTGCCGGCCTTGCGGGCAAATACTTCTCGATCGAATTCCAGGCGGTATCCAAGGCCGCGACGGTCTACCTGAATGGTCAACTCCTCGGTGAACACAAGGGAGGCTACACCCCTTTCGCCTTCGATATTTCCAACAAGGTCCGGATCGGCCGCGACAATGTCCTGGCCGTCCGGGTCGATTCCCGAACGCGACGCGACATTCCACCCGAAGGCACGGGCATCGATTATTTCGTTTTCGGCGGCATCGTTCGCGATGTCAAGCTCACGGTCGCCGATCCGCTCCATGTCTCGTGGGTCTATGCGGTCCGGGATTCGACCAGGCCCGATTGCATCAAAGTCCGCACGCTCGTCACCAACGGCGGCGCGGTGCGGAAACCCTGTACCCTTGCCACCCTGGTCGCCGATTCCGCGGGCGCCATTACCGCATCGAAGGAGGCATCGGCGGCCATCGCCCCGAACGATTCCTTCGAGTTCTCCTTATGCCTCGGCCCGATTCCCCGCCTGCGTCTCTGGCACCCCGACCACCCCTACCTGTACACGGTGCTGACGCAATTGCAGATCGGTAAAGATCGCGTGGACGACGATAGCCTTAAGTTCGGCGTGCGGACCCTTGCCTTCAGCAAGACGACCGGTGTCTTCTCGGTTAACGGCAGCCCGATGAAGCTGCGGGGACTCAACCGGCATGAGACCTTCCCCTTCATCGGCCGGGCGGCATCGGACCGGCTTCAGGCACGGGACGCGGACATCATCAAATACGACTTCGGCTGCAACATCGTCCGCTGCTCCCACTACCCGCAGGCACCCGCGTTTCTCGACCGCTGCGATGCGATCGGCCTTCTGGTGCTCGAAGAGATGCCCGGCTGGCTCTACGTCGGCGATGCAGCGTGGCGGGACGTAGCGCTCCACACTCTCGACGAGATGGTCATGCGCGACCGGAACCACCCGTCGGTCGTGAGCTTCGGGGTGCGGATCAACGAATCGCTGGACTTTCACGATTTCTACCGTCGGACAAACACGCTGGTCAGGACGCTCGACCCATCGCGCCCGACCCACGGCGTGCGGGTTGCGGGACGGGGTTCGCCGCACGAGTTCATGGAGGATCTCTGGGGACAGAACTTCGCCATTCCGGCGAAAACGCCCTTCCCCCTCCCCTGGATCACGACCGAAAGCGTCGGCCACCGCTTCGCAACCCACGCCTGGGACGGCAACGATCGGCTTGTCAATCAGATGCGCGCCTTCGCCGCGGTCAACGATTCCGCCGCCGCGAATCCGGGAATGGCCGGGCTCCTCGGCTGGTGCGCCTTCGACTACAATTCGCCGCACTTTACCGCGGAAAAGAGCGTCGACTACCACGGGGTCGCGGACATTTTCCGCCTGCCCAAACACGCCGCCTTTTTCTACCGGTCGCAGGCCGATCCGGCGCTCTACGGCCCCATGATCTACATCGCCGATTACTGGCAGGAGTCGGCCGCCCCCCGCGACATCTGGGTTGCGTGCAACTGCGACCGGGCCGAGCTTTTAGTCAACGGCGTCTCCCTGGGCAGGAGATCCCCGGACCGGTACGGCTCGCTGCCCCATCCGCTCTTTGTCTGGCGGGCGGTCAAATTCAGGCCGGGAACCCTCACGGCAGTCGGGTATATCGGCAACGCTATCGCGGCGACCGCGATCCGGATCACCCCCGGGCCGCCGCGGGCCCTGAGGATGGTCGCGGACGACACCCTGCTCGACGAGGGCGGCGATATGACCCGGGTCGTGGTGACCGCTGTCGACGGGAACGGCCGGACCGTGCCGCAGGCAAAGAACCTCGTCGACCTCTCCCTGAGCGGCCCCGCCGATTTAGAGGGCGAGAGCCCGATCGCGCTCGAAGACGGGAAAACCGCGTTCTTCGTGAAAACACGCGCCGATGAGCCCGGAACCGTCGTCTGCCGGGCGAGAGGCGCGGGGCTTGGGGAAGCGCAGACGCGCATCCGCGTCGCAGTGGCCCCTCGGGGAACCATAGTATTTTAGTACTCCGTGAGCATCCGCCCCCCCCTCCCCTTCCGGTTCATTCCGGCGATTCTTTCCCTGTTTTGTGCGTCTCTTGCGGCTCCATTTGCGCCCGCGGGCGCGGATACGCTGCTCCTGCGCGACAACTGGCAGTTCCGCTTTGTCGGCACCGATTCGAGTGACGGCTTCGCAACCGCGCCCCTGCCGCGCGGTTCCCGGGCGGTAACGCTTCCGCACCTCTTTCCCCGCACCGGTGCGGGAGGGAGTCCTGCCGCGGGATTCGGGTGGTATACCGCGGATATCGACGTCCCGCGCTCGTTCGCCGGCAAGGACGTCGCTCTCGAATTCGACGGCGTCTGCCTCTTCGCCAGGGTATTCATCGACGGCGCCGCGGCGGGCGGCGGCGACTTCCCCTGGCTGCCCTTTACCGTCGATTGTACGCCGTTTCTCGCCGGAAAGACCCGCATCCGCTGCGCCGTGCGCGTCGACGACCGCCTGGTGCCGGGTAGGATTCCCGATGACAAGGCGCTCGGCTGGCGGATCTACGGCGGGATCGATCGGCCGGTGCGCCTGGTGGCGAAAAGCCGCGACCGCATCGCGCGTGCGGAACTGCGCACCTTCTGCCGCGGGAGCGGTATTTTCGACCTGTCCGTTCACGCCGCCGCGGCCCATGCACCCTGGGACAGCCTGCGCCTGTTCATCGCTCCCCCGGACCGCGCCCTTCCATGTGTCCGGGCGACCATGCGCGGCGGCGACAGCGTGCTGCAGCTCCACGGGATCCGGCCCTGGAGTCCGGAGAGCCCCTGTCGCTACCGTATCTCGCTCGTCCCCTTTTTCCACGGGAGGGCGGGCGATACGCTCGACCTGCGGCGCGGTTTCTGCCAGTTGACAACGAATAAAACGCGGCTCCTTCTCAACGGCGCCCCCTGTTACCTCTGCGGCATGGGAAGGCACGACATGCTCGGCGATCGCGGTCCCCTGCTGACCCGTGAGCAGCGGCGCGCCGACCTGGTCGACCTGAAATCCCTTGGAGTCAACTTCCTGCGCATCGCCCATTTCCCCCAGGACCGCGACGTCTACGAGCTCTGCGACAGCCTCGGGCTGCTCGTCATGGATGAAATTCCCGCCTGGAAGACGAGCGGCTCCTTTCTCGGCAGCGCGGCGGGGTACGCCTGCGGACGCCGGTACCTGCAGGCGCTCATCGAGGCGCACGGCAACTACTCCTGCGTCGGCCTGTGGTCGATCGGCAACCAGCTCGCCACCTTCGCTCCCGCCGCGGCGGGCTTTATCCGGGCGGTCGCCCCGGCGGTAAAACGCGCCGACTCCTCCCGCCTCGTCACCTTCTGCAGCTACTATTACCAGCTCGACCGGGCTTTCCCCTTTGTCGACGTGATCTCCGTCAACGAGTACTTCGGCTGGGAGCTCGCCTCGCTGCCGCTCCTCGGGCCCGTGCTCGACGGCATCCATGCGAAGTGGCCCGATAAGCCGCTGCTCATTTCCGAATTCGGGGCGCAGGCGGCACCGGGGCTCCGCAACGGACATCCCCGCCTCGCGGGCATCATCAAGAGCATGGTGGCCAAGGACCTGAGCGAAGACCACCAGGCGCTGTTCCTCGGGGCGCATATGGATACCATCTGGGGGAAGCGTTCTTATGTAAACGGCATGGTCGTCTGGGCCTATGCCGATTACTTTTCGAACCTGCACAAGGCCCGCACAAGATCCATGCCCGTCGGGCTGAACGCGTGCGGAGTCGTGACGGCCGACCGGAAACGGAAGCTCTCCTGCGCAACCGTGCGGGACCATTACGGTGCCTTCGCGGCGCGCTTCGCCGGGAAAGCCGCCCCGTCACGCTGATGCGGCCGGACCGTTCACAGGAAGTATCTTGAAGGTACCATGCCGGCCGCCCCGACCCTTTCGATCGTGCTCCCCGTTCATAACGAGGCGGAAAACCTCGGTGCACTTCTTGCCGGCATCGACGCGGCGGTCCGGGAACGCTGCGAAATAATCATCGTGGACGACGCGTCAAGCGACGACGGCGCGGCCGTGGCCGCGGGCTTTAAACGGGAGCTTTCCCTCCGGGAAGAGTCGCCGGTCGCCGGCATCGACGTGATTACGCTCCCGGCGCAGGGAGGGCAGGCGCGGGCGATCATGACGGGATTGCGGGCGGCGCGGGGAGCAACCATCCTCACCATGGACGCCGACCTGCAGTACGACCCGGCCGACATTCCCCGCCTGCTTGCAAAACTTGCCGGCTGCGACATGGTCTGCGGCGTGCGGCGGAACCGCAGCGACGGAACGGCGCGGCTTCTCTGTTCCCGGCTCGCCAACGCGTTCCGGAACCTCGTGACGGGCGACTCCCTGCACGACGGCGGCTGCATTTTCCGCGTCATGCGCAGGCCGTGCCTTGCCGCGATTCTTCCCCTCGACGGACGCCTGCAGGAGTGCGATTTTTTCTTCCACCCGCTCTTTGTCCGCAAGGCGGGGTTCCGTGTTGAGGAAGTGCCGGTGGCGCACCGGCCGCGAGGCGCGGGCCGAACCAAGTACCGGCTCGTGCGGGGCAGGTTCTGGAGCGGCATTGCGGCATGCTTTACGGCGAGGCGGCTTTGCACATAACTATATTTGCAGATCACGGGGGCGCAATCTCCCTACCACGTAACCCAACCATAAAGGAGGCTTTGCCATGTCCGACAGCCGTCCAATCGACATCAAGATCATTCTCGGCAGTACGCGCCGCAACCGCTTCGGCGACAAACCCGCGAACTGGATTTATGAAGAGACGAAAAAGAAACCCGGCGTTGTCGCCGAGCTCCTGGACCTGCGCGATTATCCCATGCCGTTCTTCGATGAGCCGATGGGACCGGCTATGCTGAATGGGAATTACTCCCACGAATCGGTAAAAACATGGGCGGCAAAAATCAAGGAAGGCGATGCGTTCATCATGGTGACGCCGGAATATAATCACGGTTACTCCGCGGTGCTGAAAAATGCGATCGACTCCATTTTCCCGGAATGGAACGACAAGCCGGTCGGCTTTTTAAGCTACGGGAGCGCCATGGGCGCACGAAGCATCGAGCAGCTGCGCCAGGTCGCCGTGGAGCTGCGCATGGTGCCGATACGAAGCGCGCTGCATCTGCCGATCGATATGTACCTGGCGGTGATGAACGAGAAAATACCGGTCAACCCCGACCTCTTCAACCCGCTGCGGCAGGGCATGATGGGAGACCGCATCGAGTCGTTTTTCAACGAGCTGATCCCGATGGCGAGGACGTTGCAGGCGATGAGGCTGGGAGGGAAGTAAGCTGACGCGGTACCCCTCATCATGAGAGCCGATCGGTTTCACGCCCCGCAATCGCGCGGCCGGATTTAAACTCCGACCGCGCGATTTTACTATCCAGGGCCGCCTCCCCCGGTCAAAACTTCACCGGCCCGCGAATCGGATGGGAATGGAGGTGTCTAAAAACCCTCCCCTTTATTTCGATACACTAAATTATTTTTATAGAATGACCATCGCTGCGCTTAAAGAGTATCTCGAAGATCAGTACCGCGCCTATCACCGGCCGGAGTACCTGCGTATGGATCCGCTCGTCTGCCTGGGCGCCTTCGACCGGCCGCGCGATAGGGAGACCGGTGCGCTCGTGGCGGCCGTGCTGGCCTACGGCCGGGCGGAGATCATCATCCGGAACGTAACGGAGATCTTCAGGCTTACCGGGCGGTCGATCGCCGCCTTTGCGGCGGAAACTACACTGAAGCACAAAATCCGCACCTTCGCCGGATTTAAACATCGCTTCACCGAAGGGTACGATATCGCGGTGCTCCTGCACGGCGTCGGAAAAATCCTGGCCCGATACGGTTCCCTCGAAGCGCTCTTCGCGGCAGGGTTCGAAGCTTCCGACCCGACGATCAAAAGCGCGCTCGACCGCTTTACCGGAGCGATCCTGGACATCACCCATGAAACGGCACCGCTGCGCGATGCGGGCGTCGGCTACCTCCTCTCGTCCCCGAAGAACGGCAGCGCCTGCAAGCGGCTCAATATGTACCTGCGCTGGATGGTCCGGAAGAGAGACGGCATCGACCTGGGCATCTGGGAAACCGTTCCCGCCGCTACGCTCATCATGCCCGTGGATACGCATGTCGCCCGCATCTCGCGGCAGCTGGGACTGACGCGGCGGAATGCGGTCGATTGGCGGATGGCCGAGGAAATCACCGGCGCGCTTCGCTCCTGCGACGCCGCCGATCCCATCCGTTACGACTTTTCGCTGTGCCGGGCAGGCATGGTGCATTTCAGAAGGGACGCGGCATGAAGGACACCGTCGCCGGCGGGCGCGAACCCGCCCGGGTATTCAAGGGCATCCCGATAAGCGCCGGCAAGGTGGCCGCGCAGGTCTGCCTGTTTTCCATCGGCCGTCAGAAACTCATTCCCGAATATTCGCTCGAAAACGACGAGGCGATCGGTCAGGAACTCCGACGGTTCGGCGCCGCGCGTGCACTCTGTTCCGAAGAGCTGGCCCGCATCGCATCCAGCGTCGAGGTCTCGATCGGCAAGGCCGAAGCCGAAATTTTCATCACCCAGCAGCATATCCTGAACGATCCGAAGGTGGTCGATGCCGTGAGCCTCATTATTTCGGCGCAGCACAAAAACACGGAATGGGCGGTGAACAAGGTCCTGGTCGGGTTCGAGGACATGATGGCGTCTCTTGACAACCAATACCTTCGCGAACGGTCGAGCGACATCAGCGAGCTCCGGCGCCGGCTCCTCAACCGGCTCACCAATTCGCAAGCCGGGTTCATGTGCACGGGACAGGCCCACTGCAGGCAGGGAGCGGACCGGATCATCATCGCCGAGGAGTTGACGACGGAAATGATCGTCAACATGAAGATGGACCGGGTGCTGGGGCTGGTCACCGAGCACGGCGGCGCGACGTCGCACGCCGCGATCCTCGCTCGCTCGCTCGGTATTCCGGCGGTGTCGGGTATCGGCGGCATCATGCAGCACGTGAGCTGCGGCGACCTGGTCCTGATAAGCGGCGACACCGGCGAGGTCTCGCTGCATCCCGACGATGCGGCGGTCGAGGCATCGGCCCGCGATGCGGGCGAGGGGAAGATACCCCAGGAGGTCACGGCCACGCCGCGGGGCATGGAGCTCTTTGCCAACGCGAGCACGCTCGAAGATGTCAAACTTGCGCGATTCAATTATGCGGACGGGATCGGCCTGTTCCGCACCGAAATCCTGTTCGTCGGGGCCGAGAGACTGCTTTCCGAGGAGGAGCAGCACGCCTTTTACGACAAGGTAGCGGATATCATGGTCGGATTCCCGGTCACCTTCAGGATGCTCGACATCGGGGGAGATAAACCGCTGCCGTTTCTCCGGCTCAAGAAGGAGGCCAACCCGTTCCTCGGTTTTCGCGGAGCGCGATTCCTGCTGGGCAACCCCGCCATCTTCGATGCGCAGATCAGGGCGCTCGGCCGGCTCTCCCTGAAGCGGAAATTACGGGTGCTCTTCCCGATGGTCATCGACGACCGGCAGATGCAGGCACTCCTCGATCGGTCGCGCGGCGCGCTCGCCGGGGTTCCCCACGATGCCGCCAACATGGAATACGGCGCCATGTTCGAGGTGCCGAGCGCGTTTATCCGGGCGCGCGAAATCATGAAAAAAATCGATTTTTCGAGCATCGGGTCCAACGACCTCATCCAGTACCTCTTCGCCATGGACCGTGACAATGAGATGATGTCGCAGGAGTATAATCCCGAGCATCCGGCACTGTGGACCTTCCTCAGGGAGCTGAGCGCCATCGCCCGGCAGTTGAACAAGCCGCTCTCCATCTGCGGGGAGATGGCGGCCCGCGAAGGGATTCCCGAGCGGCTCATCGAGGCGAAAATCACTTCGCTCTCCGTCGCCCCGCGCCTCATCCCCCGGGTACGCCGGGAGATGAGGCGGTTCGGGGGAAACCTTGCCGGTGACGACAATGGACCACAATAACTTCGAAGGGCAGGCCATGACGGAGTTCCGCGTTTTATTCGTCGACCATCACCATTTCTCTTCGCGCATCGCCGCGGCCTACTTCGATCGGTATGCCCCGCGCGGCATCTCGGCGGTGAGCGCCGGCGTGTCGCCGCAGCCGCTGGATCAGGACGGCATCTCCCTGTTTACCGAACAGGGGCTTCCCCGGCCCGACGAGCGATGCGTTTCGATCGAGGAGTGCCCCGACCATTTCGATCTTGCCATTGCGCTCGGACTCAAGGGCCGCGATGCCATGCCGCGACTCCCCTCGCGGCTCTTCCCGCTCCACTGGGATATCGAGGTACCGGAAGAGAAGGGCGATCCCGAGAGCCGGCGCCGCCATGCCGGCCTTATCGAGAGCGCGGTCAAACATTTTTTTCATTACGGGTACCACGACGCCTTTTTCAACCGTACCGCTTTTTTTGAAAATGTATTCGAAAGCCTGAACGAAGGGGTCCTGGTCCACGATCTTTCGAGGCGCATTTTTTTCTTCAGCCGGGGGGCGGAAAAAATAACCGGCGTCAAGAAGGAGGCCGTCCTGGGACAGGATTGCCACGATCTTTTTTCCCCGCGGCTCTGCGGCAACGATTGTGTTTTCTGTAAAGACGGCGACTGCGGGAACGGCGAAGCCGCCTCCTACCGTTCCGCATTCATCGCCCCCGGAGACGTTCGGAAGGAGCTGTCGATAAACCGCGTTCCCCTGAAAAACGAAACCGGGGCGGTGATCGGCGCCATTCTTGCCATCAGCGACGCCACGCGCCTGGTCCGGCTGGAAGAAAAATCCGGCATTACGCGCTCCTTTTCGGGGATCATCGGCCGGGACCACACCATGCTCGCGGTATTCGAACTGATCCGCGACATCGGGGGAAGCGACTACCCGGTCATCATTACCGGGGAAAGCGGTACCGGCAAGGAACTGGTCGCCGCCGCGATCCATAACGAGAGCACGCGGCGCGACCGGACGTTCCTCGCGGTAAACTGCGGCGCCCTGCCCGAAGGGATCCTTGAAAGCGAACTGTTCGGCCACGTCAAGGGATCTTTTACCGGGGCGATACGGGACAAAAAGGGCAGGTTCGAGCTTGCCGATAAGGGCACCCTCTTCCTCGATGAAATCGCCGAACTGACGCCGCGCATGCAGGTCAAGCTCCTGCGGGTTTTGCAGGAGGGCATCGTGGAACCGGTCGGCGGCGAGATACAGAAAAAGGTCGACGTTCGGGTGATCTGCGCGACCAACCGCGACCTCAAGGCGCTCATCGCCGAAGGGTTGTTCCGCAACGATCTCTACTACCGGCTCGCGGTCATGCCCATCGAACTGCCGCCGCTGCGGAATCGCCGCGGCGATATCGAGCTCCTGGCCGGCCATTTCCTGGACGAATATTCGAAAAAACTCGGGAAAGAGGTCCTCTCCTTTTCGGAGGAGGCGATGGGGCTGTTCATGCGTTACGACTGGCCGGGAAACGTGCGCCAGCTGCAGAATGCGATCCAATTCGCTCTTATCAAATGCCGCGACCGCCAGATCAGGCCGCTGCACCTGCCTTCCGAAATCACCGACACCGTGATCGTTTCCACGGGGATGCCTAAAATCAAGGGCAAGGCGGGCCGCCATCCCAAGCTCTCCGCCGATGCGGTCGACCAGGCACTCGCGCGGGCGGGCGGCAACAAGGCCAAGGCGGCGCGCATCCTCGGCGTGGGCCGTGCGACCCTGTACAATTTCCTGAATGAGCACCCGGAGGGCCGCGACCACCGGGCATAGGGAACTTCCGTACTATTCTGTTGCACGGCACGGGTTTTCAGGCTATACTTTCTTGATCTATGGCCATACCCTCCGTACGTTCGATCGAGGAGCTCCTCCTCGGGCACCTGGCGACCTCCACGCTCGAAGGGAGAGTGGCGACCTCGGTCAGCCTCCTTGTCTGCCTGGGGAGCGCCATCTCCATGATTCTGAACGCTTTTTTCACCACCTTCGAACAAACATGCCTGTCGGCACTCGGTACCTTCATCAGCGGTTTCCTCTACCTCTTTTTAAGAAAATCGGGACGATGGGAACCGCTCGCCCTGCCCGGGTGCCTGATTTTTCTGGTCATTGTCGCGATCGCCTGGGCAACCGATACCGGCAGCTACAGCACGGCCGGCTACTTTTTTTTCATGGTCGTCACGGTTTCCTCGATCGTTCTCCGACGGCGCTACCTGTCGCTCTTCGTCACCCTGACGGTCCTCACGCTCGGCATCATTTTCGTCCGGGAGCATTTCACCCCCCTGCCCGTTCTGCTGGATGCCCCGTCGCGCCTCCGCAGGCTGGGCGATACCGCCTTTACCCTTCCCCTCTGCATCGTCATCATCGCCGCCCAGATCAGGATTGTCATAAGGCAGCACCTCCGCGACAAAGAGGAGATCGTACGGGCGATGGACGAAATCAGGACGCTGCGGGGCATGCTGCCCATCTGCTCAAAATGCAAGAAGATACGGGATCGCTCCGGCTACTGGAGCCGGATCGAAGAGTACATCGTCACCCATTCGGCGACCGAGTTTTCCCATGGCTTCTGTCCCGAGTGCCTGGCCGAACTCTACAGCGAGTACGGCCTTGCTCCTCTCTCTCCGGGAAAGGAGCCCGCGCCTTCGCCGGGCGCGACGCGGTCCACGGCCCCGGCCTATGCCGTCCCGCATCCCCTCGAAGAATTGCTCCTAGGCACTATCCGCTCGACCCCGCTCGAAGCGAGGATTTTCAACGCCATCGCCCTGCTCCTCTTCCTGACCAGCAGTGCCACGACCATCATGCATGTTCTTATGCGGCAATTTACCGAAGTGTGCACGACAACGGTGGCAACGGTCCTGTCGGGCACGCTGTACCTGCACCTGCGCAAATCGAGGAACGGGGAAACGATCCTGCTCCCCGTCTGCCTCGCGTTCCTCTGGTTGCTCTCCATCGACTGGGCATTCGACCCGGCAGGCTCGTACGGCAGCGATCCGTACTACTATATTCTTATCGCCTCCGTCATGCCGCTTGCGCTCAGGCAAAGACATAAGACCTTCTTCGTCATCCTGACGGTGTTCATCGCGGCGGGTATCCTGCTGAAGGAGTCGTTTTTTTCCCCGTTCGTCACGCTCGATCCGATCTCCCGGCACCGCCACCTCCTCGATATCGCCTCGGCGGCGGTACTGTGCCTTTTCGGCCTCTTCGCGACCGTCCGCCTGGTCATACGGGAACACGTGCGTGACAAGCACCGGCTTGCCGCCGCGCTCGATGAGATAAAAGTCCTGCGGGGACTCCTGCCGATCTGCGCGAAATGCAAGAAAATCCGCGACAAAAACGGCTACTGGAACTTGATAGAAGAGTATATGGCGAACCATTCCGAAGCGGAATTTTCCGAATGTCTGTGCCCCGATTGCCTGAAGAAAACCATTGCGGAAAAACGCGCCGACCCCGGAGCGAAACAAAACCGGGAGATCGGCAGCGCGGCCGCCTGACGTGAGGAACCACCGCCGCTTCAGATGCCGGTCACCGAGGGCTCCCCGACCAGGGCCGGCGATCCGGACAAAAAACGATCGCCCGCGTCGCGCAGGGTCGCGCAATCCCCCGCCCCCTGCACCTTTCGGTACAGTTCATGGCCGAAAAAGAAGTTGCAGGCAAAATAAGAGGCGAACTGCTTGAGTCTCCCGAGTCGCTTCTCGGGCGGGAAATCTTCGGCCATATAGCCGTAAAAGCGTCCCCAGACCTCGCGATAGTCCACCCGCGCGGCGCCGTGGGCGATCTCCCGGAAAATCCACGGTTTGACGACCGCCATTCTTCCGATCATGCACCCGGCGCAACGCCCGGCGTCCCTCAGCGAAGCGGCTTCGGTTCCCGCGACGATATCGCCGTTTGCAATGACCGGCAGGCCTGCCTGTTCCGCAATCCAGGGGAACAGGGACCACCGCGCCCGCCGTTTGAGTTTCTCGTCGGCAAACCTCGGATGCACGATCACGGCGTCCACGCCGGCCTCGCGGATAACCTGCAGGCGATCGGCAAACCGCTCCCGCCAATCCTCCGTGTGCTTGCCGAGCCGGCATTTAACCGTCAGGATGCCCTTCCACCGGGCGCGGGCGACGGCGAGGACGGCCCGCAATCGCTCGCGATCGTCAAATAGCTCGGTGCCGCCCCCCCGCTTCCTGATCTCCGGTGCCGGACAGCCGAGGTTGATGTCGATGCCGTAGGGGTCGATGGTCGCAAGCTTGTCCATTGCCGGCCCGATATTTTCGCCGGTCACGAGCCCGAGCTGGTAAAATACCGCACCCTCGGAATCACGCCGTTTTGTAAATGGAGAGGCGGCGAGGTCCTCCCGCGCAAGGGCGGGCGCGGAGAGCATCTCGGTGAAGAGCGGTCCGCAGGCACCGAAATCGGCGACCAGTCGCCGGAAGGCGCTGTGGGTAATCCCGGCCATGGGAGCGAGCAGGAGGGGCGTGCCGATGACACGGCCGGCAATGACGAGACTATCGCCGGGGGCGTTCACGGTGCAGAATAACCCGGAAGACGAGGAACCAGACCGCGGTTGCGACAAGGGCCGCGGCGAGAATAGCGAAACCGATTATTTCGATGGCTTGTTCGATGAGTGCCAGGTGCCTGCCGAATTTGAAGCCGAGCCAGCAGATGACTCCCGCCCATAAAACGCCGCTCAGGACATTGGCGAGGAGAAATTTCGGGTAGTTCATGCGTGAGACGCCGGCCATAAGCGCGGTCAGCAACCGGAGGTAGGCGATCCACCTGCCGAAAAAGACGGCCAGTCCCCCGTGTCGCTCAAAAAACAGTTCCGCCTTCCTGATGTGTTCCTCTTTGAACCAGAGCTTGCCGGAGAGCCGCTCGAAGAGCGGCCTGCCGCCGCGCCGGCCGATAAAGTACCCGATCGAATCACCGGCAATTGCACCAAGCGAGGCGAACAGGAATACTATCCCGATATGGAAACCCCTGCCCGCCCCTGCCGCGCCTGCCGCAATGAGCAGCGCCGTTTCGCCGGGCAGCGGCAATCCCGCATACTCCGCCGCGATGAACAGGAACACCAGCGGATACCCGATATGATGGATTAACGCTTCGATCGACATGGTTCGCTACCGTACGATGCAAGACGTGCCTTATCTCCACGACCGGCTACTTCCTGTCTATCCGGGGAGTCTATTATTTTAATATACTCCATCGATACGATGATGACTTCCGCCTATCCGATCGAAGGATAAACGGGCGTCCCGGGAGGTTCCTCATGCTTAAAACCAAATCCGTCTTCAGCCCGATCAGCCTCGAAACGGACGGGCTGCGCATCCTTGCCTCACGCTTCCGTGGCCGCGGCATGCCGGCAGACCGCTACGATGTCTGGATGCCTTCGCTTGGACCGAGCGAACGGCTTTTGAAAAGCCTCCTGGCGCATGAAACGACCTGGGCGCATTTCGTCCGCGATTATCGGGCCGAACTGTTCATGGACGGCCCGGTCGATTCGCTCTGCAATACGGTAAAAAATCACGGACAGAAGTTTACGCTGCGCCTGATCAAACGACTTGCCGTGAACTCTTCGGTCACGCTCATGTGCCAGTGCGGGGAAGAGGAGATGCAGTGCCACCGGCATGTGCTGAAGGGGATCATTGAGCGTAAGTTGATTTAGGAGCGAGCTTGCCGCGAATTAAAAAACACGGGCTTTCACACAACTCAGGGCAACCATATGTTTCACGATATCCCCGAAGCCGTAAAACAAAGAATGGCCTTCCTTGAAAGTATCGATAGATTAGACCGAACCGACGGCACCGACAGGCTGAAACGGCTTCGCCGGATTCCGCCGGAAACCGGCAAGTTCCTCGCCCTGCTTGCCGCCAATTGTCCGGACGGCGAGTTTATCGAGATCGGCACCAGCGCCGGGTATTCGTCGCTCGGGCTGTCGCTGGCGCTCATCGGAAAACACAGGAAACTGAAGACCTTCGAAATCCTGCCGGACAAGGTTAAGCCGGCGAGGGAAACGTTCCGGCTTTGCGGGCTTGAAGAAGGGATGAGGTCCGCTTGAATTATTGACAGAACGCCTGCTTCATCATCTCCCTGTTTCCGCCGGACTTTTATTCTTTCCCTCGCTTTCCCTCCATCCCCCGCCGAGCGCTATATAGAGGTTCGCCATCGCATCCAGAAGTTCTTCCCGAGCCTGCGCGAGCGTCAGCTCGGCGTCGAAGAGGCTGCGCTCCGCGTCGAGCACCTCGATGTAGGACGTATAGCCGTTCGTATACCGTTCCCTCGCAAAGAAGGCGGCCTTTCGCAGGGCCTCGGTCTGCCGGGTCAGCGCTTCGATCCGCTCGCGCGTTTCCCGCTGGTCGACGAGCGCATCCTCGGTCTCCCGGAGGCCGTTCCGTATCGTTAAGCGGTAGCGCGCGAGCGCCTCCGCGCAGGCCACCCTGGCCGACCGCACCTGCCCGTGCCGCTGCCCGCCGGTAAAGATCTGCTCGTCGAGCGCCCCGGCATAATTCCAGACGCTATTCGCTTCGGACACGAGGTTGTGCAGTTCGATCGATCCCCAACCGAATAGGCCGGTAAGGGAGAAGGTGGGATAGTAGTTTGCAACGGCAACGCCGATCCGTGCGTTCGCGGCGACGAGCTCCTGCTCGGCCTGCCGGATGTCCGGCCGCTCCCGGAGCAGACTCGAAGGCAATCCGGCCGGGACCGCCGGGGGGAAGATCTCCCGGAGCGGCCTGCCGCGGGGAATGGCGCCCGGATTTTCCGCGAGAAGCACGCTCAGGGCGTTCTCCTGCTGCGCAATACCCTTTTCAAGCTGCGGAATCGAGGAAACGGCCTCGTCGTATTCCGACTCCGCCTGCCTGAGCTCGAGCTCGGAGATGACCCCGTGCTCGTATTGCCGGGTAAAAAGCTCGTACGTCTCTTTCCGCGACGCCGCGGTACGCTGCGTTATGGCAAGTTCTTCGTCGAGCGTTCGCAGGTGGATGTACCCGGCCGCAACCTGGCCGACCACCGTCAGGAGCACGCCCCGCTGCGCCTCGCGCGCGCCGAGGAGATCGGCACGGGCCGCCTGGGTCGCACGCCGCAACCCGCCGAAAAGATCGATCTGCCAGCTGCCGGAGAGCGCAAGCGAATAGGCCGCCACCGGGCCCAGGAAGGTTCCGAACTCGAAATACCGGCCTCGTCCGGCTTCCGGTGCGACGCCGATCTGGGGGTAGAGCGCACCGCGGGTCGTTTGCAGGATCCCGGCGAACTCTGCCACCCTCCCGGCCGCAATCGCGATATCTTCGTTGCGTGCAAGGGCGCTTTCGATGAGCGAGTCGAGCGTCGTATCGCCGAACCGCTCCCAGAAGGCCGCATTGACACTTCCCTTTGCGCCGTTGTCCGCAAAGCGCCATGCCGACGGGGTCTCGACGGTCGGCCGGTGATATTCCGGGCCGACCGTGCACCCGCATGCGACAAGCAGGAGCCCTCCGATGACGGTGGCGCGTCTCATGGCGACCCCTTCCGGGAACGGCCTTTTTTCGCCCCCCGCTGCGCGATCTTTTCGACGACGACGAACATCATGGGGATGAAGAAAACGGCAATGCCGGTCGCGGCGAGCATGCCGCCGATGACGTCGGTTCCCATCACGCGGCGCGCGATGCCTCCCGCCCCCGCAGCGATAGCGAGCGGGATGCAACCGAAGATGAAGGCGAACGAGGTCATGAGAATCGGCCGCAGCCGGATTTTCGCCCCGGTGAGCGCCGCATCGTGCAGGGAGCCGCCGCGGGTTTCGTACTCCTTTCTCGCAAATTCCACGATAAGGATGGCGTTCTTGGCCGCGAGCCCGATCAGCACGATGAGGCCGATCTGCGCATAGATATAGAATGGCATGTTCCGGAGAAGGAGGGCCGCAAAGGCGCCGAAAACCGCGATCGGCGTGCTGAGGAGCACGCTGAAGGGCAGCGAAAAGCTTTCGTAAAGAGCGGCGAGGATGAGAAAGACGAAGAGGAGCGAGAGCGTGAAGATCGCCCAGGCCGGTACGCCTCTGGCCGCCTGCCGTTCCTGGAACGATATGCCGAGGTAGTCCAGGCCGATGTCCGGCGGCATGACGGCATTCCTCACCTCGGCAAGCGCAGCCATGGCCTGCGCCGAACTGTACCCGGGCGCGGCCGCGGCATTGAGCTGAGAGGAGCGGAACAGGTTGTACCGCATGGTAAATTCCGGCCCGGGACGCGCCTCAATGCTCGTGATGGAGGAGATCGGGACCGGATCGTTGCTGCCGTTGCGGACGTAGAAATCGCCCATGGCCGACGGATCGGTACGGAAGTCGCCGTCGGCCTCCACATACACCTGCCACGCCCTGCCGAAACGGTTGAAGTAATTGACAAAATAGCCACCCATGAACGTCTGGAGGGTGGTATACACGTCGCCCAGGTCGACTCCCTGGCCGAGCGCCTTGTCCCGGTCGACCTGGACGAAATACTGCGGCACCGCGGGAAGCAGGGTGGTCGAAATAAAGCCGATTTCCGGACGTTTACGGGCCGCTTCGAGGAACTTCCGCGTGTTGTCGGCAAGGAAACCGATATCCCTGCCCGCCCGGTCTTCGAGCACGGCCGTCACCCCCCCCGCGCTTCCGACGCCCTGGATGGCGGGCGGCGAAAAGGCGAAGGCGATCCCGTCGGGCAGTGAGGCGAATTGACGATTGAGCCGCCCGATGATCGCATCGGCCCGCTCGTCGCTCCCCCGTGCCGACCACTCCTTCAGCCGTATGAGGAACAGGGCGCTGTAGGTGGTCCGTACCTGGCTCAGGAGACTGAAGCCGATCACCGTCGCGCAATACTCGACGCCCGGCGTATTCTGAATGATTTTTTCGACCTTGCGGGCGACATCGGAGGTACGCTGGAGCGAGGCGGTACTCGGGAGCTGGAGATTTCCATAAATGTACCCCTGGTCCTCCTCGGGCAGGAACCCGCCGCGCAGCCGGGGACCGAGTATCGCTACGGCAAGCGTGAACGCGAGGAGCGCGAGGAGGAAAAAGCCCGAGCGACGGATGACGACGCTTGACAATGCAAGGTACCGCGCTCGCGTTTTTTCGAAAAGCCGGTTGAATGCGCCGAAGAATCCCCGTCGCGCCGCGTTCATCTCCTTCGGTTTGAGGAACAGCGCGCAGAGCGCCGGGCTGAGCGAGAGCGCGTTGAACGCCGAGAGCAGCACCGAGATGGCGATCGACACGGCAAACTGCTGGTAGAGCCGGCCGGTGATGCCGGGGATGAAGACCGTGGGAAAGAAAACGGCCGACAGCACGAGCGCGATGGCGAGAATCGGCCCCTGCACCTCCCGCATTGCGACAATGGCGGCATCGTGCGGAGCCAAGCCCTCCTCGATGTGGCGCTCGACCGCTTCGACCACCACGATCGCATCGTCGACCACCAGCCCGATCGCCACGACCATGCCCATGAGCGCAATGGGGTTGATGGAGAACCCGAGCAGGGGAAAGAAGGCGAAGGTCCCGAGGAGTGAAACCGGCACCGCGATGATCGGGATGAGGGTAGCGCGGAACCCCTGCAGGAAAACGTACACCACGATGATCACGAGGAGCAGGGCGATGAAAAGGGTCAGGACGATCTCCTTGAGCCCTTCGACCACCGAGCGCGTGGTGTCGAGCGATACCGCGTAGTCGAGGTCCGGGGGAAAGTCGTGCTTCGCCCCTTCCATGACGGCCTTGGCGCCCGCCGCCGCTTCGAGTGCATTGCTTCCCGGCAATTGATACAAAGAAATGATGGCCGACGGGCGGCCGTTGAACCTGCCCCGGATCGAATAGTCCTGCACCCCGAGCTCGACCCGCGCGACATCCTTCAGGCGGACCAGCGACCCGCCGGAGTCGGCGCGCAGCACGATCTGGCCGAACTCCTCGGGGGTCACGAGCCTCCCCTGCGCCCGGATCGACCAGGTAAACTGCTGGCCGGGCGGCACCGGTTCGGCGCCGATCTGGCCCGCCGGATTCACGGTGTTCTGCTTCTGCAGGGCCGCGATGATCTCGGGCACCGTAATGTTGAGTTTGGCAAGAAGATCGGGCCGTACCCAGCAGCGCATGGCATACTGCCCGGCGCCGAACACGGTGACGCTGGCGATGCCGCGCACCCGGGTGAGCAGGTCGTTCAGATGGATATAGGCATAGTTCGCGAGAAACTTTTCATCGTACGTACCGCCGGGCGAGTAGAGGGCGAAGTGCAGGAGCGGCGTGGAAAGCGATTTCTGCGTCGTAATACCGATGTTGCGCACGTCGGGCGGGAACTGCCGCTCGGCCTGCGATTCGCGAAGCTGGGCAAGCATCTGGTCGATGTTCGGATCGGTTTTCACATCGAAGTTCACGGTCATGCGCATCGCACCGTTGTTGCTGTTGATCGAGTACAGGTAGTTCATGTCGTCGACGCCGCTCATCTGCTCCTCGAGCGGGACGGCGACCGACTGCTCGATGGCGAGCGCATCGGCCCCGACGTAGGAGGTCACGACATTGACTTCGGGCGGAATGATCTTCGGGTATTGCGCAATCGGTAACCCGGCGAGGGACACGAGGCCGATGATGACCGTGATTATGGCAATGACCAGCGCAACGATCGGATGGTTGATGAAGTAGCGAGGCATGGGCTACCTCGGTTTCGGAGAGTCGGGAGGTGCGGATCGGTCGGGCGGGAGCGACCCTCCGGAGGGCATGGGTGCCACGAGCGACCCCTCCCGCACCTTCTGTATCCCTTCGGCGACAACGGTTTCATCGGGCTCCAGCCCCTCATCGACGATCCACCGGTCGCCGACCTGCTCGCCGAGCCTGACCTGGCGCAGTTCGACCCGCCGGTCGGGCCGCACGATTGCCACCTGATATATCCCCTGCATCTCGGTCACCGCCCGCTGCGGTACGAGGAGAGCGTTTTTCCTGGTCCCGGTGGTGACGATGACCCTGACGAACTGCCCCGGACGCAGCAGGTCGCCGGGATTGGGGAAAATCGCTTCCATCTGCAAGGTGCCGGTTTTCGCGTCCACCTGACGATTGACGGCATAGAGTCGGCCCCGGTAGGGGTAGCGGGAGCCGTCGGCCAGGACCATCTCGTGTTCCATGGTTTGTCCGGCATCGGCCGAATCGGAGCGCGGCGACTGCATGCATTTCATGCAGGAAAGGTAGAACTGCTCGCTGACCGCATACGCGACTTTAACGGTATCGATCCTCGATACCACGGTCAGTTCGCCCCCCTGCGCAGGACCGACCAGGTCGCCGATCTGGGCTATGGCGAACCCGGCCACCCCGTCGATCGGCGAGGCGATCTTGGTAAAACCCAAATCGAGATGCGCCTTATTGACTGCGGCCTGGGCGGCGATGATCGCCGCGAGCGTCGAGCGCTCCGTACCCACCGCATTGTCGAGGTCCCGTTTGCTGATCGCCTTCTCCTCGGCCAGCGGACGGATGCGTTCGAGATCGGCCTGGGCGATATAATGCTGCGCCTGCGCCTGGTCAAGCATGGCCTGAGCCTGGTCAAGCGCGGCCTGGAAAGGGCGAGGATCGATCGTGAAAAGAAGCTGGCCCTTTTTAACCCGGTCTCCCTCCCGGTAATTCCTGCTGACAAGATACCCCTGCACCTGCGCGCGGATCGTCGCATCGATGAACCCTTCGATCGTTCCGACCCATTCCCGCTCGATCGGGACATCCTGCTTCGCGACGGTCGCCACCTCCACGTCGATCGCCGGCGGGGCGGACTCCGGTTTCCGGCACGATGCCGCCATGACCGCAGCGATAGCCGCAAACAGGCAAACCCGGAGTTCCGACGCCCTCCGCCTCACGCGTGTTGCAGCTCCTTTCTGCATACCCCGGCTCTCCTCCCTCGATCGATATGCCGCATCGACGGCTCATCTCTTACGCAACCTCAAGGTTTCATAAAAGCAGCAAAAAGCGTTCCAGTTTCCGGATACTTCCGCATCGTAATTTTGTTTCTCGACAGCAAGCGCCCTCATGGGGCGGCCGCCGGGCAAAGGCATCATGCCCCCAATGGAAGGATTTCATTGCCCGGAGGGTCGTCTTTCTTTATATTATCTCTCTTCAGGGGACCCCGGTAACGCCGGCCCGGTTTCGCGGGCTCGTTGCGAACGGCCTCTTTTCACTCTTTGGCATTGAGGGAGAACCATGCGTCGCTTCGGATTTATTGCGCTCTCCGCCGTGCTCCTTTCCTGCGCGGCCGCCACCATGCAGCAGAAGAACTTCCGGCTCTCTTCCCTCTCCGATCCGGAACCGCAGGACCAGCGCGCGGTGCTGGTTCATGTGAATCTGCAAAGCGACAGCGGCAACATGGTGGCGATTTTCAACTGGGGAAAGTACCGGGCCTTCAGGATTTACCGCTGCGAGTCACCCGGCGACACCTTCGAACTTCTCGGTACGCTCAACGCGGGACCGGAGGGTTCGTCGCTCAGCCTCCTTCCCTTCTACTGCGACACCCGCAACAACTCGCTCGACAACCGCTATCGCGTGGATCCGATCGAGGGAAGCCGGGAGCTCGACGGGCTGCCCGTGATCTACGAGACGACCGATGCGGAATATTACTGGAAAATAGAAAGACACAAAAGAAGGCCCGATCAGTCCTCACCATAACCGGGGAGAGCGAGCACGACCCTTCGAACGTTTTTTTGCAGGGGGGATTTGCCCGCCGGAGCGTTTAGTTTGTTTGCATTGGCGCGCATCAATTATTTATGCAGACGTGCCCCGTATCGGCGCATTTACCCGAGTTGATTGCTTCTCACCATAGTGCCTTAAGGAAGAGAAACCATGAAACGATGGTGGTGCATTCCGTTACTGGCGGCGATTCCGACCTGCGAACCGAAGGTAAACAATCATTCCGCCGTCCTCCCGCATCCCGGCATGATCGAGGTGCACAGCGCGGGTAAATCGTTCCAGCAGGGATGGAACGATTCGCTCGCGTCGCCCGATGAACGTCCGGGCATGCTTACTTCGTTTACCTATGATTTCTGGCTGGACAGCACCGAAGTCACCCGGAAGCACTATTTTGCCGTTACCGGAAAAAAGGCGGTTTCCGACTCTTCCACCAATAACGACCCCGTCGACAGCGTTTCCTGGTTCGATGCGGTGCTCTATTGCAATGCGAGGAGCAAAGCGGAAAACCTGGATACCGTGTATCTCTATTCGGGCGTACAGGCACTGGCGGGCGGTACCGTATACGGTCTTACCGGATTGAACTATGATTTTTCGAAGGACGGCTACCGCCTGCCAACCGAGTCGGAGTGGGAATTCGCGGCCAGGGGCGGATCTTCAGCACTTCCCTTTGTGACGGATTCAGACAGCACCCTGGCCGGCAATGAAGCCTGGTATGCGGGAGACGCCTCGGGAACCGCACACCTGGTAGCGACAAAAAAGCCGAACCCGCTCGGTTTTTACGATATGGCCGGCAATCTTTTCGAGTGGACCAACGATTGGAACGGGCCGTATAACGGCGTTGCAATTACCAATTCCCTCGGTACGCTTCAGCCGGGGGTTGCATTTGACAAAGTCATCAAGGGCGGCTCCTTCAATTACGGGCAACTTTCCCTGCGACCGTCGATCCGCTCCGCAACGTATCCGTCGGTGCTCTCTTCCACGTGCAACTACGTCGGGTTCCGGTGCGCCCGCGGACCCATTCCTAACGGCCAGTATATCGGTACGGCAACGACCGACACCACCCTCAACCCGGTGCTGATTTCCCTGAACCAGGACTCCATCCAATCAATCGTCGGGACGGCCCATGTCAAATTAGCCTTCGTTAATGTGTCCGGGGCCGCGCGTACCTTAACTGTTGTCGATTTCAGCAAGACCTTTCCCTATCCGCAGCAGTATACCGACGACCGGAACGTCGTCGCTCCCGTCATTTCCCCGGACGGGAATTACGTCGCCTACTGCAGCGCCGGCATCGGGCTGTCGGTCCCCTCGCGCATCAGCATCCGCTGCATCGATTCGCTGAATTCGCCCATCGTCCGACTCGCCGCCGATACCGCGTTCCTGCCGCAATGGTGGGTTAACCCCTCGACCGGCGATACGTGCATCGTGTATACAAACTCCTCGGTTATGAATTCGACCTCGCTCTGGCCCGCCTCTATAACCTTCAGCCAGAAGATAAGCGGCGGCGTGCCCACGGGCGCTCCCCAGGTGCTCGTTACCGGCGGCGGTTATTACGACGGCGTTTCGGCCGCGGGGAATTTTATCCTCGCCTCGTATCCGAACCTGCTGATGCGAAACCTTTCATCCGGCCAGGTCAAGCAGCTCTTCTGTTACCCGCACAACGGGAAGAGCGCATCCGGCTCGTCCCAGGCCTGCAATGCCTCGATGTCGCCCGATACCGGCGCCAATCCCCGCTGCCTTTTCCTCGACTTCGGCAGTTCGACCACGAGCAGCATCACCGGGTGCAGCTACGGGGTCCACCAGTACCTGTTTGTCTCTTCCTTTCAGGATTCCGTCACCGCCTATTTGAATTGCCCGGCGGGTGAGAGCTCATGGGATTTTACCCGATGGTCGAACCAGCCGCAGTTTGCCGTCGGGAGCGGCGAACTGGCCTCCGGGCAGGCTAACGCGCTTTACCTCATCGATCTGAACTATCGGTTGTCGGCTCAGCTTGTCTCCGGCGTGCAGCTGGAGCAGCCCAGCCTCTGGACCGGACCGATATTCACAAACCAATTCACGTATGCTTATGACAGCATTGGTCTCTATAACGACCCCCCCTATGATATCGGCCTGGAAACGCTTGCCTACGGCATGCACTACTTCTGGACAGGATCGAATCAGTATGATCTGCTGTTTATAGGAAATTCCTGGATTCATGCTGGCCTGAATTGCAGCATGCTTACCGGACATCACGCACTTGAAATTGGATTTCCAAATAGCGGATTATTCACCTGGAGCAATATTATCTGCAGCTATTTTATCCCTCACACTCCACAATTGCGTCTTATCGGGATTCCCATACCATTCAGCGATTTATACCTGCCGCTCTGCGAAGTAGGGGTCAACTGGTGGCCCCAGGCCATGGCTTCGACCAAGGGTTATCGTTACGATCAATCCCATAATTTCTGGAAAACGGGGCTTCCGCCGAATTTTATTAATGTAATTGCCAATGCCGCCTTTCCAAATGATGCAGGATTGGATACCTCCGGTGAAGAGTTGTCCTCGTGCAACGGCTGGGGAGGCCCGAATCCCGACACCTCTTCAGGAAATGTCACCTGGACCATCGACGACACGACCTATCGGGCCAACTTGGATTCTCTGATATCCCTTATCCGCGTTATGTCGGCCAATAAGATTCACCTGCTTGCCATCAGCTTTCCGGTAAGCCCCTACTATAAAAACTATAACCGATACAGTCGCTATGGTCCGTCAATGGCAACAGGAATTGCCGTCATGGCTCAGCTTGATTCATTGCAGAATGTCTATCCTTATTTCCATATCTACGATGCCGAACTTTATGGAAACCATGACTACACCGACGCGGACGCAAAGGACTACGATCACCTCTGCCCGACCGGCGCTGCCAAATTGAGCGGACGCCTTGCCCCGATCATCGACAGCATCCTTGCGCAGTGATTACGTTTTCGAGCCGGCCGGTTGCTTTTACCTATCGTCTTCGGCCATCAACAATTTTCGTTTGAAAAACGTTGATCATTCCCCCGCCAGCAGGCACGCATGGAGGTGTACCGGATCGGCTTCGAGCGACCGCAGCGCCGGCACCTCGCGCATGCACCGCGCCACGATCGTCACCCGCTCGCCGCTGCTCACGATCTCCGCCGTTGCACCCGCACCGGCCCGCGCGGCAAGGTCGCGGGTAAATTGGCACCGGGGGTGAAATGGGCAGCCCGGCGGCGGCGACACGGGCGACGGGGTCTCCCCGGCGAGCCGCAGCCGGGTCTTCGGTTTTTCCGGGTCGGGCTCGGGGATCGCCGAGAGCAGCGCCCTTGTATAGGGGTGGAGGGGATCGGCATAGAGCGCATCGCGGGGAGCGCGCTCCACGATGCGGCCGAGGTACATCACCGCGACCTCGTCGGCGAAGTGCTCGACCACCGCGAGGTTGTGCGCGATGAACAGGTAGGCGATGCCGAACTCTTTCTGTAAATCGCTCAGCAGATTGAGGATCTGCGCCTGGATGGAAACGTCGAGCGCGCTCACCGGCTCGTCGCACACGATGAAATCCGGGCCGCTCGCGAGCGCGCGGGCGATGCCGATGCGCTGCCGCTGGCCGCCGGAAAACTCGTGCGGGTACCGGTTGAGGTAGCGGCTCGAAAGACCGACCCGTTCGAGTAGGTCGCCGATGCGCAGCTTCCTCTGGCTCCTGTCAAGACCATTGTGGACGAGCAGCGGCTCCTCCACGATGGCGGCGACGTTCATGCGCGGGTCAAGCGAGCTCAGCGGATCCTGGAAGATGATCTGCATGCGCCTGCGCAGCCGCCGCCAGTCGCGCGGCTTCTGCGCGAAGAGGTCGATGCCGTCGAAGACGGCATGGCCGCCCGTGGCCGGAATGAGCCCCAGGATCGTGCGACCGACCGTGGTCTTGCCCGACCCGCTCTCGCCGACCAGGCCGAGCGTCTTGCCCTTATCGATGGTAAAACCGACGCCGTCCACCGCGCGGACGGGTTTCTTAGGCGCAAAGATGCCGCCGCGGACCTCGAACCAGGTTTTGAGGTTTTCGACGCGCAGGAGCGGACCTTTCCCGATGTCGTTCGTCACCGCGGCGCCCCCCCTTCCGTACCGCCGGAGTATGCCGACGGATCGGTCTCTTTCCCGGCGGCATACCCCGGACACTCCCAGCACGAGCACCAGTGACCCGCCTCCACCTCGCGGAGCGACGGCCGCGCCGACGCGCACCGTTTGAGGACAACGATGCCGCCCCCGTCAACCTCAACCGTTTCGGCGCCGCCCGCACCGGCAAGCTTCTGCGTGAGAAAGCAGCGCGGATGGAAGGTGCAGCCGGACGGGAATTCGAGCGGATTCGGCACGCTGCCCGGAATGGTATCGAGGCGATTTTTCTTCTCCCCCAGGCGGGGAAGCGAGCGGAACAGGCTCTGCGTATAGGGGTGCAGCGGCCGCCGGAAGAGCGTCTTCACCTCGGCGATTTCGGCCAGGCGCGAGGCGTACATGACCCCGACCGTGTCCGCGGTTTCGGCGACCACCCCGAGGTCGTGCGTGATGAGCAGGATGCTCAAGCGTTCGGTTTCCTGCAGCCCCTTGATGAGGTCGAGGATCTGCGCCTGGATGGTCACGTCGAGCGCCGTGGTCGGCTCGTCGGCAATGAGGAGTTCGGGGTTGCACGAGAGCGCCATGGCGATCATGACGCGCTGCAGCATGCCGCCCGACATCTGGTGCGGGTACTCGTCGAACCGCGCGGCGGGGTCGGGTATGCCCACCCTGGCAAGGAGCGCTACGGCCAGTTCTTTCGATTGTGCGCCCGAGAGACCGCGGTGCAGGCCGATGGCTTCGACGATCTGGCTACCGCAGGTAAAGACCGGGTTGAGCGACGACATGGGTTCCTGAAAGATCATGCCGATGCGGCCGCCCCGCACCTCGCGCATCCGTCGCTCGGGGAGGCTCCCGAGGTCGAGGTCGTCGAGCAGCACGGCATCGGCCCGGATCCGGCCCGGCGGTTCGTCGATGAGGCGCATGATCGAGAGGGCGGTGATGCTCTTGCCGCACCCGCTCTCGCCGACCAGCGCAAAGAGCCGCCCCTTGTCGATACGGAAACTGACGCCGTCGACCGCGTGGACGATCCCGTCTTCGGTGGCAAAACTTGTCGAGAGGTTCTTTACCGTCAGCATAGGCCTATTTCAGTTTCGGGTCGAGGGCGTCGCGGAGCCGGTCGCCGAAGATGTTCCAGGCGAGCACGACCACGAAGATCGCGGTCACGGCCGAGGTGAACTCCCACCAGCGGCCGACCACGAGATCCATGCGCGCGTCGTTGATCATCTTGCCCCAGGAGGGCAGGTTCTGGACGCCGATATTGAGAAAACTCAGGATGACTTCCGCGTTGATCGCCCCGACGAAGCCGAGCGAAAAATTGATGATGGCGATATGAAAGACGTTCGGCACGATATGGCGCAGGAGGATCGCGAGGTCGCTGCGGCCGCAGGCGCGCGCGGCAAGCACGAAATCGAGCTCCTTGACCTTCATGGTTTCAGCCCTGACAAGCCGGCAGGTGGCGATCCAGTTGATGAGCCCGAGCGCGAGGTAGACGCCCGGCATGCCCGAGAGATCGAGTTCGAGGGGGGTGCCGCCGAAGAGTATCCGGTCGGCAAAGGCGAACTTGAGCGCGATGAGGAGGATGATGCCCGGAATGCTCGCCACTGTGGTATAGAACCAGACGATGAGGTCGTCGACCCGCCGTCCGAAATAGCCCGCAAACGCGCCGAGCAGGAGCCCGAGCGGTATGGCGATGACGTTGGCCATGAAGCCGACGGTCATGGACACGTGCGCACCGAGCAGGGTCTTGACCAGCACCGACCTCCCGAGGGCGTCGGTGCCGAGCGGGTTGTGGAGCGACGGCGGCGCATTGCGCAACCGGTAGTTGTAGCTCGCATCCCAATGCGAAAAAACGAGCGGGCTGACGATCGCCACCGCCGCGTAGGCGACGATGATCCCCAGGCAGAGCAGCGCCGTCCGGTCGCGCCGCAGACGCATCACCGCATTGCCCCACAGGCTTCGGCCCAGTGCCCCGTTTTTCGCGTTCATCGCAGCCGTATCCTCGGGTCGAAGACCGCGTATAAAATATCGGTGAGCA